>CAZJKV010000029.1:0-19740 GCA_964546765.1 uncultured Chromatiales bacterium
TGCGCGACCCGACTCGCGGCGGCCTCGCGACCGTGATGCACGAGATCGCCGCCGGCGGCCGCGTCGGCGTGCGCCTGCAGGAGTCCGCGATCCCGCTACGCGATCCGGTACGCAGCGTCTGCGATATCCTCGGTTACGACCCGCTGTTCCTGGCCTGCGAGGGACGCGTCGTCGCAGTCGTCGCCGCAACCGACGCCGCGACCGCACTGGCGCGCTGGCGCGCCTTGCCGGAGTCCGCCGCGGCGGCCGTCATCGGCGAGATCCGTGACGATGCCACCGGCGTCATCATGACGACACACCATGGCGGCGAACGCTGGATCGGGGAACTCGAGGACGATCCGCTGCCGCGCATCTGCTGAGGGCGTCGGGAGGAACCCGTCGCGCGGGCGCTGCCTCGTCCCTGAGGCGCGATGGCGCCTTCCGTGGCCGCCTGCTGTGCGCATTTCCCGCCCGCGCGACGGGTATGCGCGCAGACTAGCCTGCCGCCCCGGGGCGCGCCATCGGTGATCCGGAGAATCTTGCGTAGTCGATCGGCCGATACGGAGAGCTGGGCCGACGCCTGCCAGGCTGAGTCAGATCCAGCGCCCGCTGAACTGGCGGATCAGGGTCTCCCAGACACGGGCGCTTTCCTCCGCGAATACCGAATCCGCACCGGCCACGGCCAGGTGCCAGCCCCCGTCGCGCAACTCGGCGTCGAGCTGCCCGGGGGCCCAGCCGGCATAACCTGCATAGACGCGCGCTTGCTCGCCCGCGTCCAGTCTCGACAGCCGGTCGGCGACCCGGTCGTTCCCGAATATGAAATAGAGTCCGTCGAACACGAAGCCCTGCCCCTCCCCGGTCTCCCCGTCCGCGCCGTTCGGGGTCGTGACCAGCATCGAAAAGGCCGTCGGCTGAACCGGCCCGCCGAAAAACAGCTGGCCGGGGAGCCCTTCGTCGAAGACCTCCGACACCGGGATGCGGGTCGGTCGATTGATGATGAGTCCGAGCGTGCCCTGCTCGTCGTGATTCAGTAGCAGTATCACCGATTCCCGAAACCTCGGATCCCGGATCGAATTGCTGGCGATCAGGAACTTGCCGGGGGCGATCTGCTGTTCCTCGATCAGGCCTGGAACCACGTCGGGGATCGAGGCCAGCCCGTCGCGGTGCGGCGCGACCAGCAGCGACAGCGCCGCCAGCAGGACCGTCGCCAACAACGGGCGCAGGTGACGGGACGGCGTACGATGGGTGCGGGTCATATAACTCGCCACAGTATAGCGTGACCGGCAATACGCAACCATCGAACCTGCGGGCGACAATACGGGCGATACGACGACTCAGGCCGCGCGCATCGTCTCTGACAGGCCGTCGATCTGCAACATGACTTCCTCGCCGAACTCCCGGAGGGTGCGTTCGTCGATCCCCAGCAGGTCACGCACCGGCGGTGCGATCAAGGACAGCGGCGAGCCGTGCGGGCGAAACGGCGATGCGAGGAATTCATGGGCAAACAGGTCCGCGGCATGGACGATCGCGGCGCCGAGCGTCGCATGCTCGGACCGTAACGGCGCATGGTGATCGTGAACGGCCTGCCAGACCTCCTCCGGCAACCGCCACTGGCGCAGCAGCTCGCCGCCGACGTCGGCATGGTCGAAGCCCATCACCTCCCTTTCCACTGCATACAACGCCGCCACGCCGTCGCGCGCGCGCTGATGCATCTGTCGTCCCATCTCCGGCAGTTTGTCCAGGATCACGAGTTGACCGATATCGTGGAGTAATCCGGCCGCGAACAGGCCCTCTGCCTCCGATATACCGCAGCGCAGGCCGAGCAGGCGGGCCGTGAGGCCGCAGCACAGGCTGTGCCGCCAGAATTCATCCCGGTCGGGCATGGCGCCGCCGAGGCGCGCGAAGAGGTCGCTCGCCGCGATCGCGAGGATCAGATTGCGCAGGCCGCGCCTGCCGATGACGGTGATCGCGCGGGGCAGGGAATTGATGCCGGAAGGGAATCCGTAGAACGGGCTGTTGGCGATCCTGAGCAGGCGCGCCGCAAGCACCGGATCCTGACCGATCAGTGTCGCGAGCTCGGCGCCCGAGAAGTGCGGATCCTCGATCATCCTGTCGACGCGCGAGAACACCTCCGGCAGCACGACCAGCCGGACCGTGCCCTTGACCAGGTCGTGCGGGCTGACCCGCGACTCCGGAAGCGGATCTGCACCGACAGGGATCATCCGATTCTCCGGCAAGGCTTCATGCGCGACCTCGATGCGGCGATCTCAGTCATGCCGCCCATGATATTCATCGTCCGACGCGGCGCAGAGCTTTAGCCGCGGTGCGAGACATGGTCAGTCGCGCAGCCGGTACCCGCGCCGTATCAGGAACAGCGTCAGCGCGGAAAGTGCGAGAAAGGCGGCCGTCACGACGCCGAGACTGACGGCGGGGTCGACATCGGACTGGCCGAAGACGCCGTAGCGGAAACCGTCGATCATGTAGAAAAAGGGATTGACGCGCGACAGATCCTGCCAGATTCCGGGGAGTGATTGGATCGAATAGAATACCCCGCTCAGGAACGACAGCGGCATGATCACGAAGTTCTGGAATCCGGCGAGTTGATCGAACTTCTCGGCCCAGATCCCGGCGAGTATCCCCATCGTGCCGAGCACGGCGCTGCCGAGCAGCGCGAAGGCAAGCAGTAACGGCAAGCTGTGCAGCGGCAGGTCGATGAAGGGCAGCGCGCACAGCCACACACCGAGCCCGACGACGAGACCGCGCGCGACCGCTGCCAGCACGAAGGCAAGGAAGAATTCCAGATGGGACAGCGGCGAGAGCAGGATGAAGACGATATTGCCGGTGACCTTCGACTGGATCAGGCTCGAGGAACTGTTCGCGAAGGCGTTCTGTATCACCGCCATCATGACCAGCCCCGGCACCAGGAAGGCGGTATAGCCGACGCCGTCGAAGACCGTGACATGGCGATCCAGCGCATGGGAGAAGACCAGCAGGTACAGCAGGGTCGTAATCACCGGCGCCACGATGGTCTGGAAGATGACCTTGTAGAAGCGCAGCACCTCCTTGTAGAACAGCGTATAGAATCCGCGCAGACTCATCGCGGCTTCCCGACGGGATTCTGATACGCGACCTTGAGGAACACGTCCTCAAGATCCGCGCGTTCGGTGTGCAGGTCGACGATCTCGACCCCTGCCTGCTGCAGGTCGTAGAAGAGGCGCGCGATGGAATCGGTGTGCTTGTCGACAGCGAGTTCGAGGATGTTGTCCTGTCGCTTCACGACCTTCGCCTCGACCTCCGGCGGCAGCGGACCGACCGGCGCGGCAGCGACGATCCTGATCGTCAGTATCCTGCCCAGCTCGCTGTCGAGCAGGGCCTGCTTGCTGTCGCAGGCGATAATGTCGCCGTGATTCAGGATCGCGATCCGCTCGCAGAGCGCTTCCGCCTCCTCGAGGTAATGCGTGGTCAGCACGATGGTGTGCCCTTCCGCGTGCAGGCTGGATATGAAGTCCCACAACAGCCGGCGCACCTCGATGTCGACGCCCGCGGTCGGCTCGTCGAGCACGATCACGGCAGGCTTGTGCACCAGCGCCTGCGCGATCAGGACCCGGCGTTTCATGCCGCCGGACAACGTGCGCATGTTCGCGTCGGCCTTGTCGGTCAGCTTGAGTTCCGTCAGCAGGCGGTCGATCCAGTCCGCGTTTCCGGCGCCGAGTCCGAAATAGCCCGACTGTATGCGCAACACCTCGCGCACAGTGAAAAACGCATCGAAGACCAGCTCCTGGGGGACGACCCCGATGCGCCGCCTCGCCTCGCGGTAGTCAGTGACGACGTCGTGCCCCATCACCGAGACCGAGCCCGAATCGGAGCGCGTGAGACCGGCGATGATGTTGATCAGGGTCGATTTACCGGCGCCGTTGGGTCCGAGCAGGCCGAGAAACTCCCCCTGCCCGATCGACAGATCGACCCCCTTGACTGCGTGAACTCCGGAATAGCGCTTGTGGACCCTGGAGGCGAGTATTGCGGGCGTCATGCGCGCATTATAACAGTTCGCGCTTGCGCTTCTCGTAGAGGTATTGTTCCTGTGACGTCATCTCCGACGCGATGACGCGCAGCCATTCGGCCAGTCCCGCAGCCTGGAATTGCGCGGTGAGCGCGGTGCCGATGGTGTGGGCGTACAGCAGCTGTTCGGGATCGGGCATTGCGGACTCGACCACCAGTTTTCCGTGCCGCGCGAAGCTGCGTTCGGTCACCGCCTGCGCCAGACTGACGACCGCCGACGGCGCCAGTCCATCCTGGCCGGCGAAGGCGAGATCGGGATGGCCGATGAGGTCGGCGAGCCGCTCCGGCAGCTCGAATTTCCGGATCACCATCCCGCCGATCATGGCGTGGAAGTTCTCGATGAATTCCGGATCCGGCGTCAGGTGGCGTTCATCCGCGTGCAATACGATGACGACCTTCCCGATGTCGACGAACAGGCCGGCGAGCCCGACTAGGCCGCGATCGGCGGCCTTCATGCCGAGCCTGTCCGCGAATATCTCCGCGAGTTTCGCGGTCGCGAAGCTGCGGGCGAGGATCTCCTTCAGTTCCGGGTTGTCTGCGCGCGACAACAGCGCGATGAAGATGGCCATGCTGCGGGTGGTGTCGGCGCCGAGATGTTTGACCACGTCTATGAAACGGGTGATCCTGCCGGAGCGCAGCTTGCCGTAATAATTGGAGTTGGCGATGCTGAAGAGGCGCAGTGTGACGGGTTCGCCGAGACTGTCCTTCAGGGCCTCGATCTCGTGGGGGCGGCTTGTTTCATTGACGAGGACATCGAGCGCGGCAATATCGAAACCGAGATTGAAGCGCTCGAGGCTGTGCTCGATGTCGTCGAGCAACGCCTGCGTGCCGGGCGACCGGGTGCCGCTGTGCGGGTCTTCGCCGTCTGTATCCGGAACTCCGTCCTCCATCGGACTGGACCTCCATTGCGCGGCGCCGGTTGCGGCGCTACGGTGCGGCTAGTCGACAGGACGCCGCATCACCAGCGTGGCGTTGGTGCCGCCGAAGCCGAAGCTGTTGCTCATGACCTGTCTCAGGCCGGCCTTGTCCCGGCGTTTCGTCACGATCGGCACACCTTCCGCGGCGGGATCGGGATCGTCGACGTTCGCCGACGCGGCGATGAAGTCGTCCTGCATCATCAGCAGGCAATAGATTGCCTCGTTGGCGCCGGCGGCGCCGAGGGCGTGACCGGTCAGCGATTTGGTCGACGAGATCGGCGGGACAGACGCGCCGAAGACCTCCTTGACCGCGTCGAGTTCCTTGATATCCCCGGCCTGGGTGCCTGTGCCGTGGGCGTTGATGTAGTCGACAGGACCATCGACGGTCGATAGCGCCAGGCGCATGCAGCGCACCGCGCCCTCGCCCGACGGCGCGACCATGTCCGACCCGTCCGAATTCGCGCCGTATCCGGTGATCTCGGCATAGATGCGCGCGCCGCGCGCCTGTGCGTGCTCCAGCGACTCGAGCACGACAATGCCGGCGCCGCCGGAGATCACGAAGCCGTCGCGATTGGCGTCGTAGGGACGCGAGGCGCGCTCCGGGTTGTCGTTGTACTTCGACGACAGTGCGCTCATGCCGTCGAACAGCATGGTCATGGTCCAGTCGACTTCCTCGCCGCCGCCGGCGATCATGACGTCCTGCTTGCCGAACTGGATCAGCTCAGCAGCGTGCCCGATGCAATGCGCGCTGGTCGAACATGCAGAGCTGATCGAGTAGTTGACGCCCTTGATCCTGAGCGCCGTCGCGACGTTCGCCGAGGTCGTGCTGCCCATCGTGCGGGTGACCATATAGGGACCGACGCCGCGGATGCCGCGATTCCTGAGCGCGTCGGCTGCCTGGAGGAAATTGCGGTTCGACGCCCCGCCGGAACCGAGCACCAGTCCCGTGCGGGGATTCGACACGACTTCGTCCGCGAGGCCGGCATCACCGATCGCCTGGCGGGACGCGAGATAACAGAAGGCCGCGGCGTCGCCCATGAAACGCATCAGCCTGCGGTCGATATGGTCGGCGGGATTCAGGCGGATCGGGCCGTGTACGCGCGAGCGCAGGCCGAGTTCGGCGTATTCGGCGCTGGCGGTGATGCCCGAGCGGCCCTCGATCAGGGATGAGGTCACCTCGCGCGCATCGTTGCCGATGCTCGAGATGATGCCCAGACCGGTAATGACGACGCGTTTCATGTCAGCTAACCCTGAAACTGGTTGATCGATGTGAACAGTCCCACGCGCAGGTCGGTCGCTGCGTAGATCAGATCACCATCGCACTCCAGTGTTGCATCGGCGATGCCCATGACCAGCCTGCGCGTGATGATCCGTTTCAGGTCGATGCGATAGGTCACCAGGCGCTTGTCAGGGGTCACCTGCCCGGAAAACTTGATCTCTTTCGCGCCGAGCGCGCGTCCGTGCCCCTCTCCGCCGTACCAGCCCAGAAAGAATCCGACCAGTTGCCACATGGCGTCGAGGCCGAGGCAGCCCGGCATGACCGGATCGCCTTCGAAGTGGCACTCGAAGAACCATAGATCGGGGTGGATGTCGAGTTCGGCGACGACCAGGCCCTTATCAAACCTGCCGCCCCGGTCGTCGATTCCGGTGATGCGATCGAACATCAACATCGGCGGCAACGGCAATTGCGCGTTGCCCGGCCCGAAAAGACGGCCATGTCCACACTCGATCAAGTCTTCGTTTGAATAACTGCCCTTCCTGGAAACCACGGATTGTCTGTTCTCGCAGCGATTGATCTGCACGGTTGCAGGATATGAATCGAATTGGCCGTCGTGTTCGCAAGCGCTGTCGATCCCGGAACCGTCAGACGATATCGCGGTCCTTGACTGTCTTGCGGCCGTCCCTGAGCGCATTCTCGATGGCCTTGTCGCACATTTCGCGGATCCTGTCCGAAAGCACGTCGAAGACGCTCGCCGATGTGTTCATGTCGGACTTCGACCGGATGTAGTTCTTGATCTTGGATGCCACAACCAGCACTTCTTTGTTATCCCCCATTATCTTATCTCCTTGTCAGGGTCACTTCGCGGGTCATCATACACGAGAACGGCCCGGCGGCGCCGAGGTGTGCACACATTACCATTTTCCCGGAATTACGACAATTTCACCCGGCGCGCCGGGCGCTTGCATGCAGGACTTGCATGCAGGAAGGGAAGAATAATGCAGGTAAAATTCTTTTTTATCAACCAGTAAACCGCTTATCTTCCGGCGGCCGCCGCGAACCGGACGATGCCCGAGATTACGCCGTCGACAGCCCTGTCGAACAATGCGACGTCTTCGATCACGCGCGCCCTGCCTTGTCTGAATTCCTCGGCCAGCACATAGAATGGGCGCTCCGCGACTACCTTGTACTGGCGGTTCACGAACGAAAAACTGCTGTAGTCATCGCCCTTCCACGCGAGCTTGCCGCGCAGCGTCGCGCCTTCCTCGCCCGTCAGTTCGACCCAGTCGCCGGGTTCCAGACGCCGGACCTGTTCGGTGAATTCGTCGTCCATGCGCGGGCCCTCGTCGCGGTCGAACTCGAGTCCCATCTCCTCGATCATGCGTTCGAAGGCGCGCTGATCTCCTGCGGATTCCGGCTCGATCACATCGCTGAAATTCGCGAGGTGGTCGATGTCGATCGAAGATATTTCGTCGAGATCCTGACTGATTTCATCCAGCATGCGATCGACATCGTTAGCGCCCGTCGCGCCGTGCGTTGTCTCCTGCTCGTGTGCCTGGTCCGGCCGTACCGGCGCGGCGACCTGCGGCGGGTCCGGCCGAACCGCAGCGCGCCGGCTCGCCTTCAGGGACTCGAAGTGACGCACCTGCAGCGAGAGTATGACCCGTTCCATGTCCTCGCCGGCATAGCCGGCCTGTCCCAGTCCGTCGCGCAGCGTCTCCAGCAGGACCGGCAGCATCCCGACGAGACGCTTGCGCGCCTCCGGCTCCGGCTTGGGTTCGAGGCTCCATAGCAGGTCGTCGAGGAATTCGAATGTCGCCCTTGCCGCGGCGGAGTCCTCGCCCTCGGCCAACAGGACGTCGACCGCCCGCTCGCGCCAGGGAGTGAGCAGGTACTCCCTGAGTTCGGCGGGCAGATCCCGGTCGACGAGACGCTTCGCGAGCGTCTCCACGACCCGCAACGTGAGCCGTTCCCGCCTTTCGTTCTGTTGCGCACTCTCGAGCAGGCGGGTCCTTGCCTCGTTGAAACCGCGCTCCTCCTCGTCGAGATAGGCGCGAAACTCCCGGAGCACGTCGTCGAAGATCGAGAGTTCGTTGTCGAACTCATCGATGATCCGCCTGACCACCGTCTCCATCTTCTGATAGAGCCGGTCCATCGCCGCCTCACTCTCCTCGCGCCAGCCCACACCGGCGTGGGAGAGTTCGTTCAGGAGTTGCCGCGCCGGGTGTGACTTGCGGCTGAAGAATTCGCGATCGATGATCGCGACCTTCAGCACCGGGATCTGCAGGCGTCCGATCAGGGCCTTCATGAAATCGGGTAGCGAACGATCGTCGAGGATGTAATCGAAGATCATGCTGATGACATCGATGGTCTCGTCATCGATGCGGTTGATGCCGGCATCTTCTCGTCCGCCTGCGATATGCCCGGTCACCTGCTGCCTGAGGCCACCCCGGATCAGTTCGCCGGCCTGCCCGACGATGCCGTCGTCACGCTGCAGCATAGACAGCGTGTCGATCAGCATCGGTGTGGCCGGCAGCGCGGCAACGACCTCGTCGCCGGCGCCGTCCTGTCGGTAGTGGGCGCGCAGCAGGTGTTGCATCGCCATGAACATCTGTTCCTGGATCGGCGTCGGCGCGTCCCCGGCGGCGATGACCGGGCCCGGGTCGCCGTCGCCGCTCTCGATCTCATCGGACCAGGCTGCCTCCGCGGCCCCGGCCTGCGACCGAGGGGCCGTTGCCGTTCTGTGCCGTTCCGGGCGCGTGCGTGCCGATGTCTGCGCGACCGCCTCGATGCGGAGCGCGGGGAGGATGCCGCGCTCGATCAGATAACGGTTGGTCCGGGCATAGAACTCGCCGATGTCGGGGACGACGATCCGATAGAGCAACTCGAAGCAGCGGATGCGCATCTTCGGGGCGACCTCGAGCGACTCTAGCGCGCCATTGAAGGCCTGGCAGAATCGGTCCGGACCCAGCGGGCACGCGCCGCCGGAATCCGGCGCCAGGCGCTGGAAGCGCTGCGTCAGTGCCTTGATCTCGTCGCCATGCCGGTCGCCGATCTTGCCGACCAGACGGTCGATCGCGAGCCATTCCTCCAGCTGCTGATCGTCGACCAGGGAAAACCCGCCTGCTCCTGCGGGCGCGGCGACGGATGCGACGCCACCGGCCTGACCCGCGCGTACATCATCGCGGTACTGCCGGGTAAATCGTGACTGAAAGGCGCTGCCCAGGGCCAGGGAGTCGCGCTGGAGCAGGCGGAATTCCTCGAGCAGCTGACGATCGTCCTCACCGGCGTCTGCGTCGGCGGACAAGTGTTGGATCGTCTCCTCGAGGGCTGCAGTGACCTTGCCATGCAGCTGTTCGATGAAGCCGAGCGCCTCGGTCAGGCATCGCCCGAGGGTCACGGCATCGGGGCTGGCGGCCCCGGCACCCGGTGGCGCGCGTCCCGCCGGCGCGTCTTGATCGAACCGGTCGTTCATCTACTGTCAGGCCCCCGGTTTTACAAGTCCATGAAGAAAAGGAATATTGGTCCTCGTTCTGTATCGGACGGCGGGGTGCTTTCTTGATCGGACGCGGTCAGGTCCGGCGTCGTTCCGGCGGCGTCAGGACGATGCGCCGAGCCAGCGCTGCAGGGCATCGATGACCTTGGTGGCCTGGTCCGCGCTCGAGATATTGAACTTCGATTTCTGGAAGTATTCGCCGTTCCGCTTCTGGTAACGGCGAATCGTGTACTTGTCGGTGCCGAAGGCCGCCTTGGCCTTGTCCCAATCCTGGTAGCGGTAGATCACGGTCGCCCACGCGCCCCTGGTCAGGATCACCTTGTCCAGTTCCTTGACGAGTTGCTGCTCGCCTTCGGCGTAATTGACCGTCAGTTCCTCGACATCTGCTGCCATCGTCCTTGTCCATCCCTATTGTTTCGGTTCATTTGTCCGCCCACCCACCGGGCCTCAGCGCCGGTCCCGGGTGGCGCGATCCGCCTTGCCGCCGCCCAGGCAGGGCGGCGACATCGGGGCGCCGCCGGTCCGCGCCCGCCATTCGTCCGGGGTCCAGGCATGGATCGCAAGGGCGTGGACGCCGCCTGCCAGCTCGTCCGCAAGCAGGCGATTGACCAGGCGATGACGCTCGAGCAGCTTCATGCCGTCGAAGGCGTCGCCGACCAGCACGACCTTGAAGTGCGACTCCGATCCCGGCGGGACGTTGTGGCGGTGGCTCTCGTTGATGACCTCGAGATGCTGCAGTCCGGCGACGCCGGCCCCCAGCTTCTGCTCGATGGTGTCCTGTAGGGTACTTTCACCGCTCACGCGTGGTCTCCATGATCATGGCCCGTGCAAGCCTACACTAGCACAATCGGGGCGGGCGGTGCGCCGGCCGCGTCGCGGATTCTTATTGCAGGAGGCTGTTATTCCTGCAAATATTCACGGGTGAATATATACCTGTCGCGCTACCGACCCTCCGAATGGACCCTGATCTCGGCGATGACCGCGATCACGATCTTCATGGCGGGCGTCGGCGTCTATGCGTTGTGGTCGGCGCCTGCGCTGCTGATCGACTCCGAGGTCGTCACCGTGCGTGAAGGCATACAGATCACGCGAATCGGCGATGTCCGGGTCAGTCAGACCGACATGTGGAAGCTGCCGGCCTTCGCGACCTCGTCCCAGGAACAGGACTGGTGGAACAGCCAGGCCAGGATCCATGACGTCCTGACCAGGCAGCAGGGTGCGATCATCGAGTTTGTCGACAATACCGACACCGCCTGGGAGGTGCTCGCCGACATCGGCAGGATGCCCTTCGACGAGATCATGTCCCGCCTCAGCCTGATCTATACCGTCGCGGCGATCTACATCTTTGCATCGATTTCGGTCTACCGCCATCACAAGCGCACGACCGGATTTCTCTGCGCTATATTCCTGAGTTCGACCGCGCTGTACCTGGTCAGCGTCGCACCGGTCGTGCATCGGCCACTGGCCCTGGATCCTGAATTGCTGCGCCTCATGATTACGCTGTTCTTCGTCGCCAGTACGGGACAGATCTCCATCGTGCACTTTTCGACGATCTTCCCGGAGAGCAAGCGCATCATGGAGCAGTTTCCGTGGCTCCCGGTCGTGTTCTACCTCTACTCCGCAGGCATCTCGGGCCTGTATCTGATCGGCGTGATCGCGCTCGCGACGACCTTGCCATTTCTGATCCTGTGGATCCTGCTTATGGCCGGCAGCTTTGCCCATTCGATGCTGACCACCGATGACGAATTCATGAAGAAACAGGTCAGCATCATGTTCATCGCCGTGGTCCTGGTCTCGGCCTTCTTCATGATCTCAATCGTGCTGCCCTGGCCGGAGGGGGGCAACCTGGTCAATAACTATGCGCTGTTTTCGCTGATGCTGCCCTTCGCGCTGATCCTGACGCTCGACAACCAGCGCCTCTACCATGACCGCCTCGCGCTGGAATACAACTCGAGGATGGAGAAGGAGCGCCTGCACCGGGAATTGCACGACACGGTGCTGAACGACCTCGCGAGCATCTCGATCGCCGTCGAGGGCACCGAACGCTGCCTCAACGATCCCGAAAAGGTACACATAAAACTGCAGCAAATCCGGAACAATACCGAGGAATCCTCACGTCAGTTACGCAATTTCCTGTGGGTGATCGACGACCGGCAGAACACATGGGACGACGTCGCCAACTCGCTGCGGCGCCTCGGCTACGATTTGCTCGGGCATATCGATATCGCCTTCGATCTCGATGCCGATCTCAGGGACCACGCTGCGCCGGCGCCGACGCCGGCGGTCAAGCATGCGATCTATCGCGTGTTCCGCGAGGCGCTGATCAATATCGCCAAGCACGCGCATGCGCATCGCGTTCATTCCACCCTGGCGCTCAGCGACGGCGGCCTGCAGATCGCGATCACCGATGATGGTGTCGGCATAGACCCCGCGTTGAGCAGCGAGGAAGGTCACGGTCTCAACAACATGAAACGCCGCCTGCGTGAACAGGGCGGCGATCTGCAGATCGCCTCACAACCGGGCGCAGGCACACAGGTGCTGATGCGGCTGTCGCTAAAACCTTCTTCCCCCAATTGAGGTATTGTCGCACCGTCACAACTGCATTACGGTAAGTGGGGGAAATACTGACGTGATCACTGACGGACTGTCGCATACGCCCGGTCAGGCGCCTTTACCGGGAATTAATACTCTCGCCTCCCCGGTCCCTGATCGATTACAGGGAACGGGCATGCATTAAACTATGCCTACTGTGATGAAAAACTCTCGCCCCATTGAAGTCGCCATCGTCGAAGACAACAAGCGCTACCTCGACGAACTCGGACAACTGCTGACCAATTCGCCGGGCATCAATGTCGTCGGTCAGTATTCCCACGGCAAGGAGGCCTGCAAGGAGATTGCGCGGCAAAATCCGGACGTCACGCTGATCGACATCGAGCTGCCCGACATTTCCGGCGTCGAGGTCATCAACCGTGTGTCATCCCAGGGCTGCCCCACAGAATTTCTGGTGCTCACTGTCTATGACGACGATGCCCACCTGTTCTCGGCGCTGCAGGCAGGCGCCGTCGGCTACATCATCAAGGGTTCGACCTCCCTGCCCGAAATTGAGTCTGCGATTCGCGAGGTCGTCGACGGCGGCGCCCCGATGTCCCGCGTGATCGCAAAACGCGTGCTGGAGACCTTCCATCCCTCGATTCAGAATTCCCGCAAGACCAAGTTCGACGAACTGACCAAGCGCGAGATCCAGATCCTCGAATTCATCAAGCGCGGATATACCACCAAAAAAGTCGCGGAAGAACTGCATATCAGTTACGAGACCGTTCGCACCCACCTTAAGAACATTTACCAAAAGCTCCACGTCCATACCCTCGTGGAGGCCATGATGTTGTTCAACCAGCGATAAGTCATCGGCGCCGTCCAGGTCCCGATAGGCCTGAACGAATCACCATCTCAAATACCCCAATTGTGGAATTGTCAATTCTCGCTGCAATCCCTATCGTCATGGTAAGGCTTGAGTCATACCGCCGATAAGACGGAATCCGCCGGATCCCGTAGGTGTGTGAGACATATGAAGCCACCCGCCCGGCCAGGCACGATGCCGAAGCGTGGTGCAAACTCGAGGATGAGGACATGCTGATTCTGACCAGACGCGTAGGCGAGACCTTTATGATCGGCGACGACATCACGATCACCATTTGCTCTATCAGAAACAGTCAGGCACGTATCGGCATCCAGGCTCCGAAGGACGTCAGCATACACCGCAAGGAGGTGTATGAGCGGATCAACCAGGAGAACCAGGATAAGCTGAAAAACAACCACGTAACTCACGAATTCGCGCTCAGTTCAAAGGAAGAAGCCAGGTAATTCCGCCTTTCACGAGGAGGTCCACCATGATCAGAACCGCCAGGTTGCCGGGCATCAGGACCGGTCAGTGGTACAGGACATCCGACGGCAGGGAGCTCAGGATCATTGACGTCGATGTCGACGAGGATGCCGTCGAGATCGAGTATCGCGACGGCGAGATCGAGGAACTCGACCTAGACACGCTCTTCGATGCGGGTATTCGCCCGATGTCGTCGCGGTCGTCACGCAACGATGAGTTGCGTTACGACTTTGACATGGATTTCGACGGCGTGGATGACGATCAGGGCGGACACACGCTCTACGACGTCCTGGACAACTTCGAGCACTGAGGCACGCGCTCGCGGCCCGGAACGGGCCTTTTGTCCTGCTATTGACCGGCGCCGCTGATCACGTTGAGTATCGGACGCGTCCCGGTCTGTGCAGGATCCCGCTCCGGGTTCGCGAGCCACCGAATCAGCGGAAACCACTGCTCCCGTTCCATTCCCGTCTCCCGTTCCCCGAGTTCATGTATGCCCAGGCCCGATTCCACGGCGCAGATATAGTGGTCGGAATCGGTCAGCGAGGTGATGAACGGGATGTTCAGGGTGCCGAGAAAACGTTTCAGCGATTCGTAGTGCGGCCCGTCGCGCCGGACGCGATTCGCGATTACGCCGACATGGATACCGCGCGCCCGCACCTTCCCGATCAGCAGCAACTCACGAATGAAATCCGAGGTCGCATGGATATCGATCGGCGACGGTGTGACCGGGATCACGATCACGTTGGTGCGGCGCAGCATCTCCTGGAGCGCGCCGCCCGTTGTACCGGCCGGTGCGTCGATGATTACGTGATCGGTGTCGATGGGCGGACGCATTTGCCAGGTACGGGTAATTCCGCTACGGGTCCGGCAGGCGTTGACTCCGTGGATCTGCGGCATCTCGGGGGAACGCAGGTGCAGCCATTGCAGACTGGAGCCCTGTGGATCGTAGTCGACGAGCGTCGCCTTCAGCCCGCAGGAGGCGTAGTAACTGGCGAGATTCACCGCGATCGTGGATTTCCCGCAGCCACCCTTGGAGTTCAGTACCAGTATTGTCTGCATGCGTCCTGGGGATCCACCCCGTCAGATTGCCGAGCTTCAGTTCTTGAAGATCAGGCCCTTGTCATCCGGATCTATAATTAACCTGCAAAACAGGTGATAACTGTCGATTGCATCGCAGACGTCGCGATCCGGCAAAGACGGTACCAAGACTATCGGCATATCGAGCGGCAAATCAACCCCCTGTCCTTAAAATCTGCCCCCGCGCCTCAAAATGCGCCTGCAGCCCACTTCAGTCCGTGAAGATCTTGTCGAAGAATGCCTGCATCTCGCGCCACGACGCGCGGTCGGCCTCGGCATGATACGCGAGCGGTATGCCGAAGTCCGCGCCGAAGCGGTCCGCATCGGGATTCGTGAACCCGTGCATCGCGCCGGGATAGGCGATGAAGCGGTAGTCGGCCCCGGCCGTATCCATCTCCGCGACGAAGGCCTCGACCTCTTCACTGGAAATGAAGCGGTCCTCCGCGCCATGCAGTACGAGGATCCGTGCATCGACCGCGCCAGGCTGTGCCCGGGTTTGCCCTGTGAGCGCGCCATGGAAGCTAACTACTCCATCTATATCAATACCTTCTCGCGCCATGTTCAAGACGATTCCACCTCCGAAGCAATAGCCGATCGCAGCGGTCCGGGCCCGGTCGGTGGTCTCATGATTGCGCAGCAAGTCGAGCGCTGCGGTGAACCGCGCCTTCGTGTCGTTCCAGCGGCTGTTGGCCTCCTCGGCCAGCGCCCCGGCCTGCTCCGGGTGGTTTGCCTGGCGGCCGTCGCCGTACATGTCGACCGCGAGCGCGGTGTAACCGAGTTCCGCGAGCTGGCGCGCGCGCGACCGCGCGTAATCGTTCAGTCCCCACCACTCATGAACGACCAGCACGCCCGGCCGGGGGCCGCTAAAGCGGTCGTCCCAGGCTAGGTAACCGATCATGCGGGCGCCGCCCGCTTCGTACTCGACATCATCGGCGATCACAGCGGCCTGCAACGGCAGGGCCACCAGACCAATCAGCAACGCGCAGAACACCCTCGGCATCGTCATGAGTTCCTCCTTGCGAGCACGGAATCAGACCCACTGGCACCCGGGAATTCTATCACCCTGGACACCAATGGAAACCGGAAGGTCTGCTGTTGTGCCTGTCAGTCGGCGAGGGAGAGGTCGCCCGGATCGGGCGGGGGCGGCGGGGGCGGCCTGTCGCGTTCGTCGGCGGTGAGGACCGTGGTGCCCGGCGGCGCCATCGTCAGCGCGCTGATGTCTGGGAGCGGGGCCGGCGTGATCCGGCGCGGCTCTACCAGGTCTGTTCCGGCCGGTGCAACCTGGTAGGCGCCAGGCGCGGGCGGCGGCGCGGGCGCGAGCTGTGCTCGCTCGACCAGCGTCTCACCGGGCGGAGCGACGCTCAGGCCCGTGAAATCGAAGGCAGGCGGCGCAATCATGCGCGACTCGGTCAGGATCGACCCCGGGGGCAGGATCGCGGCGCTAGTGAGACTCGAGGCGGGGGCTACGGTGGTTACGCCCTGCCCCGCTGCGCCTTCTTGCGCATCGGTCCCGGCGGCCGGTCTGACCTGGCATAGCGCCCCGACCTGCTGCAGCGCTGCGCGATAGCGCTTCGCGGTCTGCTCGTCGATGTCTTTCTTGATGACGACGGGCATGCCGGTGAAGAGCCGGGAGATCGCCGCGGCATCGGTCTTGAACAGGCGCTCGAGGTCGCGCCGGACCTGCGCCGGTTCGCAGCCGTCGATCAGTTCCCCGGTGAATATCAGGTCAAAGCGCGACATCGCTTCGGCTCAGTCGAGCGCCCGCCAGTCCCCGGTGAATTCCCGGACATCCGCGATTTCGACGCGACCGTTGCGTTTCAGCTGGTCGTAGCGTTCCCGATCGATCGCCACCGGCACGCCCTGCTCGTCGTGATACGCCCACTGGCCCTGAATCACCAGTTCGAACAGCGTGGCCATCAGGTCATCGAAACGGATCGCGTACTCACGGGACAGGCGCTGGAAGTCGCCGAGCGCGAGCGGCCGGCCGAGCATCCGGTGCTGCTCCAGGAACAGGGCCTCGAGGGCGACGTCCCAGTCCGGCACCGGTTCATTGAATTCAGTCGAAATCGTGATCATCTGTCGTACTCCTGGTTACCCGAATTATCGACCAGGGCCAATGATTCTGAACACTTCGCGCAGCTGTATCGTGGGCGACGGTTTTTTGACTCAATACCCGTCGGGCACCGCTTAAGACGACGCCGGGTGCGTGCGCAGCATGTCCGTCAGGTCCTCGATCACTTCGGCGCTGTGGGTGGCGGGCGAGACCTTGCGATAGATCTTCGCGATCCTGCCGTCGGGATCGATGATGAAGGTGTGGCGATGCGCGACCTTGAACAGGCCAAAGTTGCGCAGGGACCCGTAGGCCTTCGCGGTGGATCCGCCGGCATCGGACAGCAGCGGGAACGGCAGTCCATGCTTCTCGGCGAACGCGGCGTGACTCTCGACGCTGTCGACGCTGACACCGAATACCCGGGCGCCGATTGAATGGAAATACGCGATGTCGTCGCGGAAGCGGCACGCCTGCTCGGTGCAGCCCGGGGTATCGTCCTTCGGGTAGAAATACAGCAACACCCACTGGCCCTGGTAGTCCGACAGGCGATGCTCCCGGCCGTGCTGGTCGCTGAGCTGGAAGTCAGGGGCGATCGCGCCGATCTGCAGGTCACCGGCCTTGACGGCGCCGCCATGACCGAACAGGGACAGGCTCAGCGACGCGGCAAGCAACATCCGGGTGGCGGACATGATGCGGACCCTCCTGGCGTCTGAATCCGATGGAAGTCGCGGTACATCAAGCATACACGCTTAATCAGGCGACGTCAGGCGGCACTGGTCACCAGCGCAGGTTGAACTGAATCCCGGGCACGACCAGGTCGGCGTGCGCGGTCTGCGGACGCTCGTCGGCGTCGCCCGGATACAAGCTGACCTCGCCCATCGGGACCACGACGAACGGCGAAAAACCATAGTCCCCCTGGATACCGAACAGGCGGTCGAAGGCCTTGTTGACGGCGCCCAGCGGGTCGGTCGCGAACAGAATCGCCCGCTCACCCGCCCCGAGATCGTGACCGGCGCGAACCCGGGCGCGGAGGTCTTCCCGCACGCCCATGAAATACTTGCCGACGAAGAAACCCAGTCCCGGCGTCACAATCATGTCCTGCACCGACGGCGTCTCGAATAACGCCTCCGCGCCATACTCGTAGATCGTGGACAGCAGCACTGCGTACCAGAAGGCCTCGTCCTCGCCGAATCCCCGTTCCCTTGCGCGCACATAATATGCGCCGCCCCAGTAGGGATGCAGGATGTAATTGATCCACCAGCGATCGGAATCCCAGACGATGTCCCGGACGTTGTCGCGCCACTTGGTGAACCGAAAGTCATCCTTCTGTTCATCGGACCAGCCGGAGAGGTCCTCCGGCATCATGTACAGGACGCCGATGACGAAGAACTGGCTGTACAGAAAGTAGTAAGTGTCCTTCTTGATGCCGTCCCAATCGGGTTCCCCCGGGATCTCGATGCCGGTCGCAAGGCTGGGCGGCCGCGGCGAGTCCCCGGGCAGTCGCGGCACGCTCTCCTGGCTGAGGGTCAGGTCGTTCGCGACGGCGGATGCGGTCATCAGTGACGACGGTGACAGCAGCAACGCCGACGGACCGGGTACAGGAGCTGTCGCTGCCCACGCAGCAGCGAGCGACGGAGAAGACGGCAGCAGCGCCAGGACCGTGATCAGGGCGAGGGCATCGAGTCGGCGGGGCAGGAATCGCATAACAGCCTGTATCAATACGGTACCCGGTTAAAACAACGGGCGATTATAGCAACAAATGCCATGCGAAGTGTATGCCAAAATCGGGCGTCGTATCGGTAAACAGGTTCTCGGTGAGTCCGATATCGACTGTCCCCTGTGCCAGTTCGATGCCCGCGCCGACGACGAGCTGGATCGTGCGCGAACCGAGGATGTCGATGCCGCTGTCATAGAACGGGCCATGCGCATCGAACTGCGCCTTCAGCGTCAGATTGCGCCAGACGGGACGCGCCACACCGAGCGAGGCGATCAGCACATGATCGCGACGGAGATCCTCGAGCACGTCGCCGGGACCGAGTCTGAGGACGCCGGCCATCCATGACAGCGTCGTCTCCAGTGCGGACAGTGTCCGCGCATCGGTCGACAGCAGCTGCAGCGAGAGATCCGTACCGCCGCTGCCGTGCAGGCGCGACGCGCTGCCGGTCGGCAGCTTGACGCCGGCGCGCAACAGCAACACGCGCTGGTCGCGGCCGTCGCCGCGCAAACTCCATGTACCGCTCAGGCGGACATCGCCGATTCCGCTGCCGGGCGCGCTGACGCGCAGGAGGGCGCTGTCCCCTTCGAGATAGGCATATTCGAGCGAGTAGTCTTCGAACGTGTCGCGCCGGGCGTTCGATAGTCCGAAGCGATCATGCCAGTTCCTGATGAAACCGTCGAAGATCCCGGACTGGTGGGACACCAGCGGGATGAGCACGCCGGCCTCGAAGCGTTCCGACACGCCATAGGCAAGCGCCAGGCTGCCGCGCCAGGTTTCGCCGTCGAGGATTACACGCTCGCCGCCGCTCCCATCCCTGCTGAGCGCGTTGTTCGCGACGTCGACGTTCCAGCCGACGGCCCATGCACCGGACGCGGGGCGGACCGGCGCCGTCGGCCAGGGCATGGTGTAGATCTGGATCAGGGGATTCTGGTCAGTGGTCGTGAACGTCGTTCGCTCGCGGGCTTCGACATCGCCGCTCGCCCCGGGCACGAACATGCCGATCGCAAGCGACAGATACGCGACTCGCCCGGCACTGCTTAACGAGCGGTGGACACCCGGGATCATCTTTCACTCCGGACTATTGAAAGGCGACATTGTCATGCGAGCGTGACCGCGATCGCAAGTTCGCGTACGCGCCCGCGGGCGCCGCATCAGCCGCGGCCGGATTCCGTGTTACCATGTGGCGCTGATCGTCGGAACGGACGCCGGACACCCAACGGACACTGCCGCACTGCCATGAACCTGTTGTTGATTGCGCTACTTCCCTTTCTGGGGGCGGGCCTGCCGTCCCTCTGTGTCCGTTTCGGGCGCACGGCACCGGCCTGGGCCGCGGCCGCGGTCGCCGC
>CAZJKV010000030.1:0-19338 GCA_964546765.1 uncultured Chromatiales bacterium
CGATGCCGGACGCGGCGCCGGTGACCAGCGCGACCTCGCCGGCGAACACCGGCGGGTTGCCGGCCTTCTCGAGCTTCGCCTGTTCCAGGTCCCAGTACTCGACATCGAAGATGTCCCGCGCAGGCAGCGCCTGCCAGCCACCAAGAGCCTCGGCGCGCAGGATCACATCGATCGTGTGCTCGTAGATGTCGGTGACGATCGCCGCGTCGCGGGCGCTGCGCCCGAGGGCGCCGACCCCGAAGGCCGGGTCGAGCACGACGCGCGGTGCCGGATCGAGCATGGTCTTCTCGTCGCGGGCCTGCGGCGCGAGTTCGTTGAAATAGGCCTCGTAGGCGGCGATATAGGCGGCGACGTCGCGGCCGATCAGCGGCGTTCGCTTGGTGCGGATCACGTGATCAGGCGTCGCGGGACCGCGTCCCGCGATCGCCGCGACGTCGTCGCGGCACGCGAACGCCAGGCTGCGCGCGTCCTGGCGGGTCGCGAGCAACAACGGAAAACCCGCGGCGCGCGAGATCGCGAGGCGCAGCGCGGCGATATCGTCGCGCAGCCGCCCCGTGTCCGGGGCTGTGGTCGGGGGCGGGTATACCAGATTCCAGGCGCCTTCGACCTTCAGGTATTCCTCCGCGCGCGCGACTAGCGCGATCATCCGGTCATAGGACTCCCTCGCGGTCGCTCCGAACGAAAAGATGCCGTGATTCATCAGCACCATGCCGATGGTGCGCTCGTTCGCATCGGCCGCGAAGCGTTCGGCACACAGGCGGGCGAGATCGAATCCCGGCATCACGTACGGGATCACGACGACGTCATCGCCATAGATCTCGCGGATGCGCTGTTCGCCGTTCGCGGTGTTCGTGACGGCGATGACCGCGTCGGCATGGGTATGGTCGACGTACTTGTGTGGGATGATCGCGTGCAGGATCGCCTCGACCGACGGTGTCGGCGCGCTTGCCAGCGTCATGTGGGTACGCAACTCGTTGACCATCTCCGGGTCGCTGAGCGCCGGCAACCGGGCCAGCGCGACCAGGTGATTGAGTCGCACCGGCGAGAAGCCGGCCTCCTCGATGGTCTCGAGGTCCCAGCCGCTGCCCTTGACGTACAGGACGTCCTCCTGTTCGCCGAGGATGTTGGCGGCCTTCAGCTTGACCGAGGTGTTGCCGCCGCCGTGCAGCACCAGCGTCGGGTCGCGTCCGAGCAGTCGCGAGGTATAGACGCGCAGTGCGAGGTCGGATGGATATTGCCTGGCTTCGGCGTCATTCCAGAGATTTTGCATGGGTGTGAGTCACAGGTTCGTAGTGGATTATTTTTATCAACCGGAACAGCAGGTTCTTCCGGATTGTTACAGGCTATGTATAACTGGCTGGCGCCCCGAACACGATTCGAACGTGTGACCTTCCCCTTAGGAGGGGGATGCTCTATCCATCTGAGCTACCGGGGCGGAATGGTGCCGAAAGCGCGGATTATAGCAACCGGCGCGGCATAAGCCCATTTGGGGTGCTGTATGGCGGGAGGAGGGTTTCGGCCCACCGGCGACCTGTCCCTGTGACCGGTGGCGGACATGACCGGTGACCCGGTCTCAGTGCTCTTCGTAGAAGTCCTGTTCCGTCCAGTCGAAATCGGCGATGCGCTGCTTAAGTCGCTGCCGCTCGAGGTGATGCTCGATCGACTTGCGCACATTCTGGGTACGCAGCGGGGCGTTCTTCCTGTCGAGGGTGTCGAGCAGGTCTTCCAGGTTATGGTCTTCGAGTAATTTTTCGTCTTCCTTGTTCAGGCAGACGAATTCGTGTGACGGTTTGTTTCTCATTATTGTGTCCTCCACTCGGTGATCGGCCCGGGGTTGGCGCCGCCAGGCGACACCTCCCCCTCATTCGGGTAATCGACCGACGAGGCCGGTGGAATCGTGAACACCGTCACATAAGCGGCAGATCGACCGCCGCATGTGTCCGTGTTCAGGGACGACGCGCCGGCGCGGGTTTCCGCGTGGGAATCGGCAGCGGCGCACGGGCGGGGGGTGCAGCGGCAGGCTTCGGTCTAGAGGCTCGAGAGCTTGAGGCCGAGCTGGGTGATCCGCCCGGCTTCGATTTTGCGGACCGCGAGCCGCAGCGTGCCGATCGAGACCCGGTCGCCGACGACCGGGCGGCGTCCGAGACGCCTGGTAACGAGTGCGCCGATCGTGCCTTTCAGCTCCGACCCGGACAACTCGAGTCCGTAGGCGCGGGCGAGGTCCGCGGCAGGGGAATCGGGATTCAGCGTGAACTCGCCGAAGAAGTTGCGCGAGGCCAGTTGTCCCTGCTGGTCCTGCTGCGAGAAGAACGCCGCGAGGTGTTCGACGTCCTCCGGTTCGGTGAGCAGCCAGACCTCGTCCAGGACCTCCATCGAAAGGTCGGCCGCAGGCGTGACCCGTTCGCCCTTGCGTATCAGCACGACGCACTGTATCGCCCGGCCGTCGAGACCACGCAGCGTCGAGAGCGTTCGTCCGATCGCCTGTGAATAGGGTTCGATCCGGAACGCGACCAGCTCGAGCATCGCGTCCCGGCTGATCCAAATCTCCTTCTGATCCCGGGGTTCGGCGCGGTGCGGGATCACGAGGCGCAGCAGGCGCGCCATCGCCGGTACGCTGGTGCCCTGGATCAGCAGGGATACCAGCACGACCGCGAACGTGACCTCGAACAGCAACTGCGACTCGGGGACGCCGGCGATGACCGGGAACATCGCGAGTACGATCGGCACCGCGCCGCGCAATCCGACCCACGAGACATAGCCGATCTCGCGTAGCGGAAAGCGGAACGGCGCGAGGCAGGTCAGGACCGCGACCGGCCGCGCGACCAGCATCAGGAAGAACGCGATCGCGAGCGCGTAGCCGGCGCTGTCGAGCAGTTGCGACGGCGTCACGAGCATGCCGAGGATCAGGAACATGCCGGCCTGGGCCAGCCACGCGAGGCCGTCCGTGACCCGCATCACGTGCTCGGTCGCCTGGCTGCGCTGGTTGCCGATCACGAGTCCGGCGAGATAGATCGCGAGGAAGCCGCTGCCGCCGACGTAGTTCGTCGCCGCGAAGATCGTCAGACCGCCGGAGGCGATCATAAGCGCGTAGAGGCCCTCGGGGAGATGCAGTCGGCTGACCATGCGCGCGAGCGCCCACCCGCCGAGCAGGCCGGCGGCCGCGCCGATGCCGAGTTGCTGTACCAGCATCAGCAGCATGTAGGGCAGGCCGGTCTCGCCGTCATTCATCAACAGCTCGATCAGCATGATGACCAGAAAGATCGCCATCGGGTCGTTGGTGCCGGATTCGATCTCGAGCGTCGATCCGACGCGTTCGTTCAGGCGCACGCCGCTGTGCCGCAACACGTTGAACACCGCGGCCGCATCGGTCGATCCGACGATCGCGGCGAGCAGCAGGCCGTAGCGCCAGTCGACGTCGAGCAGCCAGGTCACGAAGGCGCCGAGCAAGCCGACCGTGACGACGACGCCCCAGGTCGCAAGCGTCGCGGCCGGCCACAGCGCGACGCGGAAGGTCGAGATCCGGGTGCCGAGACCGCCGTCGAGCAGGATGATCGCGAGCGCGAGATTGCCGATCAGGAACGCGGCGTCGAAGTTGTCGAAGTCGATACCGATCGGGCCGTCGACGCCGGCGAGCATCCCGAGGATCAGGAAGATCAGCAGCAGCGGGAAGCCGAGGCGCGCGGACAGGGTGCTTCCGAGCACACTCAGAAACAGCAGCAGGCCGCCAAGCAGTAAAAGCGTATTAGCAGTCGACACGGTGGGCGCGAACCGTTATCCGGTAATCCATTATCGGTAATTATGTATCGAGATTATGACACCGGGATCAAAATTGCGAACCTCGGACGTCGGCGGCGTCCGAGAAGTCAGACCGTGCATTCAATCAGAGGGACGGTTCTCCTGCGTGTCATTTCCGAGCAAGAAGATCGACAGGAATCGGCCTGCATTGTGCACGATGAGATAGAGGCAGGGCACGAGAAACAGCGTCAGGATCATGGCCGTCAACAGACCGCCGACGACCGCGAGTGCCAGCGGCCGCATCATGTCGGCGCCGGCGCCCATACCGACCGCCAGCGGTGTCATGCCGGCGACCGTCGTCAGGGTAGTCATCAGTATCGGGCAGAGGCGTACACCGCCGGCCTCGACAATGGCATCGATGACATCGAGGGCGCGACGGCGGCCGCGTTCGATATACTCGATCAGCAGAATCGCATTATTGACGACGATGCCGATCAGCAGGATGCCGCCCAGAATCACGGGGGCACTGACCGGCGTTGCGGTCAGCCACAGCAATAATACGACGCCGACGAGCGCCAGGGGCGCCGCCGCCATGATGACCAGTGGATTGCTGAGCTTCTCGTACTGTACCGCAGCACGACAAAGACCAGGAAGATGGCGAGCAGGATGACGGTCGTCATCTCACTATTGGTTTCCTGAATCGTTTCCCACTGACCGCTGAAAATCAGTGAATACTGCTCCGGAATCCCGAGCGCCGCGAGACTTCTCTCGACGGGATTCATGATAGTGCCGACGTCGCTTATCTGCGTATTGATGTCACCATTGACTCGCGGAATGCGCCCCTGGTTCTTGCACTCGATAGCGCGGGCCCGTCGCCCAGCCTGAATGTTGCAACATCACGCAACTGGATCGTACCGCCGATACCGTGATGGATGATCATATCGCCGAGTGTTTCGCTATCGGTGGCCGGCACGCTCAGCAACACAGAAGCAACATCCTCGGGCGAGCGAAATCGGCCGTCGGTGCGGGCCATCACGTCAAAGGTCGGCGATGTCTCCTGACCGGCGGCGATATCAAGGTTCTCACGCGCGAGGGCATTGGACACCGACTGCAAGGTCAATCCGTACGAGCGCAGCCGATCCTGGTCGACGAAGACCTCGAGCTCGCGGATCATGCCGCCCGCTGCCTCGACCCCGACCACGCCGTGCAGGGACAACAATTGCGGCGCCAGACGGTGTTCGACCCAGTCGCGCACATCACGGGGCGTACGCGTACGCGAGTTGAAACCTGCCTCGAAAACAGGGTCCTGGGCGGGGTCGAACTTGTACAAGCGGGGCGGCTCGATGTCCGGCGGCAGCTGGGTCGCCCTCCTCGGCAAGCACCGCCACAAGCACTCCGTCGATTATCCCAGCCAGAGGACTGCGAAGAGGACCAGTATCAAGGTCATGATGATCAGACCGAGGTGTTCCCAGCGAGTCAGCCATGCCTCGCCGCGCCTGGCCTGGATGCGGGAGTGACGCCACAGGGTGATGGCGCTTCTGGCGAGTTGTTGGGTACGCGGTTCGCCGGGGGTGAGCCATCGTCCCGGACCTGTCCTCGCACATTGCCAGGTCCAAGCGAGCAATCTTTCCATCGGTAACCACAGGTCTCCTTCGGGGATACGTGGCAGGCGCAGTCTTGCGCCGAGGCGCGTGGCGACCCAGGCGATTGCCAGGCCCAGAAATACCGGCCACGTCGCGGCCCAGACCCGGTAGGGGGCGAGGGGATCCACCGCGATAGCCGGGGGCCACAGCCAGGGCAGCATCAAGGCGCCGAGCGCAAGGGACGCCCATGGAACCGCCATGCTCCAGGGCAATCTGTCCGTCGCGCGATGCGGGTCAGCGCGATGCGGGTCAGTGTACAGCTGCCACAACAGACGCACCATCAGCAGGGTGGTGCCGACAGCCGCCAGGATCAGCAGCCATTCCACGACCGGAATCCATGCCAAGGTCTCTTCGGCCAATGGTAGTTTGAGCGCGGTCTTGGCCATGGCGCCACTGGTGAAAGGGAGTCCGGCGAGCGCGAGGGCCGGCAGGCTGAAAAGCACCCATGTCCAGCGGGCGCGGACACGTTCCATGACGCCGACACCGAGGAACAGCGCCGCCTTCGCAATGCCGTGATGCAAGGCATAGAACGTCACCGCGATCAGCAATGGCGTGGCGGCATCGGGCAGGGCGAGCGCCAGACCGACGCCGGCAGTCATCAACCCCATTTGGCTGATGCTGGAATAGGCAAGCAGCGTCTTCGGTCGCGACTGGACGAGGCCTACGACGACCCCAAAAAACGCGGCCGCGAGACCGAGCGCGACAAGGACGGCCCCGAGCGTCGGCATCCCCACCTCCCCGATCGGCAGGACGCGCAGCCATCCGAGCAGGCCGGCCTTGATCATCGCGCCGGAGAGTACGGCGCTCGCAGGGGTCGGGGCGACCGGATGGGCCAGCGGCAGCCAGACGTGCAGCGGCAGCAGGCCGGCCTTGATGCCGAAACCGGCGATCAGCAGCCATAGCGCCAGCGCCTCCGGCGCCTCCCCGGCCAGGTCCGGGAACGCGTAGGCATCGACGCGGGTGACGTGCAGGACAAGCCCCGCGAACAAAATGATCTCGCCGAGTACTGCGAGCGCGATGTAGACGCGACCTGCCCGCCAGGCCTCGTCGTTGCGTTCGAATACCACCAGGCCGTAGGCGGCAAGGCTCATGATGGTGAAAAAGGCATAGAATCCGATGACGTCGCCGGCCAGCACCAGCCCGAGATTGCCGCCCATGGCGAGCAGGAACCAAAGGTGGAAATCCGCCCGTCGGCTCGCGGTGCGCAGGTAGCCGAGCGCGTAGATGCCCGCGGCCAGCCACAGCACGGCGGTCAGCAGCAGGAAGTCCTTGCCAGTCGCATCGAGGCGAAGTTCAAGGCCGAGAAACAACCAGGGGTAGGCGGCCTCCGCGCCGACGGGCATGAACAGTGCCACCGCCAGTGCAGGCAGTGCCGCCAGTGGCGTCAGATGGCAGAGGCGGAGACGCCATGGCGTCATCATGGCGATGGCCAGCATCAGCGGCGTGGCGGCCGCGAGCGCCAGTGACACGGAGATACCGGCGTTGATCATGGTGCCACCCCAGGTGCCTGGCCGGCGGCCCAACCGAAATCCCTGGCGACGATCAGACTGACCCAGTCGAGCGGGCTGTTGGGCATGCCGGCGAGCACGCCGGCCGCGAGCGCCAGGATGGTCACGAATACGGTGGGTATCAGCAACATCCAGTGGGTCTCGAGACGCCGGCCCCCGGACTGTTCTGCCGGCCATGGTTCGCGGCGTTCCCCGAACCAGCCCGCATAGATCAGGGGCAGGAAGTAGGCGGCATTCAGCAGGCTGCTGATGACCAGCACCATCAGTATCCAGTCGTAGCCCGCCGCGAGCGCGCCGAGTCCGAGGAACCATTTGCTGATGAAACCCGCGAGCGGCGGCATCCCGATCATGCCCAGTGCACCGAGGGTGAAGGCGGCCATCGTCCAGGGCATGCGCCTCCCGACCCCGTTCAATTCGCTCACCTTGTGTATGCCGAGGGTCTCGGCGAAATTTCCGGCGCAGAAGAACAGGGTGATCTTCATCAGTCCCTGATGCACCAGGTGAACCAGCCCGCCGGTGGCGCCGAACGGCCCCGCCACCGCCACCCCCAGCACGATGTAGGAGACCTGGCTCACGGTGGAGAATGCGAGCCGGCGCTTCAGGTCCAGTGCGAACAGGGCGCGCACCGATCCATAAAGAATGGTGATCGCCGCAAGCGCGATCAGTGGCGTCTTGAGCCCAAGTGCGGCGACGAGGTCCACGCCATAGACATCATGTACCACGCGCACGATGCCGAAGGCGCCGGCCTTGACCACGGCCACCGCGTGCAACAATGCGCTGACCGGCGCGGGTGCGACCATCGCCAGCGGCAACCAGCTGTGCAGCGGTACAAGCGCCGCCTTGACCCCGAATCCCACGACCAGCAGGACGAACAGCACGCGGATCTGCAGCGGATGTTCCTGTGCCAGCCCGGCCAGATAGCCCTGCGACCGGAAGTCCTCGGACCCCGCGATGACCATCATCCAGATGATGGCGCCGAGCAGCACCGTACCGCCGAACAGGGTATAGGCGAGATAGACGCGGCCGGCGCGCAGCGACTCCGGACTGCCGCGATGGACGACGAGGGGCCAGGTTGCGAGCGTCAGTAGTTCGTAGAAGATCAGGAAGGTGATCAGGTTGCCGGACAGCGCGATGCCGACGGTGGCGCTGACACAGAGGCTGAAGAAGCCGAAAAAGCGACTGCGTCGCGGGGAGTTTTCGAGATAGCCGATGGCGTAGACGGTGGTGACGAACCACAGCACGCTGGACAGCACCGCGAAGAGTAGCGATAGCGCGTCGGCGGCGAGTACCAGGTCCACGCCAGGGAGCAGCGCCACGCGCAACATCAGCACCTCGCCTTCGCGCACCGCGAACAGCAGCACGGCAATCAGAACCAGCTTGACGCTCGCGCCGGTCAGGTTGAGTCCGATGCGCAGGCGATGGCTCTCCTCGCGGAGGAAGAAGATCGCAACGCCGGGGACCAGGGAACTCATCAGGATGGCGATAAGCAACCAGCCACCATCAGGACCTAGACCTGCGTCGATGCCATCGCCAATCACGGCATATCTCCGCCGATCGCCAACAGCGCCAGCACCGGGGCGCCGGCAAATCCGAGTGCGACGGAGGCCAGCGCCAGTCCAAGCGCCGACCACTCCATGACCGGAGGTACCGCCTCGCCACTTTCTATGGGGCCGTGGGCGAACGCGCGTCCGAGCACCCGGAAGACGTAGGCCCCGGCCAGCAGCCCACCCGCCAGCACCAGCAGGGCCCATCCCCATTGCTGAGCCTCGAGGGCGCCCTGCACCAGCATCAACTTGGCTATGAAGCCGCCGTTGAAGGGCAGGCCGATGAGACTGGCCCCGGCGACGCCGAGGGCAAAGCTCGTCATCGGACGCGCCTGCATGACGCCGCCAAGGCCGGTAAGCCGATCGTGTCCCGCCGCCCTCTGCAGGGTGCCGGCAGCGAGAAAGACCGCGGCCTTCGCGGTGCCGTGGGCGAGGGCGAAGAAGACCGCGATACGCCAGCCCCCGGGGATTACCCAGGCCAGTGGCAGCGCCAGAAACAGATATCCGAGCTGCGCCACCGTCGACCAGGCGACGACTTGCTTGAGACGGTCCGCGCGCAGGGCCTGCACGGAGCCCCAGACGATCGCCGCTGCGCCGAGTGCGCCGAACAGCACGCCGAGCGCCGGGACCGCCAGTGCGGGGAATACCTCCAGCCACAGCCGTAACAGGAGATAGAACGAGGCCTTGACCACCAGCGCCGAGAGCAGCGCACTGACCGGCGCGGGGGCTCCGGCATGCGCGGGGGCGAGCCATACGTGGGTCGGGAACAGTGCGGTCTTCATCATCAGGCCGGTGGTGATCAGCGCGGCGGCAAGCCATGTCACCGGACCGGGTGCCAGCGCCGCGCCGAGCATGCCGAGGTCCAGTACGCCGTAGCCGCCATAGAGCAGTGCCACGCCGAGCAGGTAGGCGAGGGAACCGCCGAGACTGACCAGCAGGTAACGCATCGCCGCGCCGAGCGCCGCCGCGCCGCCGGCAAGTGCCACCAGCGAGATCGAGGCCAGCCCGAGCAGTTCGAGGGTAACGTAGAGATTGAACAGGTCGGCCGACAGATAGAGGGCATTCATCGACGTCCACAGCCACAACGACAAGGACCAGAACTTGCTGCCCCGTCGGACGTAGCCGAGCGCATAGACGCAGACCATCAGGCCAATGCCTGACGTCATCGCCAGCATCAACGCCGAGAGGCCGTCGAGCACGAGACTGATGCCAAGCGGCGCCGGCCATTGTCCGAGCTCTGTGTGTATCGGTCCATGCTCGAGCACGGCGGCGATCGCGCCGCCGGCAATCGCACTGGTGACGAGTGCCGTGGTCATGGCAACCAGGTGGGCGAGGCGCGGCCCGAGGGTGGCGAAAATGGCGCCGATGAGCGGCGCAAGTACCAGCCATGCGGCCCAGTCTGCGGGTGACAGGGGCAGTCCGTTCATGGATCAGTCCCTGTGCGTATCGTCAGGCAGGCGTGCCCGTCCGGCGACCGCCTGGACACGCAGCAGCAGGGCGAGGGCAAGCGCAGTTGCACTGACGGCGACGACGATGCCGGTCAGCACCAGCGCGTGCGGCACCGGGTCGGGTGGGCCATCGCCACGCGCGGCCGCCGCCAGCAGCACCATGAAGACACCGGATCCGGTGACGTTGAGCGCGAGCACCTTGATCAGCAGGTGGCCACGCACGACGAGCGCGTGCAGTCCGAGCAGGAACAGGGCGAGTCCGGTGAACAAAAATATGGGTACCGAGCTCATCGGCCGGACTCCTCGCCCGGGGGCGCACCGCCGAGGAACAGCGCAACCAGTGTCAGCGCGATCGACAGCGTAGCGGCGAATTCGATCGCCAGGATCAGCGTGCCCGCCAGATCCGATGGATAGCTCATGAAGCCGAGTCCGCCCAGTAGTCCCGCCACGCCGATGGCGCTGAACAGGGCGACACCGGCGACCACGCCGAGACGCAGGAGTATGGGCGCGGGCGCCGGAAGATGCTGCGGCCGGGCAAGCACCCACAGTACGCCGGCCGCGCCCAGTGCCGCGCCGGCCTGAAAGGCGCCGCCCGGGGCGTGTGAACCGGCCCACAAGAGGTACAGGGCCGTCACCACGGCCACTGGCATCAGCAGACGTACCGTTCCCATCATCACCGGCCCCGGCACCGCGCGCACCGGCAACGGGGTATGTCGCCGCAGCGACCAGACCCCGAGCACCGCCACCAGCAGGACGGCGAGCTCCAGCAGTGTGTCCCAGGCGCGGAAGTTGAGCAGTACGGCGGTGACCGGATGCTCGACACCCGAGGCCTGGAGGTGCGTCGCAACCCGTGGCTGCAGGCCCTCGTCCTGCGGGAGTCCGATCGCGGCCCAGGCGAGCAGGAGGGCCAGGGCCGCGCCCAGGCCGAGCGCGATGAGACGCACCGGATGCCAGCTTGCGTGTGTCCTCCGGGTGTTCGCCAGCGATCGTGCCGAGGCCGAGGGCAGGTCTGCCATGCGTGACAGCGAGACAAGCAGCAATGCGCCGGTCACCCCCGCGCCAATCGCCGCCTCGGCCAGCGCCACGTCCGGGGCCTGCAGCCTTACCCAGGCGATGGAAAGCAGCAGTCCGAAGGCGATGAACAGCACCACGGCCTTGAACAGATCGACGCCGGCGAGCAAGCGCCAGGCCACCCAGAGCAGGATGATCGCCAGCAGGCCATCGAAGACGAGGTCGAGTCCACCGCTCACTCGTGCCACGCCCGCTGTGCGACGAGGTGCGATGCGGCGGCACCGGCGATCAGTACCAGCACCCAGATCACCAACAGCTTGAGGATCTGGGTGAAGTCATCGGCTTGCAGGGCAAGGCCGCCGATCACCAGTCCGAGGCCCAGGTTGTCCGCCTTGGTGAGGGCGTGGAGGCGGCTGAAGACGTCGGGGAAGCGCAGCAGGCCGGCGGTACCGGCGATGAAGAATATCAGCCCGGCGATGATCAGGAGCGTGCTGATGACGTCAGTCATCCGCCTCTTCTGTCCGATCGTCCGGCAGTTCCCGCTGGCGCACGAAGGCCACGGTAGCGACCGCGGCGAGGAGGGCGAAGACGAGTGCCACATCGATCAACGCCGCCTCGCTCGTTGCAAACGAGAGAAGTAACAGGATCGTGACGCCGGTCGTCCCGAAGAGTTGTGCGGTCAACATGCGGTCGCCGGTGGTCGGGCCACGCAGGATGCGGACCATGCCGGCTCCAACGGTCATCAACAGGATGATCGCGGCGGAGAGATAGATGACGTTCATGGCGTGTCGTCTCCAGCGGGTTGTGCCTCGAACAGGTCCAGGACGCGGGCCTCCAGGGCGCCGAGGGATTCCGCGATCGGCAGGTGCATGTCCAGCACATGGATCATGAGTTGATTTCCGTCGATGCGCACACTCAATGTACCCGGCAACAGGCTGATGACCGCCATGAAGAAGGTGCGGGCCGGACCCCGCGGCAATCGGGTCACGAACGGTACGAAGCCCGGCGCCAGGGGGAGCGATGGGCTCAGGGCACGTCGGGCTACGTCTACGCCGCCGCGCGCCGACTGATAGAGGTAATATGGGATAAAACGCAGGGTGCCGCGCAGGCGCAGCCGCTGTCGCCGCGGCGGTGGCTGGAGCAGGGATATCGCGGCCGCGGCAAACGCGGCGGGCACCCCGATCTTCCAGGATGTGACGTCACCGCCCGCGAGTACCCACCACAGGCCCGCGGCCAGCGCCAGGGTAATCAAAAAGCGATGTACCAGTCGGCGAAGGCGGTTCATTCCATTATTTTTCCGCAGTACACATCGATGATAATCGGACGCCGCCGGCGTCCGAGGGGTCAGACCGTGCATTCAGTCAGCGAGTCGGGGACCCCGACTGTTGCTTGCAACGACTGCAGAGTCCCTTGATCTCGATAGTCTCGTTGTCGATGTCGAAACCGTAAGTCCCGGCCTTGCGCGACAACAGGCGTGTAATGGCGGTGTCGTTGATCTCGGCGACCTCGCCGCAGTCGCGGCAGATCAGGAACTGGCCGTCATGCAGTTTCTGCGGCGTGCCGCAGCCGATGAACGCGTTCATCGATTCAATGCGGTGAACCAGGCCCTGTTGCCGGAGAAATTCCAGCGCGCGGTAGACAGTCGGCGGCGCCGCGCCGCGATGGTCCTCGCGCAGGCGCTCCAGCACTTCGTAGGCCTTGACCGGCTCGTGACTGCCCCAGACCAGCTCCAGCACCCGGCGGCGCAAGGGTGTCAGGCGCAGGCCGCGCTGTTCGCACAGGGACTGTGCGGTCTGCACGGCCTGTTCGAGGCAGCGGGCATGTTCATGCTGCGTCCCCTTGAACAGGGTCGAAGTCGTTTCGTCGTTCATCGCATCTTCAATGGTATACGATTCGATCGAACGACGCGCAGGCCGGCCAGTGCCAGCAATACCGCGACCAGTACCGGGCCGAAAGGTTGATCGAACAGCACCGCGGCCAGTAATGCGAGGCAATATGCACACAGACCGAGTGCTGCCGAAATCCAGGCGCTGCCGCGCCAGTCGCGCGCGATCCCGAATGCGGTCCACGCCGGCAACAACACCAGCGCAAAGGCCGCCATGATGCCGATCGCGAGCGCCGCGACGGCGACGGTCGCGACGACCAGCAGGTCGAAGGCCAGATGATAGCGCCGCACCGGTTCCCGGTTGCCGGCCTGGTGTCCAGGGAACAGGGCCTCGCGCATGAGTCGCGGGGACAGCCACGCGAGCAGCAGGCCGCCGACCAGCGCGAGCAGCAGCGCGGTCGCGAAATGACCGGCCCCGGTGAAGTAGAGCTGCCCGTCGATCAGGGCCTGGCCGAGCAGGTGGGCATGGTGGTGATTCGCCGCTACCAGCAGCACGACCGCCCAGCCGGCGAGCATCATCGCGGCATAGACCGTATTGCCGGGCTGATGCAGCCGCCATTTGACGATCGCGGCCGCGCCGCCGGCGAGCAACGCCGCCGCCAGCACCGGCCACCCGAGCACGACTCCGGCCACGCCGCCGGCCGCGGCGACATGGGTCAGGCCGAGCGCTGCGAGCCATTCATCGCGCAGGCGCAGAAAGACGCCGACCAGCGGCAGGAACAGCGCGAGAATGAGACCGGTCGCGAACTGCCAGCCGAACAGCGTGACGATATCGGCGAGCATCAGGCCGGAAATTCCCGGGTCGCAGTGCAGGCGATGCGCAGGAATTCGCTGTCGTGACTGATGATCAGCGCGGCGCGCGACGGCGGGAACGCGGCGATCTCGCGCGCGAGCAGATGTCTCGCATCGTCGTCGAGGCTGCTGCTCGGTTCGTCGAGCAGTACGAGGTCGCAGTCGTGATGGATCACCGCCCAAGCCTTGATCAACTGGCGTTCGCCGGTGCTGACGCGGTCGAGGCGCATGTCCAGCAATCCCAGCAGGCGGTCAGGCAGTCCCGCAGTCGGCGCCGCCATCAACTCCATGACGTCCCGGCCCGTGATCGGGGATTCCTTGCCGTCCGGAGATTGTTGTGCGAGATAGGCGAGCCGCCCGGGCGGCGGGCGCTCGATGCGGCCGTGAAAGCAGCGCGCCATGCCGACGATCGCGCGCACAAGCGTCGACTTGCCCGCGCCGTTGCGCCCGCTCAGGCCGAGCCGGTCGCCGGCAGCAATGCGCAGCGAGATCGAACGGATCACCGGGGTGTCGTAACCCGCGGCGAGATCGTCGATCAGCAGCAGGGTCGTCTTCACCGGCCGCCATCCAGCGCGTCGACCCAGGCGTCAATCAACGCGAAGTAGTTCTCGCTGTCGAGATTTCCGGCCGGGAGGTCGTGTGCGAGTTGCCGTACCGGCCAGCCGAGTTCGCGGGCGAGAAAATCCGGGCCCTGGGGCGGATGAAATTCGGCATGAATGACGATGCCGGATTCACCTTCGAGCCGGCGTACGAGGTCGTTCAGGTGGGACGCGGTCGGCGGTATGCCCGGCAGCGGTTCGAGGTAGCCGTGAATCCTGACCCCGAGCAGTTCGGTCAGGTAGCGCGCGTCTTCGTGGAACAGGACGATGCCCGGCGCAGTGGCGCTGCGCTCGCGCCAGACCGGCAGACGTTCGTCGACCGCGGCGGCAAACGCGGCGGCGTTGTCTCGATACAGGTCTGCCTGCGCCGGCCGCAGCCCGGCCAGCTGTCCCGCGAGCGCGCGCGCGGCCGTGGCCATGCGTACCGGATCCAGATAGATATGCGGATTGCCGGCCGGGTGGATATCGCCTTGCGCACGATCAGCGGGACGGCCGGCATCGATCAGTTCGACCGCTTGCGCCGCCTCGAAGTAGCCATTGCCACCGGGCCGGATCGCGGGATTCGAGGCACCCCGGATGGCCGGCGGCAGCCAGCCGATCTCGAGATCGGCGCCGACTGCGACGACAAGATCGGCACGCCTAAGCGCCGCCATCATCGACGGCCGCACCTGCAGGTGATGCGCGTCGCGACCGGGCGGGGCGAGCACTGTGACCTTGACGGCGTCACCGCCGACGGTTTGCGCGAGCATGCCCATGTGGGTCGTCGTCGCGACGATGTTCAGCGGGCTCTGCGCGGGTGCCGCAGGGGACAGCAGCGCGGCGCAGGCAGCAAACAGTAGTAAACGCGTTACGGTCATCGGTATTCTCCCGGTCTCAGAAGGCATGCGCGCTGTGTGCGCCTAGTCCGATGATGAACTGCAGGAAGAACTGGTGGAAGTACTCACGCTCGGTGGCCTCGATTTCGACGATGTTCTCGATCTCGGCGGCGAGGATGTCGCCGTACGCGTACTGCAGGCGCAGTCGCGAGAACTCGGTCGGTGCCAAGCTCAGCATGCCGGTGTAGCGGTGCGAGGCCCCCGGCGAGTGCTCGCTGACGCGGTTCGTGAAGCCGACGCCGTCGTAGCGCGCGCCGATCTGCCAGCGCGGCGCGATGCCGTAGACGCCCTGCAGATAGACGCCGTCCTGCTTGTTCCGGTACGCGCCGTCGAGGGCCTGTGCCGGGTGCGTCGCGGCGTCGATCGGCGTGACCCGCAGGTCGAAGTCTTTGACGCGGTAGTAGTACTCGGCCTGCAGTTGCCAGTTGCGATGACCGTGGAAGCCACCGCCGTCAAACTTGTGCACCCAGTCGATGCCGGCGAACCAGCCATCGCCGTCGGCGTCGACGAAGCGGCTGCCGTGCTCTTCGACCTCATGGAATTGCGACACGAAGCCGCCCGAGACGCCGATGCGTGTCGTGTGATCGGCGCCGAGATCCGGTGACCAGCGCGCGAAAGTCGTCACCAGGCGCGGCCCGGAACGCTCCGGCAGTACGCGCTCATTGTCGTCGAAGCCCTCGAGCGTCTCGCCGCCCTGGTAGTTCGCGAAGACCTCGCCATCCCCTTGCAGGACCTCGAGACCGAGCTGCAGGAAGTTCGTCGTCGGCGCCAGCCATGACAGCTGCACGCCGATATCCTGCAGGCCGTGGTCGCCGAACAGCAGGTGGTTGACCAGCGGGCGGTCGGTGAAATGCCATTCATGCGGATGCTGGCGGTTGATGTAGCCAATGTCGCTCAGGAACTTGCCGAACTTCAGCTGCAGGCCGGCCGGCAGGGCGCGCGTCGTTGCGTAGGCCTCCTCGAGCTCGACGCCGCCGCCACTGTCCAGCGTGAAGACCGTGAAGGCGTCGAGATACGGATCGACCGTCGCCTGCAGCGAGATCTCGACCTCGCGCAGGTTGAAGCCCTGATCGAAGCCATGCCCGGATTCATGACCATGCTCGTCATTGTCGTGATGGCCGCCGCCGAAGCCCGCGGTCTCCTCGATCACGTCGAAGGCCTCGCCGCGCAGGTTGTCACTGTAATAGGCGCCGTCGAGGATCGCCGAGATCCGCGGGTTGAACGACGATTGCGAGGCCGCGGCGGTCGTCGCCAGGGCAGCGCAGCCGAATGCGGCCGCATACTGTGAAATACGGGAATTGCGCAGGAACATGGTTAGTCGCCATCCATTGAAGAGCAGCCCTCCCGGGGCCGCAGGAAAAGAAACGTTATAACATAACATTCCGAGGAAGCAAGTCGCGGCTGCGGCAATCGGTCACATTCACCCGGCGGCAATCCTGTTCCAGAATGCGAGCAAGTCATTCAATGCCATCGGGAATGCCATCGGGAGGGAGTAGTGAACATCATCAGAACAATAAGAAACGGACTGACTCCGGCCGGCGCCGTCGCGGCGCTGTGCCTGTTGCCGCTGGTCGCGGCCCATGCGCATCATCCGCCGGGCGGTCTCGGCGTTCAGGTCGTTGGCCCGGTCACGACGATGTCGGCCGACACGATGCTGGACGGCGACTTCGCCATTTCTTTCGAACTCGATTACATGAGCTTCGACACACGCAGCGACGCGGAACTACGCGCGCTGGACGGCAACCATGTGCATGCCCATGACGCCGACGCGATCCAGCGCGGCTCGCTGGGCATCGCCTATGGCGTCACCGATCGCTTTACCCTCGGTTTTCGCGTGCCGTATACCCGCACCGTCGATCGGCGGATGGTCGAACACGATCACGACTTGCTACCGGAAGATCGCGCGGTCATCGAGCTCGGTACAGCAGCCGGCCTCGGCGATATCAGTGTCGTCGGCCAGTATGCGCTGACGCGAGGCGACGGCGGCGGCCAGGGCCTGCGCACCGCCGTGCTTGGCGGCATCAAGCTGCCGACCGGTGAAACCCGCGTATTCGACAGCCACGGCGCGCGTCTCGGCGCGCACGACCAGCCGGGATCGGGTTCCTGGGATCCGATCGTCGGTGTCGTCGGCAGCATGACGGGCGAGCACTGGTCGCTCGACGGCAACCTGATCTATACCCATGCGACGAAGGGCGCGCAGGACACGACACTCGGGAGCCTCGTCGAATTCCGCGCGTCTCTGTCCCGTGCGCTGCGCGATCACGACGCCGACGAGGCCGTCGACTGGGACGTCACCGCGGCGCTCGAGCTGATGGTCGAGTGGCTGGGCAAGGACGAGGTCCGGGGCGTCACCAATAACGATACCGGCGGCGCCTACGCGCTGCTCGGTCCCGCGCTACGTGTGACTTCTCCGCGTGGTCTGTCCTTCTACGGCGCCGTCGGCTTTGAGGTCTGGGAGGACATCCGCAACCACGCGCCGCCGCCGGAGTATCGCGTCATGGTCGGCATCGGCCGGGTGATGTAAACCGAGCTCATCGCGTCCGGCGTGCTTGCCTCACGCCGTTACGAGGCGCTTTCCGCAAGGAAAGCGCTTTTTTTATCTGAATTTCCGCAGCCGTCGCCGACACCGGTCGCTTCACACGGCTGTCACCGATCCCTGCTATATTTCGGTGTCTGGTAATCCATTCAAGCACGGACATGAACCCCGGCCTGCGCAATTACGCAATCGTCACCGCCTCGTACTGGGGCTTCACGCTGACCGACGGCGCCTTGCGCATGCTGGTGTTGCTGCATTTCTATCACCTCGGCTACTCGCCGTTCACGCTCGCGCTCCTGTTCTTGCTCTACGAGGCCGCCGGCGTCTTTGCGAATCTGATCGGCGGCTGGCTGGCGACGCGCCATGGCATCGGGCGCATGCTCTCGGTCGGACTCGCGACGCAGATCACCGGCTTTCTGTTGTTGTCGATGCTGTCACCTACCTGGGCGGTCGCGCTGTCGGTCGCTTGGGTCGTGCTCGCGCAGGGCATCTGCGGCGTCGCGAAGGACCTGACCAAGACCGCGAGCAAGTCGGCGATCAAACTGACCGCCGGCGAGGCGGAGGGACAGTTGTTCCGCTGGGTTGCGTTCTTCACCGGAAGCAAGAACGCGATGAAGGGCATCGGCTTCTTCCTCGGCGGCGTGCTGCTGCAGGTGCTCGGCTTCCAGCTCGCGCTGTGGACGATGGCCGCGGCGCTCGCCCTGATCCTCATGGGCGTGCTCGTGTTCCTGCCGCCGATGATCGGCAAGGGCAGGGCCTCGCGTTCGGCGCGCGAGCTGTTCGCGAAGAGCCGCGGCGTCAACCTGCTCGCCGCGGCGCGCGTCGCGCTGTTCGGCGCGCGCGACGTCTGGTTCGTCGTCGGCGTGCCGGTGTTCCTCTATGCCTCAGGCTGGACCTTCGCGATGGTCGGCGCCTTTATGGCGCTGTGGACCATCGGCTACGGCGCAGTGCAGGCGATCGCGCCCGCGCTGATCCGTCACAGCAGCGACGGCCTCAGCCGCGAGGTCCCCGCCGCACGTCGCTGGTCGGCGATCCTCGCGCTGATCCCGGCCGCGCTCGCGGTGCTGGTCGTCGCCGACGTCGATCACCTGGTCTGGGGCGTCGTCGCCGGACTCGGCCTGTTCGGCATCGTGTTCGCGATCAACTCCTCGGTGCATTCCTATCTGATCCTCGCCTATGCCGGTTCGGAAAAGGCGGCCGAGGACGTCGGCTTCTACTACGCGGCGAACGCATCGGGGCGTTTCCTCGGCACGCTGCTGTCGGGACTTCTGTATCAATGGGGCGGGCTGTCGTGGGTGCTTGTGGGATCGGCGGTAATGCTCGCAATCTGCTGGGCGGTAACGCTTGCCTTGCCGGGGGAGCGGACGGAGCCTGCGGAGGCAGGCAAGCGCGCGCCGCGGTGATGCGGTTCAGGCCGCGGCGCGCGGCCGGCGGCAGGAGGAGAAACAGGCCATCTGCGTCGAGCTGCCGTGCACCGGGTCCGAGGGTCCGATGTCCCGGTATCGCACATGATAATACCTGCGCAGCGCCACCCCCTCGCACCAGTCGCGGAATTGCGCGCGGGTCCATTCGAAACGATGTCCGGGATGCCGGCGCTGCCGGGGCGTCATGCCGTGCAGCGGGTTGTACTCCCGGTTCGGCGTCGTGATGACGACGTGGTCCGGGTCAAGATCGCAGAACACGGTGGCCTCCACCCGCGGCAGCCGGCCGGGATCGATATGTTCGATGGTCTCGAGCAGGACGGCGGCATCGACCCGCGGCA
>CAZJKV010000031.1:0-19112 GCA_964546765.1 uncultured Chromatiales bacterium
CTCGGCGCCTTCCCTGCGTGACTCGTGTCGGCCGCGCTGCTGGCCGTCGCCCTGGGTGCCGCTACCCCCACGGCGCGTGCGTCCGCCGCGTGTGCCGCGGCGTTGACCCTGCTGCGGGCCCTGGCCTTGTGACGGAGTGGCTTGTCCCTGTGACGGTCGAGGACCGGATGGCCGGGCGGCCGGCCGCGGCGCGGGCGCCGCTTCGCCTGCGCCTTCGTACGTGGACTCGGCCTCGATCGGACGGGCGCCGAACAGCGAGGACCATATTTGCCTGATGAATCCGCCCGACGCCGCGCCATCGGTCTTCTCCGGTATCGGCTGGAGACGGTCGGCGGCAGGCAACGGCGCCGGCGGGCGGTCGGGACCGACCGCCCGGACGAGCGGCGATTCGAGCGCGACCTTCGGCTGGTTCAGCGGCAGTGGTTCCTCAGGAATCTCGAGCTCGTGGGCAAACTCGTAACTGGCCTTCGCCTCGGCAGGGATCTCGTCGGCGCGGAGGCGCTTGATGTCGTAGCGGGGCGTCTCGATCGTCGAATTAGCGATCAGGAAGATCCGGACATCCTGGCGTTTTTCGATGCGGCCGATGATCTCGCGCTTTTCGTTCAGCAGATAGGTCGCGACATTGACCGGCAGCTGCACGATCAACTGGCCGGTATTCTCCTTCATCGCCTCTTCCTCGATGACACGCAGGATCGAGAGCGCGAGCGATTCGATGGTACGGATCTTGCCGAGACCGGTGCAGCGCGGGCAGGTGTGCTGGCTCGACTCGCCGAGCGACGCGCGCAGGCGCTGGCGCGACATCTCGAGCAGGCCGAAGCGCGAGATGCGGCCCATCTGGACGCGGGCGCGGTCCTTCTTGAGCGCCTCTTTCAGGCGATTCTCGACCTCGCGCTGGTTGCGCGCCGGGGTCATGTCGATGAAATCGATGACGACAAGCCCGCCAAGGTCGCGCAGCCTGAGCTGGCGTGCGATCTCATCGGCGGCCTCGAGGTTGGTGTTCAGCGCGGTCTCCTCGATGTCGCCGCCCTTGGTCGCGCGGCTTGAGTTGATGTCGATCGATACCAGCGCCTCGGTGTGGTCGATGACGATCGCGCCGCCCGACGGCAGGCGCAGCTCGTGCTGGAAAGCGGCCTCGATCTGGCTCTCGATCTGGAAGCGCGTGAACAGCGGGGTCTCTTCCTGGTAGAGCCTGATCTTCGACAGATTCTGCGGCATGATCTGCTGCATGAAGTCCCGCGCGCGGTTGAACACCGTTTCGTCGTCTATCAGGATCTCGCCGATGTCGGGGCGCAGGTAGTCGCGGATCGCGCGGATGATGATGTCACTTTCCTGGTAGATCAGGTACGGGGCAGGGCCCTTTTGCGCGCCTTCCTCGATCGCCCGCCACAGCCACACCAGGTAGTCGAGATCCCACTGGATCTCCTCGGCGCTGCGACCGATGCCGGCGGTGCGGACGATGACGCCCATGCCCTCCGGGATCTCGATCTCGCCGAGCGCCTCGCGCAGCTCGCTGCGGTCCTCGCCTTCGATACGGCGGGAGATGCCGCCTGCGCGGGGGTTGTTCGGCATCAGGACGAGGTAGCGGCCGGCGAGGCTGATGTAGGTCGTCAGCGCCGCGCCCTTGTTGCCGCGCTCCTCTTTCGCGACCTGGACGACGATGTCCTGGCCTTCCTTGATCGCGTCGCGAATCTCGACGCGCTTGCTGCCTTCCGGCGGGGTGTTGAACAGCGTCGGGGAGACTTCCTTCAGCGGCAGGAAGCCATGGCGGTCGGCGCCGTAATCGATGAAAGCGGCCTCGAGACTGGGTTCGACGCGGGTGATGCGCCCCTTGTAGATGTTTGCTTTTTTCTGTTCCCGGGACGGAGTCTCGATGTCGAGGTCGTAGAGGTACTGGCCGTCGACCAGCGCAATACGCAACTCCTCCGCCTGAGTCGCGTTGATCAGCATTCTTTTCATTGTCAGCAATCCCTATTCAAACAACCAGACGTTGTTTGCCGGGGCATTGCCGAATCCGTGTGTCGGCCTGGGCGGCTGCGCCGCTTCGTCGTGTCTTCGGGTGCCGCGTTACACGTGACGATCCTGTGACGTTACGTTTCTGCCTGGCGAATCAGGTTCACCTTGCATGGTTGCGTATCCTGTCTTCAGACTTCGGGCTGACGATTCGTATTCGGCAAACCCACGATTCAGACGTGTGGTTTCCGTTGATGTCATTTTCGGCCGCCGACCGGCGCTGGTATCCGCGGACCGGCGGCAAAACCCCATGGCCCTTTTTCGCGTAACTTGTCGCTCCCGTACGCTAATAGAAACCATATAAATCAATTCATTGCACCCGAAACATAATAATGTTTCCAGTTCCAGGTGCGGCAATTCGCAACGCCTGCGGGCCGGTGCCCGCGTGGCAGAGGCGAAGGCCTGTCGCACCACGGCGCCTCTGTCACATCGTTGTTCAATTTCATCAATCAAAATGCGTGCCGTATCGGTTCGCGACCGTGACCGCAGGCTTGTCCTGCGTCAGATGGAACGCGCAACTGTCCGATAGGCCCGCATAATATAGCAATGTTTTAATGGCTGCTCAATCAGTTATCCGGCTTGCCAGCGCGCCGTCCATCACGCATCATCAGTCGCGATGAAGCCAGCGAGCACGGCGCCGCGCGGCGCCCGCATGGTCGAGGTCGACCCGGGGCGCGACGGGCAGCGCATCGACAATTTCCTGATGGCCCAGCTCAAGGGGGTGCCGCGCAGCCACGTCTATCGTCTGCTGCGCACCGGCCAGGTACGGGTCAATCGGGGCCGGATCAAGCCAACCTATCGCGTCAAGACCGGCGACCAGGTCAGGATCCCGCCGGTCGACAGCGGCGCGGGGGAGGCCCCGCCGCGGGTCAGTCCCGGGCTGGTCTCAGGACTAGAGGATGCGGTGCTGTTTGAGGACGATGACCTGCTGATCCTCGACAAACCCTCCGGGGTCGCGGTCCACGGCGGCAGCGGCCTGCGCTACGGGCTGATCGACGCATTGCGTGCGCTGCGACCCGGGCACCCTGACATCAGCCTCGTCCATCGCCTGGACCGGGACACCTCCGGCTGCCTGCTGGTCGCGAAGAACCGGCGTCTGCTGCCGGTGTTGCAGGCGATGTTTCGCGAGAGCGGACGGATCGACAAGCGCTATCTCGCGTTGCTGAAGGGACGCTGGGCGGGCGGGGGCCGCACTATCGACCAGCGGTTGAATCGCGGCCGGATACAGTCCGGCGAACGCATGGTGCAGGTCGACGAGGCCGGCAAGACCGCGGAGACCCGTTTCAACCCGCAACAGCGCTATCGCGACGCGACCCTGGTCGAGGCCGTGCTCGGCACCGGCCGGACCCACCAGATCCGTGTCCACGCCGCCGGCGCCGGTCACCCGGTAGCGGGGGACGACAAGTACGGCGACGAGGCCTTCAACCGGCGCATGCGCGCCCTCGGGCTCAAGCGCATCTTCCTGCACGCCCATGCGCTCGGCTTCGATCATCCGCGCGACGGCAGCCCGGTCGCGGTCTCGTGCCCGCTGCCCGAGGGCCTGCGCCAAGTGCTGGACAAGCTGTGAACCTATCGGGGTCAGAGTAGACGAAGTCTACTCTGACCCCGGGGGCGGGGGAAGTGGAGAAGATGAGCGGATTGCCTTACAAACTGCTGGTGTTCGACTGGGACGGGACGCTGATGGATTCGGAGGCGCGCATCGTCGGCTGTCTCGCGCTGACCTTCGAGGACCTCGGTTTCACGCCGCCGCCGCGCGCGGCGCTGCTGAACGTGATCGGACTCGGGCTGCCGGAGGCGTTCCGGGCGCTGGCGCCGGACGTGGACGGCGAGGCGCTCGGGCGGCTGACCGATCGTTATCGCTACCACTTCCTGTCGGATCATCACGCGCCGTCGACGCTGTTCACGGGCGCGCGCGAGGCCCTCGAGGCGCTGGACCGCGCCGGTTACCTGCTGGGGATCGCGACCGGCAAGGGTCGCCGCGGCCTCGACCGTTCGCTCGACGAGACCGGCTGCGGTCCGCTGTTCGCGGTGACGCGGTGTGCCGACGAGACCGCGTCGAAGCCCGATCCGCGCATGCTGCTCGAGGTCATGGAGGTCGCCGGGGCCTGGCCTCATGAAACGCTGATGATTGGCGATACCGAGTATGACCTCCAGATGGCGCACAATGCCGGCACGGACGCGCTTGCTGTCGCCTACGGCGTACATACCCGCGAGCGGCTGCTCGCGGCGGAACCGATCGACTGCATCGACGACATCCGCGATATGACCGGGTGGTTGGAACGGATTCGGCGGGAAAAGGTAGAATAGGCAACATTCAGGCGATGTAATCAACAAGCAGGCGGACAGATATGGCAGACAACGACAGGCAGGATCCCTGGCTCGGCGACCCGCGGAATCCCGCGGCGCCGCCAGCGAGGCCGGCAGGCAAGGCTGGCGCCGGACCGGGACGCGGTGACAACGCCTGGGCGCACGACGTGATCGAACGCCTGGCGTTTTCGTCGATCACCGAGCACCGCCGCACGCGGCGCTGGAACATATTTTTCAAGCTGCTGTTCTTCTCCTACCTGGGGCTGCTGCTGTTTCTTTACTGGCCGGGGACCTTCGGCGAGAGTGGCCACAAGGGCGCCCACACGGCGCTGGTCGAGATCCAGGGCGTCATCGCCGACGGCCAGGAGGCGAGCGCGGACAACATCATCTCAGGCCTGCGGCGCGCCTTCGACAACAAGGACGCCGAGGCGATCATTCTGCGCATCAACAGCCCGGGCGGCAGCCCGGTCCAGGCCGGGTATGTCAATGACGAGATCGTGCGCCTGCGCGGCCTGCACCCGGACAAGAAGGTCTACGCGGTCGTCACCGACATCTGCGCGTCGGGCGGTTATTACATCGCGGCCGGCGCCGACGAGATCTATGCCGACAAGGCCAGCATCGTCGGCTCGATCGGTGTGCTGATCGACGGCTTCGGCTTCGTCGACACGCTGGAGAAACTCGGTGTCGAGCGCCGCCTGATCACCGCAGGCGAGAGCAAGGGCTTCCTCGACCCGTTCTCGCCGCTGAAGGAAGAGGATGTCGGCCATGTCCGCGCGATGCTGGACGACGTGCACAGTCAATTCATCGCCGTGGTCCGCGCGGGGCGCGGCGACCGCCTCACCGTAGACGACAGCACGCTGTTCAGCGGACTGACCTGGACCGGCGAGGAAAGCCTGACCCTCGGCCTGATCGACGGACTCGGCAGCAGCAGTTATGTCGCGCGCGAGATCGTCGGCGCCGACCGTATCGTCGACTACACCCACCGCCGCCCGGTCTTCGAGCGCTTCGCCGACCGTATCGGCGTCGTGCTTGCGAACGCGGTCATCAGCACCTTCCGCGGCGAGATCCGCTAGTCGAGAGGGTCTGACCTCGATCCCGAACTCTCGAATCCTCCATATCCCTGAGTCAGACCCGGCTCCGGCGATCCTCCCGATATCAGACAAAAGTCTGAAAAAAATCAGACCCATAGTCTGATTCCAGACGGCATCCGTTCCTGTAGCTTCCTAGTCGGTGAGGGTCGTCCGGATGTTGTCTGCATGCAAGTGGATGTTGCATCGATGTCAATTACCCGACCGTTGCGTCAGGGACCGGTCCTCATTTGTTCCTATCCCCATGTAGTAGGTAACTCCATCAACACAAATACAACTCAGGAGACCGAATCATGACTTCGCATATCCCGGCAGTAGAGTCGCCACCTCGACACATCCGTCGCCGCCGACCGGTTGTGTTCAACAGTGTACTGATGCTGATGTTTGGCGGGGCGGCCGCGCTATTACTTACCGTCGTTCCTAAATCCGCCGAAGCGATACCGACGTTCGCGCGTCAGATCAACGCACCCTGTTCCACCTGCCACACCCAGCAACCTCGCCTTAACCGGTTCGGCACCGAGTTCAAGATGAACGGCTGGCAGATGTCGAATCGCGACACCATCGCGATCGGCGGCGAGCATACGATCTTTGAGTCGCTGCCGGTCTCGGCGCGTTTTCGCGGCAACTTCGCCGCCAGGTCGGGCGATGACCACGACGGCACCGAGAAGACGCTGACCATTCCGAACGACGACGGTCTAGAAGGCAATGGCATCGAATTCTTCGTTGCCGGAAAGATCGCCAACGGGATCGGCATCTTTGGCGACGGTGACGTCCGCGTCAACGTCAATCATCGCATAGGCAATATGCTGGTCGGTGTGATCGGCGGTCAGATGCGGCCCGGCGCCGGCGATCCCTTCGATACCGTTGGCGGCGGCCGCATGATGGCCTATACCCAGGATCGCGACTTTGTCTTCAACAGCGGTCCCGACAACAACGATCCGTGGAGAACCCGGGGCAAGGGCGCCAATGCCTTCGTCGCGATCGACGACTTCTACATCTCCGGCGGCTGGTGGGGCCTCGCGGAAGGCGGCGGCACAGCGCCGGGCACGACGCTGGATCTCGAGAACAAGTCCGACATGGTCTATATGCGCGCGGTCTACCGGCCGACGATCGGCGCGACCAACAGTCATATCGGATTACACAGTTCTCGAATCAGCGTCCTCGAGATGGAACGCTACGGCATCGATGCCGCGTCGCAGATACCGTTGAATGACAGCTCGCTCGGCAGCATGCTCGACATCATCGGAGTCATCACCGGCGGCAAGGACGGCAGCGAAAGCCACCAGGGTTATCAGATCTCGACGGCGCTGCTCAGGGACAAGCTGTCGTACGGCCTGCAAGCCGGCTACTACGACCGGGTCCAGGGGGATGCGACCAATGTCGGCGCGCATGTCTCCTACCTGATCAGGCCGAACATCCGGGTCTATTCAGAATTGCACCGCAACAACGTCAGCGACAACGGAACCGACAGCAACAACAACTATTTCACGATAGGCTTCGATTCCGACTGGTAATCCTGACGCCTTCGGGCGTAAGGAGGGGTCAGGCTCCTTCGGGGTCTGACCCCTTTATTTTCTTTGGTCATCAGCGCCGGACCCCCTGGCCTTTTTTACCAGCCATTTCTCGAGCTCGAGGATCACGAAGACCGCGACACCGACTGCGATGATCGCTGTGCCGTGGAAGAGATCGACCGGCCGGGTGTCGAAAAAGAAGTTCATGAACGGCGTGTAGGTGAAGATCAGCTGCAGGGTGACGACCATGGTCAGCGCGATCCATATCACCCGCGTCCCGAGCACCCGCTCCCATGCCAGCGAACCGACGCCCAGGTAGCGGATATTGAACAGGTAGAAGACCTCCATGACAACCAGGGTGTTCACCGTGTGGGTGCGCGCGTCCTCGATGGACACACCGTTGGACAGCGACCAGAAGAACATCGTGAAGATGCCGGCGACGAACAACAGCGAGACCAGAAAGATGCGCCACACCAGGAACAGGGACAGGATCGGCTCGCCACGCCGGCGCGGCGGCCGCTGCATGACGTCGGGTTCGGCCGGCTCGAACGCGAGCGTCATGGCGAGCACGACCGAACTGACCATGTTGACCCACAGGATCTGCAGCGGCGTGATTGGCAGCGTGATGTCGAGCAGCACCGCGGCCAGGATACCGAGCGACTCGCCGCCGTTGATCGGCAGCAGGAACAGGATCGCCTTCTTCAGGTTGTCGTAGACCGTGCGGCCCTCGCGGACCGCCTGTGCGATCGACACGAAGTTGTCGTCGGCGAGCACCATCTCCGATGCCTCCTTCGCGGCCTCGGTGCCGTTGCGCCCCATCGCGACGCCGACGTCTGCGCGCTTCAGCGCCGGGGTGTCATTGACGCCGTCGCCGGTCATCGCGACGACCTTGCCGTGCGCCTGCAGGGCCTCGACGAGACGCAGCTTGTGTTCCGGCGTCGTGCGCGCGAACACATCGATCCGTTCGGCGGCATCGGCGAATGCGGCATCGTCCATTTCGTCGAGTTCCCGGCCGGTTATGGCCTCGCTGCTGTTCGCGAGTCCGAGCTGGGCCGCGATCGCGACTGCGGTCGCCGCATGGTCGCCGGTGATCATCTTGACGCGGATGCCGGCCGACTGGCATTCGGCGATCGCGGAGATCGCCTCCTCGCGCGGCGGGTCTATCAGTCCGACGAGACCGAGCAGCACGAGCCCGCCTTCGACGTCACCGAAATTCAGCGCCGCGTGTTCGGCCGGGGCTGGGCGCATCGCGATCGCGAGTACGCGCTGGCCCTCGGCGGCGATTGCGTCGATCCGTTCGTGCCAGCCATCGGCATCGACCGGGCGCTCGCCGCCGTCGTGTCGTTCCCGGTCGCACATCCCGATCAGCCGTTCGGGCGCGCCCTTGACGTAGATGTAACCGTTGCCTTCATGGTCATGGTCGAGCACTGCCATGAAGCGATGCGCGGCGTCGAAGGGGATCACGTCGGTGCGCGCGTAGTGCTTGCGCTCCTGCACGACGTCGAACCCGCCCTTGACCGCGGCGACCAGCAACGCACCTTCCATCGGATCGCCGTCGACGCGCCAGTCGCCGTCACGCTGGCGCAGTGACGAGTCGTTGCAGAGGAGGCCGGCACGCAGGCATTCGCCGAGACCGGGATACCGGTCTGGATCGACCGGCGTGTCGTCGAGGCAAAACTCGCCGTGCGGATCGTAGCCGGTGCCGGTCGTTGTGAAGGAATTGCCGGCGAGCACGACGGTGCGCACCGTCATCTCATTGCGAGTCAGGGTGCCGGTCTTGTCGGAACAGATGATGGACACCGCGCCCAGCGTCTCGACCGACGGCAGGCGCCGTATGATCGCATTGCGCGAGGCCATGCGCTGCACGCCGATGGCGAGCGTGACGGTCAGGATCGCCGGCAGGCCTTCCGGGATCGCGGCCACGGCCAGCGCGACCACGATCAGGAACATCTCAGCCGGGCTGTGTCCCTGCACGAAATAGCCGTAGAGGAAGATCACCAGCGCGAGGCCGAGGATCACGAAGGTCAGGCGCTGCGCGAATACCGACATCTGTTCGAGCAGCGGCGTCTTCAGCGTCTCGACCCCGGTCAGCATGCCGCTGATGCGTCCGATCTCGGTGCGCGGGCCGGTCGCGACGACGATACCGGTGGCCTGGCCGGCGGCGACGATGGTCCCGGAGAAGGCCATCGGGCGGCGGTCGCCGAGATCAGTATTTTCGTCGACCGGTGCGACTGTCTTGTCGACCGGCACCGATTCCCCGGTCAGCACGGCCTCCTGGATGCGCAGGCCCTTGACCTTGATCAACCGGATGTCGGCCGGCACCCGGTCGCCCGGCTCGAGCAGGACCAAATCGCCCGGGACCAGGTCCTCGGCCGGCAGGGTGTGGCGGTGGCCGTCGCGCGTGACCGAGGCGTTCGGTGCGAGCATGTGCCGGATCGCGTCGAGCGCCTGCTCGGCTCGGCCTTCCTGGATGTAGCCGATGACGGTATTGACGATGACGACCGCCATGATGACGGCAGCGTCGATCCAGTGTCCGATCAGCGCGGTCACGAGCGCCGCGGCGATCAGCACCTGGATCAGCAGGTTGTTCAGCTGCGCGAGCAGGCGCATCAGCGCACTGCGCGACTGCGGCGGCGGGAGTCGGTTATGTCCGTATCGTTCGAGCCGGCGCGCGGCCTCGTCGGCGCCGAGGCCGTCCGGCGCACTGTCGAGGAGTTCGACTACCCGGTCGGCGTCGAGTGTGTGCCAGGGATGCTGCAGGCCGGAGTCTTCGCCTGCCCTGTCATCGCCGGTCATCCATGACCCCGCCCTGCATAGAGGTCGATCCCCTCGGCCTCGAGCATACGGCTCAGGCGGATCAGAGGCAGACCGATCAGCGCGGTCGGGTCCTCGCTGTCGATGCGTTCGAGCAGCGTGATGCCGAGCTGTTCGACCTGCAGCGCGCCGGCACAGGCATAGGGCCGTTCATGGGCGACGTAGCCCTCGACCGTTGCGCGATCAAGGGGGCGAAACGTCACCTGTGTCGGGACGAGTGCGCACTGCAGACGCCCGGTCGCGGCGTTCAGCAAGCATACCGCGGTCAGAAACGGCAGGGTCCGGCCCGACGCAGCGAGCAGCTGTTCGATCGCGGCCGCTTGCCCGCCGGGCTTGCCGACGATGCGCCCGTCCAGTACCGCGACCTGGTCGGAACCGATGATCAGGGCCTCGGGATGTGCGATCGCGATGCGCCGAGCCTTGGCCTCGGCGAGCCGCAGCGCCATCGCCTCGGCGGCCTCGCCGGACAGCGGGCTTTCGTCGATGTCGGGGGAGGCTGTCGCGAAATCGATCCCGAGCCGGCCGAGCAGCTGGCGCCGGAACGGGGAACTGGAGGCGAGGATCAGGTCCGGAATGGGGCGGGCTTCGGAGGGCATGTCCTGCTGTCTGGTCATCGCTTGGCCGTGCGGGTCGCACCGCGCCGGCGGAATCGTCTGAATGATCGGATTTTATTAGTAAATTTTGACAGTTACGGGGTCTGGCCCTATGATGTTGCGTCATGTCCGGCCGACTGCCGCAGATCGTGCATCCGGGTCGCCTGGCCGAGTCGGGCGCAACGCTGCGCGGCGCCATTGCCCTGAACATGATGCCGCGTCTTGCCGGGTGTCTTCATGATACCGAAGGCGCGGTGAATGTCGAACTGGAATTCGGCATCGATGCGCAGAAGATCCGTTATGTGCAGGGACGCCTGACGGGAACGCTGCACCTGGTCTGCCAGAGATGCCTGCAGTCGCTCGCATATCCTGTGGACCTGGAGTTCGCGCTCGGCCTGGTGTCGTCCGAAACGGCCGCGGAGAACCTGCCCGGTCGTTACGAACCGCTGGTCGTCGAGGAATCCCGGCTCGCGCCCGGCAGCCTCGTCGAGGACGAGTTGTTGCTCGCACTGCCGATCGTGCCGATGCACGTGATAGCGGAATGCGGTTACGACCGGCGGCTGATCGATCGGGACCCGATCGATCAGCCCGGGCCGGACGAGCCGGAGACACCGGAAACACGGCGTCCGTTCGCCGGACTCGGCGAGTTGCTGAAGGAAAAGGAACGTAACTGAATTAACCACGGAGTACTGGAATCATGGCTGTACAGCAAAACCGGAAATCGGCTTCGAAGCGCGGCATGCGGCGCGCCCATGACCGCCTGAAGGCGCCGGCCTTGTCCGTCGATTCGACAAGCGGCGAGACCCACCTGCGTCACCATGTGACGCCGGGAGGCTATTTTCGCGGGCGCAAGGTCATCGAGTCGAAGGACGAGGAAGTCTGAGATTTGAGTCTCACGATAGCGGTTGACGCGATGGGCGGCGACCATGGCCCGTCGGTCACCGTCCCCGCATCGCTCGCAGCACTCAGCCAGCACCCCGATCTCCACCTGATTCTGGTCGGCGATCAGCAGGCACTCGAACAGGAACTCGCACGCCACGAAACGGCCGCTCGCTCGCGGCTGGCGATTCGTCACGCCTCGCAGAAGGTCGAGATGCACGAGTTGCCGTCGCAGGCGCTGCGCGGCAAGCGCGATTCGTCGATGCGCATCGCCATCAACCTGGTCAAGGAGGGCGAGGCCGCCGCCTGCGTCAGCGCCGGCAATACCGGCGCGCTGATGGCGACCGCGCGTTATGTCCTGAAGACCCTGCCCGGTGTCGAGCGCCCTGCGATTATCGTCGCGCTGCCGACGATCCGCGGCCATACCCACATGCTCGACCTCGGCGCGAATGTCGATTCCCACGCCGATCACCTGTTCCAGTTCGCGGTCATGGGTTCGATATTGACCAGCGCGGTCGACAACAATCCTTCCCCGACCGTCGGCCTGCTGAACATCGGAGAAGAGGAGATCAAGGGCAACGAGCGCGTCAAGGTCGCCGCGCGCATGCTCAGCGAATGCGACTTCATCAATTATGCCGGATTCATCGAAGGGAACGATATCTACGAAGGCACCGTCGATGTAGTGGTATGCGACGGGTTTGTCGGCAACGTCGCGCTCAAGACCAGCGAAGGCGTCGCCCGGATGATTGCGCACTTCATCAAGCAGGAGTTCATGCGCAGCGCGTCCACGCGCCTGCGCGGCGCAGCGGCGAAGCCGGTGCTGGACGCGTTCCGGGACAGAATCGACCCGCGCAAATACAACGGCGCGAGCCTGGTCGGCCTGCAGGGTATAGTCATCAAGAGTCACGGCAGCGCGGATGAGACCTCGTTCGCAAACGCGATCAAGGAGGCGGTGCTGGAAGTGAGCAAGGACGTCCCGATGCACATCGGCAAGCTTATCGAATCGCTGCTGATGGAGCGTCCGATCGAGAGGGCTGCGGAGTGAAATATGCCCGCATCGCCGGCACCGGCGGCTACCTGCCCGAGAAGGTGCTGCACAACGCCGACCTCGAAAAAATGGTCGATACCACCGACGCATGGATCAGGGAACGCACCGGCATCCTCCAGCGGCATATCGCCGGCGACGGCGAGAACACCGTGCACCTGGCCGAGGCCGCGTCGCGGCAGGCGATCGAGGCGGCCGATATCGACGGCCACGACATCGACCTGATCATCGTCGCGACGACGACGCCGGACCGGGTCTTCCCAAGCACCGCGTGCCTGCTGCAGCAGCGCCTCGGACTGCACGGACAGACCGCGTTCGATATCCAGGCGGTCTGCTCCGGATTTGTCTATGCGCTCGGCGTCGCGGACAAGTTCATCCGCTCCGGCACCGTGCGCTGCGCGCTGGTCGTCGGCGCCGAGACCTTGTCCCGGATCATCGACTGGACCGACCGCAGCACCTGCGTGCTGTTCGGCGATGGCGCCGGCGCAGTGATCCTCGAGGCCGCCGGCGAGCCCGGCATCATATCGACGCACCTGCACGCCGACGGCAGCTACCAGGATCTGCTGATGGTGCCGGCCGGAATATCCGAAGGATACGACCGGGTGCGCGAAGGCTCGGCCTTCATCCGGATGGAAGGCAGCGAGGTGTTCAAGGTCGCGGTCAACACGCTGGAACGCATCGTCGACGAGACCCTGGTCGCGAACAAGCTGCGCAAGGGCGACATCGACTGGGTCATTCCTCACCAGGCGAATATCCGCATCATCGCCGCGACCGCGCGCAAGCTTGGACTGCCGATGGAGCGCGTCGTCGTCACTGTCGACACCCACGGCAATACCTCGGCGGCGTCGATCCCGCTCGCGCTCGATGTCGCGGTGCGCGACGGCCGCATCAGGCGCGGCGAGCTGCTGATGCTCGAGGCCTTCGGGGGAGGTTTCACCTGGGGCTCGGCTTTGATTAAATACTGATACCAGACATGAATGACGTCGATCAACAACTCGCTATCGTCTTTCCCGGCCAGGGCTCGCAATCCATCGGCATGCTGGCAGAGATGGGAGGCGCCTATCCCATCGTCGGCGACACCTTCGACGCCGCATCCTCGGTGCTCGGCTACGACCTGTGGCGGCTGATCCAGGATGGTCCCGAAGCGGAACTCAACCGCACCGACCGTACCCAGCCGGCGATGCTCGTCGCCGGCGTCGCCGTGTGGCGCGTATGGCGCCAGTGCGGCGGACCGATGCCGGCGATGATGGCCGGACACAGTCTCGGTGAATACACCGCACTGGCCTGCGTCGATGCGGTCTCCTTTGAATGCGCCGTCGAGCTCGTCGCGGAACGCGGCCGATACATGCAGGAGGCCGTGCCGGAAGGGCAGGGCGCGATGGCGGCGATCCTCGGACTAGACGACGATCAGGTCATTGCCGCCTGCAACGAGGCCGCGCAGGGCGAGGTGGTCGCCGCGGTCAACTTCAATTCACCGGGGCAGGTCGTCATCGCCGGTCACACCGGCGCAGTGGAGCGCGCGATGGCGCGCGCCCGCGATGCCGGCGCGAAACGCGCGCTGACGTTGCCGGTCAGCGTCCCGTCGCACTGCGCGCTGATGCTGCCGGCCGCCGACCGGATGCGCCGCCTGCTCGACGAGACGGCGATATCGAAGCCGGTCGTTCCAATACTGCATAACGCCGATGTCCTGGCCCATGAGGATCCCGCGCTGATCCGCGACGCCCTGGTGCGCCAGCTCTACAGCCCGGTGAACTGGGTCGAGACGATCCGTCACATGCGCTTGCAGGGCATCCAGCGTATCTTCGAGTGCGGTCCCGGCAAGGTACTGACCGGGCTCGCCAGGCGCATCGAGCAGGACCTGACGGCGATGGCGGTCTTCGACACGCAGTCGCTGCAGGCAGCGCTGGATCACGAATAGCGAAGGGAAGGGCCATGAACCTCGAAAACGAAATTGCACTGGTGACGGGTGCAACCCGCGGGATCGGGCGCGCGATCGCCGAGGAACTGGGGCGCAAGGGCGCGACGGTCGTCGGTACGGCGACATCGGCGGATGGCGCCGCGCGCATCGAGACCGCATTGAAGGCCGCGGGCGTGCGCGGAGCCGGGCTGGTGCTGGACGTCACCGACCCCGCCGCGATCGATGCGACGCTGAAGCGAATCGAGCAGGATTACGGCGCCCCCGGTATCCTGGTCAACAATGCCGGTATCACGCGCGACAATCTGCTGTTGCGGATGAAGGACGAGGAATGGGACACGATACTGGATACCAATCTCGGTGCCGTCTTCCGTCTGTGCCGGGCCTGCCTGCGCGGCATGATGAAGGTGCGCAAGGGCCGCATCATCAACATCGCGTCGGTCGTCGCGCTGACCGGAAACCCCGGCCAGGCGAACTATGCGGCCTCGAAGGCCGGCATGATCGGCTTCAGCAAGTCGCTCGCGCGCGAGGTCGCGTCGCGTGGCATCACCGTCAATGTCGTGGCGCCCGGCTTCATCGATACCGACATGACGAAGGAACTACCGGAATCGCAGCACGAGGCACTGTTGCAGCAGATCCCGCTCGGCCGGCTCGGCCGTCCCGAGGATATTGCGCATTGCGTCGCCTTCCTGGCTGCGCCGGAGGCGGCCTACATCACCGGCCAGACCCTGCACGTCAACGGTGGCATGTTCATGGCGTAATCTTCTTGATTTTTTCTCTGATATCATTAAATTAACACCCCGTTCGCGGACCGGCTTATTTCTCTGGCATCCTTTCCGGGATTCCAATAAAATAGCCGCTTTGCGGTACCTGGGCCGACATCGCTTTATAGGGAGGAATTCAGTAAATGAGCGATAGTATTGAAGTCCGCGTCAAAAAGATTGTCGTGGAACAATTGGGGGTGAAGGAAGAAGAGGTCACACGTGAGGCCTCGTTCGTCGATGATCTTGGCGCAGACTCGCTGGATACCGTGGAGCTGGTAATGGCGCTCGAGGAGGAATTCGAGTGCGAGATCCCCGATGAAGAGGCGGAGAAGATCACGACCGTCCAGCAGGCCATCGACTACATCACGAACCACAAGCCGGGTTGAGATCGCCAGCATTCGTACCCGCGCGAACCCGTCTCCATTTCCAACCCGATGTTTGTAAAGCCCACCTTCTGAACGCATAATTGTGGCCGGTCGTCCGGCGCTGCCCCGGGGGTCCTGCCGATCTCCGGGACAGCGCCGGATCCTTCATGCGCCAGCGGATGGCAGGGACAGATCGAGCATGAAAAGACGTGTCGTCATCACCGGCCTCGGCATGGTCAGCCCCGTTGGCCTGACCGTCCGGGAGTCCTGGGAAAACATCCTTTCGGGCAGGAGCGGGGCCGCCCCGATTACGGCCTTCGACACCTCGGCCTTTCCGACGCGTTTCGGCGCGATGGTCAGGAACTTCCCGATCAATGACTACATCCCGCCGAAAGAGGCGCGCAAGATGGATCCGTTTGTCCATTACGGCGTCGCCGCGGGCATCCAGGCCCTCAGGGATTCAGGGATCGTGGTCGACGACGCCAATGCCGAGCGGATCGGCGTCTCGATCGGCTCCGGCATCGGCGGATTGCCCGGCATCGAGGAGGGCCACAACGCCTACCTGAAGGGCGGGCCGCGCAAGATCTCCCCGTTCTTCGTGCCGAGCAACATCATCAACATGATCGCCGGCAACCTGTCGATCATGTGCGGCCTCAAGGGCCCGAACATCGCGCTGGTAACCGCCTGCACGACCGGCACCCACAGCATCGGCGACGCGGCGCGCATCATTGAATACGGCGATGCCGACATGATGCTCGCCGGCGGCGCCGAGATGGCGACCTCGCCGATGGGGCTCGGCGGCTTCGGCGCCGCGCGCGCATTATCGCAGCGCAATGACGATCCCGAGCGCGCAAGCCGTCCCTGGGACCGCGACCGCGACGGCTTCGTACTCGGCGACGGCGCCGGCGTCGTCATGCTCGAGGAGTACGAACACGCCCGCCGGCGCGGCGCGCAAATCTATGCCGAGGTCATCGGCTACGGCATGAGCGCCGACGCGTATCACATGACGGCGCCGCTCGAGAACGGCGACGGCGCGCGGCGCTGCATGCTGAACGCCCTGCGCAACGCCGGCCTCGACACCGGCGACGTCGATTACATCAACGCCCACGGCACCTCGACGCCCGCCGGCGACAAGGCCGAGACCGTCGCGATCAAGTCGACCTTCGGTGACCATGCCCGGCGGGTCGCGGTCAGCTCGACGAAGTCGATGACCGGGCACCTGCTCGGCGCCGCAGGCGGCGTCGAGGCGATCTTCACGGTCCTCGCGATCCGCGACCAGGTCGCCCCGCCGACCATCAATCTCGAGCACCCGGACCCCGACTGCGACCTCGACTATGTCCCGAACGTCGCGCGTGCGATGAAGATCGAGATCGCGATCTCGAATTCCTTCGGTTTCGGCGGTACCAACGGCACCCTGGTATTTAGCAAGTTACGTTAACAATCTGATTTATCCATCTGAATTATATTGATTCAACCCGGCGATCATGATCCTGATCAATGGACAGGTCGGAAACAGCATCAGTGCGCTTGACCGCGGCCTGCAATTCGGCGACGGTCTGTTCGAGACCCTCGCGGTTCGCGACGGCGGTCCGCAGCTCTGGGATCGCCACATGGCGCGGCTTGCGGCGGGCTGTCGCCGGTTGCAACTGCCCGAACCCGACCGGGATGCCATGGCGCGCGAGGCCGCGCAACTGTGCGCGGGCGTGACGCGCGCGGTGCTGAAGATCCTGATCACGCGCGGACCGGGCGCGCATGGTTACCGGATTACGCCGGCGGATCCCGACACCGCGGCCGTGCGGTCGACACGCATCGTCATGCTGGTGCCGGCGCCGGAATCAGTGTCCGACGACTACCTGCGCGGCGTCGCGTTGCGCCTGTGCGTGACGCCGCTCGGCGCGAATCCGGCGCTTGCCGGGATCAAGCACCTGAACCGCCTGGAGCAGGTGCTCGCACGCGCGGAATGGGACGATCCGGGGATCCGCGAAGGGCTGATGCGCGACGCCGGCGGCGCCCTGATCGAGGGTACGATGAGCAACCTGTTCGTCGTCATCGCTGGTGTCCTGCGCACGCCGGCGCTGACACAATGCGGCGTCGCCGGGATCATGCGCGGGTTGGTCACTGATACGGCGAAGACGTTCGGCATCCCGGTCGCCGAGTCCCGCATGCTCGAGGGGGAGATCGGGGCGGCCGATGAAGTGTTCATGTGCAACAGCCTGATCGGGGTCATGCCGGTGCGGCGCGTCGAGGCGGCGGAATATGCCGTCGGTCCACTCACGCAACGGTTGATGGCGGCCGTCAATCAATACAGCCTGGCGCCATGACGACATGGCTCGCCAGACCCCTGATCGCAGTCGCCGCCGGGATGGCCTTCGTCTCGGTCATGCTGTATCTCGACTACCAGCGCTTCCTGCAGACGCCGCTCGCCGGCATCGACGCGCCGCTCCAGTATGACGTCGCGTCCGGCAGCGGACTGATCGTTGTCGCGCGCGATCTCGCGGGCAGGGGGCACATCGAGCGTCCGCGCTACCTGGTCTGGCACGCGCGCCGGCAAGGGCGGGCGGACAGCATCCATGCCGGCGAATACCTGCTGACACCGGGCATGACGCCTGCGGACCTGTTACGCAAGCTCGAGACCGGCGACGTGATCCGCTACGCGCTGACGATCCCCGAGGGCTGGACCTTCCACCAGATGCTGCGGGCGATTCTCGACCACGACAAGATCCGCCGGACGCTCGACGATCTCGATGGCGAGTCCGTGATGGCGGCGATCGGCGCGCCGGGCCTGCACCCGGAGGGACGCTTCTTTCCGGATACCTATCATTTCGTCGCCGGCACACCCGACGTCACACTGCTGCGCCGCGCCTTCGATGCAATGGCCGAGCGCCTCGCTGAGGCGTGGGAGCGGCGTGCGGTCGGACTACCGATCGAAGACCCCTACGAGGCCCTGGTGCTGGCGTCGATCATCGAGAAGGAGACCGGCGCGCCGGAGGAACGACACCGCATCGCCGGGGTCTTCGTACGCCGCCTCGAGAACAGGATGCGCCTGCAGACGGACCCGACAGTGATCTACGGACTCGGCGAACGCTATGCCGGACGCATCACGCGCGACGACCTGCGCACCGATACCCCGTATAATACCTACACCCGGGGCGGCCTGCCGCCGACACCGATCGCCTTGCCCGGCGCCGCCTCGCTGCATGCCGCGCTGAATCCGGAGCCGGGTGACGAACTGTTCTTCGTGTCGCGCGGCGACGGCACGCACCATTTTTCGGAGACCTTCGACGAACATCGCCAGGCCGTCAGAAAATACATCCTGGGCGAACAGCCGTGACATTACGCCATGATTGATAACCCGGCAGGGAAGGGCCGCTTCATCACCGTCGAAGGCGTCGAAGGCGGCGGCAAGTCGACGAACATCCCGTTCATCCGCGAGTTACTCGAGTCTGCCGGTCACGAGGTCGTGCTGACCCGGGAACCCGGCGGCACGCCGCTTGGCGAGGAGATCCGCGCGCTGCTGCTCGATCATCGTCACGACGGCATGGCGCCCGACACCGAACTGCTGCTGATGTTCGCGGCGCGCGCCGAGCACCTCGAACGGGTGATCCGCCCGGCGCTCGCGGCCGGCAAGTGGGTGCTGTGTGACCGCTTCACCGACGCGACCTACGCCTACCAGGGCGGCGGGAGATCGCTCGGGTTCGACCGCGTCGAGGCCCTTGCACGCTGGGTGCATGCGGACCTGGCCCCGTCGCTGACCCTGTTGTTCGACATACCGGTCGAGGCCGGGCTCGCGCGCGCCGGGCGCCGGGCCGCGGCCGATCGCT
>CAZJKV010000032.1:0-18606 GCA_964546765.1 uncultured Chromatiales bacterium
CGCGGCACTGAGCGGACTCTCGCTGCTCGACTGGGTCGGCCGCCGCCGCCACGGGTCCGCGCCTGCGCCTCAGTGCGCCGGACGCTGCGGATGCCGAACAATTTTCGATGAGCGAGTCCGATCTCGAGTCCGGTCTGTCCGGTGCCGCGGCCGTCAGCCGGCTGCGTGAAGACCTTGTCGCCGCGCTCGAGGTCTCTGAATCGGCACGCCAGGAAAATCTCGAGCTTCGCCAGCGCCTCGCCGAACTTGAGGAACAGATCAGTGCGATGCAGCGCCTGATGTCCCTGCAGGATGACACGATGGCGGCGCTTCAGGCCGGCGTCGGCAGCGGCGCCGAGGCCGCACCAGGGGCGCTACCCGATGCGGCGCCCGAGGCAATCGAGCCGCCGGAGACCGCGCCCGCGTCCGAAAAGTCAGCGCCGCCGGTCGCGGCGCCGCCGTTGATCCCCGACCTTACGGGCCTGATCGACACTGTCCTCGCAGACCCGGTGATGCTCGGCGCGGCTGCCTTCCTGCTGCTGATGTTCGCGACACTCGGCTGGCTGGTCGTGCGCAGGCGCCAGACGGTAGGCGCATCCCCCGAGGATCTCGGGAATTCCGACGCCTCGGCGGATTTCGCACAGGTACTGCAGGAACCGCGTATGCGCGCGCAGCCGGCGACTGCTGCGGCGGCAGTGGCCCCGATGTTCGCAGCGGCCGGCGCCCTCGACGACATCGGTGCGGAAGCCGCCGACGAGTCCGATGATATCGGTCTCGATATCATGCAGGCCGAGGACGACGAGATCGATATTCTGGCCGAGGCGGATGTCTATCTCGCCTACCGTCGCTTCGACAAGGCTGAGGAGCTGCTCCGGGACGCCATTGCCCGCGATCCGGGACGCAAGGACCTGGTGCTGAAGCTGCTGGAGGTCCATGCCGGCAGCGGGAATGCCGAGGCCTTCGTCGCCGAGGCACATGCGCTGCATGCATCGATGGGGTCCGGTGACGAGGGGATCTGGGACAAGGTCGCGGCGATGGGCCGCCGGCTGGCGCCCGAACACGCCCTCTTCAGCAGTGAAGGCGCAACATCCGCCGCATCGGCCGGCGATGCCGTCGAGGTCCCTGAGGTCGTCACGGAGTTCAGCGCCGAAAACGTGGACGATATGGAACTGGATTTCAGCCGCGACATGGATCTGCAGGACAGCGGTGAGGACTTCGCCTTCGATCAGGTGCCCGCGGACATGCCGACCGTTGAAACGGACGATGTCGCAGAGGTTGCGCGGTTACCCGAGGAAGCAGCGCAGTCGGCCCCGAATGCCGGCGATCTCGACCTCACGCTCGACGAAACTGCGTTTGCGACCCTGGACGACGCCGTGAGTGCGGCGCCGGAACCCGAGGCGGCGATCGGTGATGCGGAAGTACACCCGGACGCGGCATTGACACTGGACGGCAATGTGGAACAGGCGGCCGAGCTCGAGACCGGTATCCCGCAAGAGGCCGAAGCCGGCATCGACGATGATGACCTCGAAAAGCAGCTGCTCGCCGCCGCCGAGCAGGGCAACGAGGTCGACTGGCTGTCGGAGATCGGCAACGACCTGGACTTCGCGGATATGGAAGGCGACGAGTCGGGTGGTGATTTCAGCGGCCTAATCTCCGGCGAGGACGAGGTCGGCACCAAGCTTGACCTTGCCCGGGCCTATATCGACATGGGTGATCAGGACAGCGCGCGCAGTATCCTCAGCGAAGTCACCGAAGAGGGCACCGAGGATCAGCAGCGCGAGGCCAATGACCTGATGCGCCGCATAGGTTAAACTCGTACCGTTTTCTATCCCCGCGTCCGGGCGCACCCGATGCACCCACTGATTCGTATCCTGTGTTTTCTCGTCTTCGCCGCCTGGCTGGCCTGGGGCGACCTGCAGCGCCTGCTGTTCGGGGCTGCGCTGCTGGCACTGTTGTATGCGGTGGTGAAGCCGGCATCGCTCCGGGGCGCCGGTGTGATGATACGCCGGTTGCGCTGGTTGCTTGTCTCGCTGCTGATCGTCTACGGCTGGTTTACGCCGGGACGGCCGATTGCCGGTCTGGACGCAGGGGCGTCGCTGGCGTCCGTGATCCCTACGGTCGAGGGCCTGACCGAGGGCCTGTTGCGCTGCGCCGCGCTGGTGGCCATCGTGCTCGCCGTCAACCTGTTGCTGCGTACGACGGACCGCATACAGTTACTCGGCGCGATTCACGGGCTGGCGCGGCCGCTGGCCGTGTTCGGTCTTTCGCGTGAGCGGCTGGCGTTGCGCATGGTGCTGGTCATGGATGCCGTCGAAGAGGTACGCCGGATCGTCGTCGATCGCCTTGCCGCCGCGCGGGGGGGACTCTCCGGGATGCAAGCAGTGGGCAGCTTCGCCTCCGGACTGGTCGTCTCGGTGATCGAGGCCGCCGGACGACGCGGTCCGGAACAGGTCACACTGACGCTGGGCGGTACGCCCCCGGCACTGCAGTGGACGATCCCGGTGCTGCTTTGGGCCGCGTTCTACGCGGCCGGCATGATCTAGACAGGTTTCAGCACGACGCCGGCGAGCGGCGGCAGCGTGATTGAAATCGACCACGGCCGGTTCATCCAGGCAACCGGTTCGGCATGGACTTCACCGCCGTTGCCGAGATTGCTGCCGCCGTAATAAGCCGAATCCGAGTTCATGACCTCGATGTAGGCGCCTTCATGAGGGACGCCGATGCGATAGCCCCTGCGCGGCACCGGGGTGAAATTCAGCGCGACGACGACGAAATCGTCGTCCCCGCGGCGCAGATAAGTGAGCACCGACTGCGAGGAATCATGGCAGTCGATCCATTCAAAGCCGCGCGGATCGAAGTCATGCCGGTGCAGGGCGGGATACTCGCGATAGAGTCGGTTCAGGTCCCTGACCAGCGTGCTGACACCCTTGTGCCAGGGATAATCGAGCACATACCAGTCGAGCACCGCCGCGCTGTCCCATTCCCCGCCCTGACCGAACTCGCAGCCCATGAACAGCAGTTTCTTGCCCGGATGGGTGAACATGTAGGTATAGAGGAGGCGCAGGTTCGCGAAGCGCTGCCATTCGTCTCCCGGCATCTTGTACAGCATCGACGACTTTCCGTGCACGACCTCGTCATGGGAGAACGGCAGCACGAAGTTTTCCGTGAACGCGTAGAGCTGGCTGAAGGTCAGCATGTCGTGGTGGTACTGGCGATAGACCGGATCCTCGCGCATGTAGGCCAGCGTGTCGTTCATCCAGCCCATGTTCCATTTCATGCTGAAGCCGAGACCGCCGAGCCAGGTAGGACGCGAGACCATCGGCCACGAAGTGCTCTCCTCGGCGAGCATCAGCGTTCCCGGGTGCTTTTCGTGGGTGAGCTGGTTGAGCTGGCGCAGGAATTCGATGGCCTCGAGGTTTTCATTGCCGCCGTAGCTGTTCGGCGTCCAGTCGTCGGCCTGGCGGGAATAGTCGAGATAGAGCATCGACGCGACGGCGTCGACGCGCAGCCCGTCGATGTGAAACTCTTCCATCCAGTACAGCGCGTTCGACACCAGGAAATTACGGACCTCGTTGCGGCCATAGTTGAAGATCAGCGTGCCCCAGTCGCGATGCTCGCCGCGGCGCGGGTCCGCGTGTTCGTAAAGCGCGCTGCCGTCGAACCAGGCGAGCCCGTGCGCGTCTTTCGGGAAATGGGCCGGGGCCCAGTCGAGAATCACGCCGATGCCGTTTTGATGACAGTAATCGACGAAGTAGCGGAAATCGTCGGGCTTGCCGTAACGACTGGTCGGTGCATAGTAGCCGGTCGTCTGATAGCCCCAGGAGGCGTCGAACGGGTGTTCCGTGACCGGCAGCAGTTCGATGTGCGTAAAGCCGAGCTCCCGGACATAGGCGACCAGGCGATGCGCGAGTTCACGGTAATCCAGGAATCCCCCGTCGGATCCGCGTTGCCATGAACCGGGATGGACCTCGTATATGGAAAGCGGCTGATGCAGCCAGCCGGATTCCCGCCGGGCGGCGAGCCATTCGGCGTCGTTCCACGCCCAGTCCGTTTCCCCGGCGACGATCGAGGCATTGTGCGGGCGGAGCTCGAAGCGTCTCCCGTAGGGATCCGACTTGAGGTGTATGCTGCCGGTCTCGCGATTGCGGATCTCGAACTTGTACAGGGCGCCTTCCGCGAGCCCGGGGATGAAGAGCTCCCAGACGCCGCTGCCGCCGCGACTGCGCATTGGATGACGTCTGCCGTCCCAGAGATTGAACTCTCCGACCACGCTGACGCGCTCCGCGTTAGGCGCCCACACCGAGAACAGCGTGCCATGGATATCGTCGATGATCCGGGGGTGCGCCCCCATCACGCGCCAGGCGGACTGATGACGGCCTTCCCCGAACAGGTGAACGTCGAAGTCGGACAAGGCGGCGGGAAAGCAGTAGGGGTCATACGCGGTATGGCTGTTGCCGTGCAGGGTCCAGACGAGTCGATAGCGCTCGGGCACCTTTCCGCCCGGTCCGCGCCATTCGAAGAAGTCGGTGTCATGAAGCCGTCTCATCGGGAGGTCGCCGTCGGCGATCCTGACTTCGTTCGCGCCCGGGATATACGCACGTACAATCGCTTCCTCACCCTGCCGGTGCTTGCCGAGATAGATGAAGGGATCGTGATGCCGGGCCTGGACGATCCTTTCTGCGTCCGGTGGCATGGTCTGCAAGGCGGCGGTCTTCATGTGACTTTTCGTTGTCCTCGATGATCTGCGATCATGATGCGCGACGGGGATTTACGGCTCGCCACCGGCTGGACAATAATGATAGCATAGACCTGTATGCAGGCCGCACAGGTTATCCGCGGTCAATGCTGCCTCACTAAGAACAGCTCCCGATGAAACGCACGGAAAAGAACGGCCAAACCTCCCGCTTTGTAAGCCGGCTGACGCGCGACACGATCGCCCTGATCCTCGCCGGCGGCCGCGGCTCGCGACTCAAGCATCTGACGCAGTGGCGCGCGAAACCGGCGGTCCCGTTCGGCGGGAAATTCAGGATCATCGATTTCCCGTTGTCGAATTGCGTCAACTCCGATATCCGCCAGATCGCGATCCTGACCCAGTACAAGTCGCATTCGCTGATACGGCATGTGCAGCAGGGCTGGAATTTCCTGCGCGCCGAGCTCGGCGAGTTCGTCGAGCTGGTGCCCGCGCAGCAGCGCATCGCGACCTCGTGGTATACCGGGACGGCCGATGCGGTATTCCAGAACCTCGACATCATTCGCAGCTATGACGTTTCCTATGTTCTGATCCTCGCCGGCGATCATATCTACAAGATGGACTATGGCCCGATGCTCGCGTCGCATGTCGCATCCAAGGCCGACATGACGATCGGCTGCATCGAGGCGCCGCTGGACACGGCACGCGCCTTCGGCGTGATGTCCGTCGATGGCGACTCCCTGGTCACCGCCTTCGACGAGAAGCCGGAGCATCCACGACCGATGCCGGGACTGACCGACAAGGCGCTGGTGTCCATGGGCATCTACGTGTTCAATACGCATTTCCTGTTCGAACAGCTGCTCAAGGACGCATATATCTCGTCGTCGAGCCACGACTTCGGCAAGGACATCATCCCGGCCGCGATCAGCAAGTATCGCGTCAGCGCCTACTCGTTTCGGGATCCCGAAACCGGAGGCCAGGCCTACTGGCGCGATGTAGGAACGGTCGACGCCTTCTGGGAAGCCAACATGGAGTTGATCGGCATCACGCCCGAACTCAATTTGTACGACGAGGACTGGCCAATCTGGACCTACCAGGCCCAGCTGCCGCCGGCGAAATTCATATTCAACGACGAGGGACGCCGCGGCATGGCAGTCGACTCCATGGTGTCCGGAGGCTGTATCATCTCCGGCGCCAGCGTCAAGCACTCGCTGCTTTTTTCCAATGTCACCGTGCGTTCCTGTACGACGGTCGAGGATTGCGTGATCCTGCCCGATGTCGGGATCGGGGAGAACTGCCGCCTGCGCAAGGTCGTCGTCGACAAGGGTTGCCGCATTCCGGACGGCACCGTGATCGGAGAAGACCCTGTACAGGACGCAAAACGCTTTTATGTAAGCGAGAACGGCGTCGTCGTCGTCACGCCGGAGATGCTGGGACAGGATTATCATCGTGTCCACTAAGGGCGGGGTTCACGGCGTCAGAAAGACACTCAAGGTCGTGCTGTGCTGGCACATGCACCAGCCCGAATACCGCAACCATGCCGACGACAGCTGGCAGCTTCCCTGGACCTATCTGCACGCGATCAAGGACTATGTCGACATGGCGGCGATCATCGAGCAGACGCCGGGTGCGCGCGCGGTCGTCAACTTTGTCCCGATACTGCTGGACCAGATCGCGGACTATGCCGGCAATGTCGGTCGCTTTCTGGCCACGGGTGAGGCGATCCAGGACCCGCTGCTCGCGGCGCTCGGCGCCGATGCTATGCCCTCCGGGCAGGAGGAGCGCGCGCGTCTGGTCGGCGCCTGTTTGCGCGCTAACGAGGAGCGCATCATCAATCGCTTCCCCGCGTTCCGGCGCCTCGCCGATTTCGCGGAGCTGGTGCGCAAGGACAGCGAGAATCTCGTCTATCTCGACGATCAGTACATTGCCGACATCGTAACCTGGTATCACCTCGCCTGGCTTGGCGAGACGGTGCGCAGGGACGACAGGCGTGTCGCCACCTTGATGAAAAAAGAGCGGTTTTTCACGAACTTCGACCGGCGTCAGCTGCTGAAAATCGTCTGCGAGCTGCTGGACTCGGTGATCGGACGCTATCGAAGTCTTGCGGAGGCGGGCAGGATCGAGCTCTCCATGACGCCCTATGCCCATCCGATGTCACCCTTGCTGATCGATTTCGGGACCGCGAGGGATGCGGTGCCGGACATGCCCTTGCCGGCCGCGGCCTGCTATCCGGGTGGCCTGGAGCGGACGCGGTGGCACATGAAGCAGGGGATTGAGAGTTTCGAGAGGCACTTCGGCTTTACCCCCGTTGGCTGCTGGCCGGCGGAAGGCGGGGTCAGCGCCGAAGCGGTGCGGCTGATGGGCGAATACGGCATACGCTGGACCGCGAGCGGCGAGAGCGTGCTGCGCAACAGCCTGGCCCAGAGTGAGCCGATCCGGGATCGGCCGATGGACACCATGCTGCATTGCATCTACCGGATGGACGATACCGGTCCCGCGATGTTTTTTCGCGACGACGGCCTGTCCGATCTGATCGGATTTACCTATCACAACTGGCATGGCGACGATGCGGTCGCAAACATGATTCATCATCTCGAGAACATCGCCCAGGAGCTGGAGGGTGACGAGGGTCGCGTGGTGTCCATCATCCTCGACGGCGAGAATGCCTGGGAGGCTTATCCCGACAACGGCTATCATTTCCTGTCCGCCTTGTACCGCAGGCTCGCCGCGCATCCGGATCTCGAAATGACGACATTCGCCGACTGTCTCGACAACGGCACGCGATCCTGCATGCTACCGAAGCTGGTCGCGGGCAGCTGGGTCTACGGCACCTTCTCTACCTGGATGGGCAATGAGGATAAGAATCGCGGATGGGAACTCCTGTGCGAGGCCAAGGAGGTCTTCGACGAGGTCATTAGCTCAGGTGTCCTGGACGCGCCATCGCGAGAACGTGCGCTGCGCCAGCTGGCGGTTTGTGAAGGTTCGGACTGGTGCTGGTGGTTCGGCGACTACAATCCTTCGGATTCGGTCGGCGACTTCGAGCGGCTCTATCGTCTCCATCTCAGCAATCTCTACCGCTTTCTCGGCAGGGAGCCGCCCGAATCCCTGCATGACGTGATCAGCCACGGCGGCGGCCGTCCCGAACAGGGAGGCGTCATGCGGCGCGGCCAGGCCGAACTCCAGCAAGCAAATTGAGCGACACCTCACAGCTCCGCAACGGCAGGCGCCACTCGGGAATTCTGCTGCATCCGACCTCGCTGCCGGGGCCGCGTTCGCAAGGAGACCTCGGCGCCGACGCCCGTCGCTTTGTCGAGTTTCTCGCCGCCGCCGGGCAGACCGTGTGGCAGATGCTCCCGCTGGGACCGACGCACGACAACCTCTCCCCGTATCAGTGCCTCTCGCTCAATGCCGGCAATCCGCGCCTGATCAATTTCCAGTGGCTGAGCGAGCGGGGCTGGCTGGAGGCCGGCGCAGCAGGCGAAACCGATCCCGCCCAACCCCGGCGTATTTACGCGCGAAATGGTCAGCTGGCCGCGGCGTGGCGGTGCTTTCGCGAGCGCGCCGACGAGTCCGCGCGCGCCGCCTGCAATGATTTCCTGGACGCCTCGGCGGAATGGCTGGATGATTACGCGCTGTTCATCGCATTGTGCCGCGAGTTCGATCATGCCGACTGGACGTTATGGCCCGCGCCGTTGCGCGACCGGGACGTGGCGGCGCTGGCTGACGCGCGCAAGCGGCACCGGACGGTCATCGACCTGGTGCGCTTCGAGCAGTTCCTGTTTCATCGCCAGTGGTTCGACCTCAAGGACTATGCGAATCGTCACGAAATCCTGCTGTTCGGGGACATGCCGATTTTCGTCGCGCATGACAGCGTCGACGTCTGGGTCGACCGTCGCCTGTTCGATCTCGACAGCGAGGGCAGGCCCCGGGTCGTCGCTGGCGTGCCGCCCGATTATTTCTCCGATACCGGCCAGCGCTGGGGCAATCCGCATTACCGCTGGGACATCCTGGAACAGGAAGGATTCTCGTGGTGGATACGGCGCATCGAGCGCCAGCTCGCCATGTTCGACCTGGTCCGGATCGATCACTTTCGGGGATTCGAGGCCTTCTGGGAGATCCCGGCGGATCACGCCGATGCCCGTGGCGGCCGCTGGGTCGAGGGGCCGGGGCAGAAACTGTTCGATGCGTTGCGCAACCGGCTCGGCGATCTGCCGCTGGTCGCGGAAGATCTCGGCGTGATCACGCCGGAGGTTAATGCCTTGCGCGATCGCTACGGGCTGCCCGGCATGAGGATCCTGCAGTTCGCCTTCGACGGCTCGGTCGACAATCCCTACCTGCCCCACAATCATCGGCGCGATGCGGTCGTGTATACCGGCACCCACGACAATGACACGACGCTGGGCTGGTATCAGGGGCTGGATCAGGGGCAGCGGGACTATATGCTCGAGTATCTGGGACAATCCGGCGAGCCGATGCCCTGGCCGCTGATCCGCGCTGCGATGGCGTCGGTCGCATACATGGCCGTGATCCCGCTGCAGGACGCGCTGGGCCTGGACGGTGCACACCGCATGAATACGCCGGGGACATCGGAGGGCAACTGGGGATGGCGCTTCAGCTGGGACCAGGTGCCCGAAGGCCTCGCGGCCAGGCTGCGGCGCATGGCGCGGATATACGGACGCTGATCAGATCCACAGCATGCAGCCGGTCTCGAAGCGGCGACTGAGCAGCTTGTGCCACGGATAGACCCGGATCCGGTAGTGCTGCAGACCGGAGAACGGCGGATCAAGATCAAGGATGAAGCGGCTCTCGCCGCTGTCGATCTGCCCATCCGGTGTGAAGCGGTAGATGCTGCGGTTGCCCGCTTCGCCGGGCTCCACCTCGTTGCCGACCAGGCATTCCAGGAACACGTCGTCTGGTGACAGACCGTTCAGTTTCGCCGCGATCTCGATGCGCAACTGCTGGCCCGACAACACCGCGGCCGGTGCATGATCGATGCGCCGGATGCGGACGCCCGGCCATGCCTGTGCGATCTTTTGTTTCCATTCCGCCAGTCGCCTCGCCGGTTCGCCGTTGTCCCGGCCGAGTACGGCGTGCTGCCGCTTGGAGCGGCTGTACAGCTTTTCCAGGTAGTCCATGACCATGCGCTGTGCGTTGAAGCGCGGCATCAGGGATTTCATCGAGGCCTTCGACATCTTTACCCACTGCTGGGAGTAGCCGTGGGTGTTGCGGTTGTAGTAGAGCGGGACGACCTCGTTTTCGAGCAGATCCATCAGCTCGTTGGCTTCTTCGCTGTTGCGGAATAGGTCCTCGAAATGCTGGCCGTGCGGCGTGATCGCCCAGCCGTTCTCGCCGTTGTAGCCTTCGCCCCACCAGCCGTCGAGCACGCTGAGATTGATGACGCCGTTGATGCCGGCCTTCTCCCCCGAGGTGCCGCTGGCCTCCATCGGATAGGTAGGCGTATTGAGCCACACGTCGACGCCGGTGACGAGCTTGCGTCCCAGCGCCAGATCATAACCTTCGACCAGGATGATCTTGCCTTCGAACTCCGGCATGCGCGAGTAATCATGTATGACCTTCATCAGCGACTGGCCGGGGATGTCGTTGGGGTGGGCCTTGCCCGCGAACAGGAATACCACCGGACGATCCGGGTCGTTGACCAGCCTGGCGAGCCGTTCCGGATCCGAGAACAACAATGCCGCGCGCTTGTAGGTTGCGAAGCGCCGTGCGAAGCCGACAGTCAGCACGTCGATCTCAGGCGTGGTCAGTACACGCGTCAGCCGGTCGACCTGGGTCGGGCTGCTGCCGTTGCGCCGATGCTGGATGCAAATGCGCTGATATACGTCCTTGTAGAGCTTCGTCTTCAGCGACTGGCGTATGCTCCAGAAGGTATGATCGGGGACGTCGTCTATGCCTTCCCAGAACTCCTCGTTCAGCAGTTCGTTGCGCCAGCCGCCGCCGAATTGCATGTCCAGCATGTGCGACCATTCCTGCGCCAGAAAGGTCGGTACATGGACCCCGTTGGTGACGTATCCGATCGGGTTCTCCGCGGCGGGGATCTGCGGCCAGATATAACCTTCCATCTGCGAGGCGACGTCACCATGGATACGGCTGACGCCGTTGTGGAAACGCGATCCGCGCAGCGCGAGCGCGGTCATGTTGAAGCCCGTATCGTTGCCCGGATAGGCGCCGAGCGCGAAGAATTTCCGTTCCCCGAGCCTGGTATCCCTGACGTAGCTTTCGAAATAGGGCAGGATCAGCTCGTGCTGGAAGATATCGTGCCCCGCGGGCACAGGCGTGTGCGTCGTGAATACCGTTCCGGCCGCGACGAGTTCCAGCGCCGCGTCGAAGTTGAGGCCCTGTCCCTGGCGTTCCCGGCATCGTTCGAGGATCTGGAATGCGGCATGCCCTTCATTGATGTGCCAGACCGTCGGCTTGATGCCGACCGCGCGCAGCGCCCTGACGCCGCCGATACCGAGCACGATTTCCTGCTGGATGCGGGTGTTGATGTCGCCGCCGTATAACTGGTAGGTGATGCGGCGGTCGTGTTCATTATTGTCCGCGAGGTCGCTGTCGAGGAAGTACAAGCTGATGTGCCCGGCCTTGGCCTTCCAGACCTTGAGCTCGACGCGTCTTCCGGGCATGTCGACTTGGACATGGACCTCCCTGCCGTCCGCATCCAGCGCCGGGGAGATTGGCAGGTCCTCGGGTCCGGTGCGAAAGTAGTGCGCGATCTGTTGCCCGCTGCCGTCGATGGTCTGGTGGAAATAGCCCTCGCGGTACATCAGGCCGACCGCGACGAACGGGATGCCGAGATCACTGGCCGCCTTGCAGTGATCGCCGGCGAGGATGCCGAGACCGCCGGAATAGATTGGAAAGCTCTCGTGCAGGCCGAATTCCGCGCAGAAATAGGCGATCAGGTCCTCGTTCGGGTCGAGGATCTTCAGCCAGGGTCGGTTGCCGTTGCGGTATTTATGATAGGAATCGTAGGCCGCGAGGATGCGGTCGTAGTCCTGAATATAGACGTTGTCCGCGTTCGCAGCGTCGAGGTTCTGCTGCGAGACGCGGCGCAGAAAGACCTTGGGATTGTGGCCGATGCGGTCCCACAGCTCGGGGTCGAGGCGGACGAAAAGGCTGCGCACCTGGCTGTCCCAGCTGTATAATAAATCGTTTGCGAGTTCCTCGAGCCGGTCCAGTCGTTCCGGTATGACGGGGCGCACTTCGAGGGGAAATCGGGTTTCATTCATGGTTGTCTGATACCTGAGGCGCGTAGCCGCACATGGTTGTATGCGCTCTCTTATGAATTATTATGCAAGATGCCGGCCATTGAGGTCGGGGCTTGTTGCGCACTGTCCATTGTTCGGGCCGGTGTTCAGGATCGTTGAACAGGTTGGTGCCGGGAGAGAGAATCGAACTCTCACGGTTGTTAAACCACCGGATTTTGAGTCCGGCGCGTCTACCAGTTCCGCCACCCCGGCTTCGCCGCGTCAGAGTATACTCGCCCTGCGAAGGACATGACAAGAAGTCATTATTTTTCCCCGGATTATTTGGTATTCCTGCGGCATGCACTGTTCCGACTTCTCCTATGACCTGCCCCCGGCGCTGATCGCGCAGGCGCCGCTGCCGGTGCGCAGCGACAGTCGCCTGTTGTGTCTCGAGACCGTAGCGGGCGGGATCCGGGATCGCCGGATTCATGAATTGCCGGATCTGCTGCAGCCCGGCGATCTGCTGGTGTTCAACGACACCCGCGTCATTCCTGCACGATTACGGGGCAGAAGGGCGACCGGCGGACGGATCGAGGCACTGATCGAGCGCATCCTCGACGACAACCGCGCGCTGGTTCAGATGCGCAACGGCAAGTCCCTGCGCTACGGGGACCGCGTGGTTTTCGACGGTGGTGTTCCGGCGCGGATCGCGGGCCGTACCGGGGAATTCATCGAATTGCGCTTCGAAGACGATCGGGAGGTCGCCGCGATTCTCGACGCGATCGGCAGGATGCCCCTGCCGCCGTATATCGAGCGCGACGACGAGACGCAGGATCGGGATCGTTACCAGACGATCTTCGCAGCGCGCGACGGCGCCGTCGCCGCGCCGACCGCCGGGCTGCACTTCGATGCCGCCCTGCTCGATCGCATCCGCGCGCGCGGCGTCGGCTCCGCGATGGTCACACTGCATGTCGGCGCCGGCACCTTCCAGCCGGTGCGCTCCGAGGACCTGCGCGAACACCGCATGCATACGGAGCGCATCACGGTCGATGCCGCCACCTGTGGCAGTATCCGCGACACGCGCGCGCGTGGCGGCCGGGTCATCGCAGTCGGCACGACCGTCGTCCGCGCGCTCGAGAGCGCCGCGCTCGGCGGCGAGCTTTTGCCTTTCAGCGGCGAGACCGGCATCTTCATTACACCCGGCTTTGAGTTTCGCGTCGTCGACGCGCTGATCACCAACTTTCACCTGCCGCGATCGACCTTGCTGATGCTGGTGTGCGCCTTCGCCGGCGTCGAGCCCGTGCTGAGCGCCTATCGCCACGCGGTCGCGGAGCGCTATCGCTTCTTCAGTTACGGCGATGCGATGCTGATCTCATGAGATACCGGGTATCGCACACGGACGGCGCGGCGCGCCGCGGGCGCATCGAACTGCCGCGCGGCACGATCGAGACCCCGGCCTTCATGCCGGTCGGCACTTACGGCACGGTAAAGGCGATGACGCCGGAGGAACTGCGCGGGCTCGGCGCCGAGATTATCCTCGCGAACACCTTCCACCTGATGCTGCGGCCCGGCGTCGAGATCGTCGCCGCCCATGGCGGACTGCACAGCTTCATGGGCTGGGACGGTCCGATACTGACCGATTCCGGCGGTTATCAGGTCTTCAGTCTCGGCGCGATGCGCAAGCTGTCGGAAGAGGGGGTCGAATTCCGGTCGCCGGTCGATGGCGCGCGTGTGTTCCTCGATCCCGAACAGTCGATCGCCGTACAACAGGCCCTGGCGGCCGATATCGTCATGGTGTTCGACGAGTGCACGCCGTGGCCGGCCACGGAGACCGCTGCGCGGGACTCCATGGAATTGTCGCTGCGCTGGGCGGCGCGCAGCCACGCAGCCTTCGGTGACCACCCGGCGGCGCTGTTCGGGATCGTTCAGGGCGGGATGTATCAGGAACTGCGCGAGCGCTCGCTCGAGGGGCTGGTCGATATCGGCTTCGACGGTTATGCAATCGGCGGCCTGTCGGTAGGCGAACCGAGGGATGAGATGCTGCGCGTGCTGGATGGCCTGGGGCCGCGCATGCCTACCGCGTCGCCACGCTACCTGATGGGCGTCGGTAAGCCCGAGGACATCGTCGAGGCGGTACGGCGCGGCGTCGACATGTTTGATTGCGTGCTGCCGACGCGCAATGCGCGTAACGGTCACCTGTTCGTCGAGTCCGGCGTGATCCGGATACGCAACAGCCGGTACCGGGACGATACCCGGCCGCTCGATGAAAACTGCGCCTGTCCAACCTGCGCACGATACAGCCGCGCCTACCTGCGCCACCTTGCGTTGTGCAACGAGATCCTCGGCGCCCGTCTGAACACCGTGCATAACCTGTATTATTACCAGACACTTATGCAGGGGCTGCGGGACGCGATCGCGGCCGGCGACCTCGCCGGCCATATCAGGCGGTTTTATGAAAAACGCGACCGGGACAATGAGCTTGTGTCATAATACCGGGCTTTATGACCGGCGCGGAAACGAACGAGGTGCTTATGAATTTCTTTATCAGTGACGCATGGGCGCAGGATGGCGCCGGCGCATCGTCGGGGTTTGTCAGCCTGATACCGCTGATCCTCATCTTCGTGATCTTTTACTTCCTGCTGCTGCGTCCGCAGATCAAGCGCGCGAAGGAGCACCGCAAGATGGTCGGCTCGCTCGCCAAGGGCGACGAGATCGTCACCAATGGCGGCCTGCTCGGCAGGATCACCCGGCTCGACGAGGAGTTCGTGTCGGTCGAGATCGCGGACGGCGTGGTGGTGCGGGTGCAGCGCACCGCCGTCTCCTCGATGGTTCCGAAGGGAACCCTGAGAAAGGCGAACAAGGGCAAAGACAAGGACGAGGAGAAGGACAAGGTGGAACCGGCCTGATCAGGTCCGGCCCGCACACGCATCATGAACTACTACCCGGCCTGGAAAAACCTGCTGATCATCGGCCTCGTCGTCATCGGCCTGTTGTATGCATCACCCAACCTCTATGGCGAGGATCCGGTGGTCCAGATCTCGCCGACGCGCGGCGCGCTCATCGACGATGCGGTTACGGAGCGGGTCATGCAGATCCTGAAGGACGGTAATGTCGCATTTCGCTCGATGTCGCGCGAGGGCGGCGGCATGACCCTGATCTTTTCCGATACCGATGCACAGCTGCGGGGCCAGGACCTGCTGCAACGAGCGCTGGGCATCAATTACATCGTAGCGCTGAACCTGATGCCGGCGACTCCGGACTGGATGCGCGCGCTGAACGCCGCGCCGATGTACCTCGGTCTCGACCTGCGCGGCGGCGTGCACTTCCTGATGGAGGTCGACATGGACGCCGCGGTGACACAGGCCGAGGAGCGCTATGTCAACGACCTGCGGCTGACGTTGCGCGACGAACGCATCCGCTACCTGTCAATCGGACGCGGCGCCGACGGCGGCGTCGAGGTCAGGTTCCGCGCCGACGAGGACCGCGAGGCGGCCCGGCGCACGATAAGCTCCGAATTCAGCGACCTGTCGTTCCAGGACTTCGACCGCGAAGACGGCTTCTACCTGATCGCGGCGCTGAGCGACCAGGAAATCCGCGAGATCAAGCGCTTCGCAATCGAGCAGAACGTCATCACGCTGCGCAACCGCGTCAACGAACTCGGTGTCGCCGAGCCGGTGATCCAGCGCCAGGGCGAGCGCCGTATCGTCGTGCAGCTGCCGGGCGTACAGGATCCGGCCCGCGCGAAGGAGATCCTCGGCGCGACCGCGACGCTGGAATTCCGCATGGTCGACGAATCCGGCGATGTCCAGTCCGCGCTGGAAGGACGGGTACCGGTGACCGCGCGGCTTTACCGCGAGCGCGACGGCAATCCAGTCCTGCTCGAGCGCAGGATCATCGTCACCGGCGACCAGATCATCAATGCGGCATCCGGCATCGACAGCCAGTCCGGCTCGCCGGCGGTCTTCATCACGCTCGACAGCGTCGGCGCGCGCCGGATGCTGCAGACGACGCGCGAGAACATCGGCCGGCCGATGGCGGTGGTGTTCATCGAGAGAAAGCCGGAGACCCGTCTCGTAGACGGCGAGATCGTCCGCTCGACACGGACCATCGAGGAAGTCATCAATATCGCGACGATCCGCGACCAGTTCAGCCGCCGCTTCCAGATCACCGGCCTGTCCAGCACCGAGGAGGCGCATAACCTCGCGTTGCTGCTGCGCGCCGGCGCGCTGGCCGCGCCGATCGAAATCGTCGAGGAACGCACCGTCGGACCCAGCCTCGGCCAGGACAACATCGACCAGGGCATGATGTCGGTGCTGTTCGGATTCGTGCTGGTGCTGATCTTCATGGCGATCCGTTACAAGGTCTTCGGGCTGGTCGCGAACGCCGCCCTGCTGCTGAACCTGGTCATCATTGTCGCGGTGCTGTCTATGCTGCAGGCGACACTGACCCTGCCCGGCATCGCCGGCATCGTGCTGACGGTCGGCATGGCGGTCGACGCGAACGTGCTGATTTTCGAGCGCATACGCGAGGAGATACGCAACGGCAATTCACCGCAGGCGAGCATCAATGCCGGCTACGCCAAGGCCCTGTCGACGATCGCGGATGCGAACATCACGACGCTGATTGCGGCGGCCGTGCTCTACGGCTTCGGCACCGGTCCGATCAAGGGATTCGCGATCACGCTGTCGATCGGGATCGTGACGTCGATGTTCACGGCGATCATGGGCACGCGCGCGGTCGTGAACCTGGTCTACGGCCGGCGCAAGCTGAGCAAACTGGCGATCTGACGGAAGCAATGACGGGGAATATCAGGTGATAGCGGCACTGAGCGGGGAATCCAGCTACGATTTCATGGGCAAGCGACGCCTCGCCTATGCATTCTCGGTCGTGCTGCTGCTGGTCGCGGTGCTCGCGATAGTGATGCGGGGGCTGAATTTCGGTATCGACTTCACCGGAGGCACGCTGGTCGAGGTCGGATACCAGGAGCCGGTCGAGCTGTCCGCGGTGCGGTCCACACTGCGCGATGCGGGATTCGAGGATGCCATCGTGCAATCCTTCGGCACGCCGCGCGACGTCCTGGTCCGGCTGGCGCCGCGCGAGGGATTGAGCGACGTCGACCTCTCCAACGATGTCCTCGAGGCACTGCGCGCGGGGACGCAGGGCGAGAGCGTCGAGCTGCGCCGCGTCGAGTTCGTAGGCCCGCAGGTCGGCAAGGAACTGGCTGAAGACGGCGGACTGGCGGTGCTGTACGCGCTGATCGGCATCCTGATCTATGTGACATTGCGCTTCGAAAAACGCTTCTCGGTCGGCGCGGTGATCGCGCTGGTCCACGACGTCACGATCACGGTCGGCATCTTCGCGCTGCTGCAGCTCGATTTCGATCTCACCGTGCTGGCCGCGCTGCTCGCGGTGATCGGCTATTCGCTGAACGACACCATCGTGGTCTACGACCGCATCCGCGAGAACTTCCGCAAGATGCGCAAGGGCACGGCGGAGCATGTCATCAATGTCTCTATCAACAGCATGCTTGCTCGCACCATCGTGACCTCGTTCACGACCCTGCTGGTACTGTTCGCGCTGTTTTTCCTCGGCGGCGAGATCATCCGCAACTTCGCGCTGGCGCTGATCATCGGCATCGTCGTCGGCACCTACTCGTCGATCTACATCGCGAGTGCGCTGACCCTCGCGCTCGGGGTCAGCAAGGCCGATCTGATGCCGGTGCAGAAGGAAGGGGTCAACGAGGAGGCCGATAGCCGGCCATAGCCCTCAGCGCGTCGCGGTTTCAGTAGTTTCGTGCTGGGCGAGTTCGACGCGATTGCGGCCGAGGCGCTTGGCCTGGTAGAGCGCCTTGTCGGCGCGTTCGATGAGACTGCTGGGGGTCTCGCCCGGCTTGTACAGCGAGATGCCGGCCGAGAACGTCGGCATCGGCATCATCCGATCCTCGATCTGCCAGGTACTTTCCGCGTTGCGCTTGCCGACCTTCTCCAGTGCGCGCAGTGCCCCGGTCTTGTCGGTATTCGGCAGCAGGACCGCGAATTCCTCGCCGCCGTAACGCGCAACCATGTCGTGGTGGCGGAAGATCGACAGCACGTTTGACGAGAAATTGCGCAGTACCTCGTCGCCGGCGCCGTGACCGTACTTGTCGTTGATGGCCTTGAAAGTGTCCATGTCGATCAGCGCCAGGGACAGCGGGTATCCGTAGCGCTGGACACGCGCGACCTCGTCCTCGAGCCGGCGCAGGAATGCGCGGCGGTTCGGCAGATCGGTCAGCTCGTCGGTCAGGCTCAGGATATGGACGCGGGTCAGTTCCTCGTTGAGCTGCTGCCCCTCGGTCTCGATCAATTGCAGGTACTTGCTCGCGGCCTCCAGCTTGTGCGCCAGGACGTGATGGCCTTCGCGCAGCTTGCCGACCTCGTTGACCAGCATCCGCTTGAGTCCCTCCAGATCCTCGATGTTTTCGGCCCGGCGCAGGGTCTCGTGTTCGACCTCGAGCAGCACGCCGAACTTCTCGTTCTGCTTGATCACCTCGCTGACCTGCTGCACCAAAGTCTCCTGGATCTTCTGGATGCGTTCGCGCTTGTCGCCTGGTCGCTCGTGCTGGCTGTCGCCGGTGAGCGTCTCGGGCGTCGTCTCGCCGTGCTCGACCGCGCCGCGATCCTCGGTCGTATCCGGCGCCTGCGCCTCGATGGGGGTGCGCGCGGGTTCCGGTGCTGTTGCGGCAACCTGGACGGCCGG
>CAZJKV010000033.1:0-18426 GCA_964546765.1 uncultured Chromatiales bacterium
CGCCGGTGTGCGAATGGACCGCGCGGCCCGGGGGCGGCGGCTCGGGCATGTCGCAGGCGGCGAGAACCATGCGGCGCTTGACCGTGCCCCGGTAATGCAGCCGCGCGACGATCTCCTGTCCGGTATAGCAGCCCTTGTCGAAGCTGATGCCGCCGAGCAGGTCGAGATTGACGGACTGCGGGATGAATTCCTCGACCGTCTCCGGCCGGATCTCCGGCACGCCGGCGAGGATGTCGAGCAGGGTCCAGACCGGCGCGCCGACTGGTGCCGCGTGGACATCGAGCTGCGACCAGACCTTCTGCACCTCATCGACAGGCCCGTGGATCTCGAAACGCGGATGGATGCCGGGCACGCGGATCACGGTCAGAATCCCGGCCTGGACGACTTCGTCTACGACCGCGGGAACGGTTCCGACGATCCGCCCCAGTTCCGTTTCGCAACGGGGGCCGGACAGCCCGACGCCGGCCAGCGCCTCACCCGCCGCATCGAGCGTGAGTTTCGACATCAGGACATACTTGCGCATCCGCGCGAGCGTCGGTTCGAGCAATACGTCCGGCAGGCGCAGGTAAAGCGCGTCATCGCGGGCAAATACGCGAAACATCGCGAGCAGGCGACCCTTCGGTGTGCAGTAGCCGCTCAACTGACTGTGCCCCGTGTCGACCCGGGACACGTCGCTGGTGAGCTGGCCCTGCAGGAACCGGACCGCGTCCGGGCCCTGCGCGCGGATCAGTCCGTAAGGCGAGAGGTCGCAGATCACGCTACCGGCGGCCGCGGCGCGGCGCTCGCGCTCCGGATTACCGAAGTGCTGCACGCTGCCGTCCTCGCTGAAGACGGCGCCGGCGCGATCGAGCAATTGTTTCAAGTGGCCGTGCATCGGAGACCGTGTCAGTCGTTGACGGGAACAGGCATCATATCGAAAAACGCAGGTCGTGGTAATACTGGACGCGGACCGCCGACAGGCTACACTATGGCGAGCGATGGGGAACAATAACAAACGCCCGGTGTTTCTCGACCTGGCCCGCATACATCTGCCGGTGACGGCGGTGCTGTCGATCGGGCACAGGATCACCGGTGTCCTGCTGATCCTGCTGATCCCGCTGCTGGTGTTCCTGTTCGACCGCTCGCTCGCCGGCGAGGAGGGCTATGACTTCGTCACCGGCCTGTTGCAGGGCGACGCCTTCCGCGCGCTGATGCTGCTCGCAATCTGGCTGTTCATACACCACTTCCTGGCCGGTCTGCGTTACCTGCTGATCGATCTCGAACTCGGCGTCGACGTCAAGAGCGCCCGGGTCAGCGCATGGATCGTGCTCGCGGGCGGCATCGTCACCCTGTTCATCGCGGCACTGGTCCTGCCATGAGTCGCCGGCGATGAGCAGAAGGAGTCACGGGCTCAGGGCGTGGATCTGGCAGCGGGTCAGCGCGCTGTACATGGCGCTGTTTCTGCTCGTGGCCGGTCTCTGTCTCGCGCTGTCGCCGCCGGAATCCGCGCTCGAATGGCGCGACCTGGTCTCGAACGCGGCGATCAATCTCGCCACCGGCCTGTTTTTCCTTGCGCTGCTGGTCCATGCCTGGGTCGGCGGGCGCGATGTCATCATCGATTATGTACATTCGCTCGCGCTGCGTCTGACGATGCTGGCGCTGATGGGCCTGGTGCTCGCGGGCTCGGGTCTGTGGATGTTCAGGATACTTTTCTCGCTTTATTGACTGCGGATGCGAATGCGATGTACGACAGGATAGAACGCCGCAGATTCGACACCCTCGTGATCGGCGCCGGCGGCGGCGGCCTGCGCGCGGCGCTGCAACTGGCCCAGGCCGAGGCCTCGGTAGCGGTCGTGTCCAAGGTGTTTCCGACCCGCTCCCACACCGTCGCCGCCCAGGGCGGCATGAACGCCGCGCTCGCGAACGTACTGCCGGACAACTGGCACTGGCACATGTACGACACCGTCAAGGGCAGCGATTATCTCGGCGACCAGGACGCGATCGAGTACATGTGCCGCGCCGCGGCGCGCCTTGTCATCGAACTCGAGCACTTCGGCGTACCGTTCTCGCGCCTCGACAACGGCAAGATCTACCAGCGTCCCTTCGGCGGTCAGAGCCAGGACTTCGGCGGCGCGCAGGCCGCGCGCACCTGCGCCGCGGCCGATCGCACCGGTCACGCGATCCTGCATGCGCTGTACCAGCAGAACATCCGCGCCAAGACCCATTTCTTCGACGAGTACTTCGCGATCGACCTGCTCAAGGACGACGAAGGTTACATACTCGGCGCGCTGGTGCTGTGCATCGAGACCGGCGAGCCGCTGGTCATCGAGGCCAAGACCACCTTGCTCGCGACCGGCGGGGCGGGGCAGCTCTACCGTACCAATACCAACGCGCGCATCAACACCGGCGACGGCATGGCGATGGCGCTGCGCGCCGGTATTCCGCTGCAGGACATGGAGTTCGTCCAGTTTCATCCGACCGGCATCGCCGGCAAGGGCATGCTGATTACCGAAGGCGCGCGCGGCGAGGGCGGGTACCTGATCAACGGGGACGGCGAGCGTTTCATGGAGCGCTATGCGCCCAAGGCGAAGGATCTCGCGAGCCGCGACGTCGTCAGTCGCGCGATCGCGACCGAGATTCGCGAGGGCCGCGGCTGCGGTCCGGAAGGTGATCATGTACTGCTCAAGCTCGATCACCTGGGGGCCGATGTGATCCGCAAGCGCCTCCCGGGCATTCACGACATGGTGCGCACCTTCCTGCGCATCGACCCGGTCAGCGAGCCGATCCCGGTATTTCCGACCTGTCACTATACGATGGGCGGTATTCCGACCAATCGCTTCGGCCAGGTCGTCGTGCCCGAACGGCAGGGACCGGAGGAGCCGGTCATTGGCCTGTACGCGGTCGGCGAATGCGCCTGCGTCTCAGTACACGGTGCGAACCGTCTCGGCGGCAATTCGCTGCTCGATATCGTCGTGTTCGGCCGGGCAGCCGGCAACCATATCATCGAGCATTTGAAGGAGGCCCGCTATCACCGGCCGCTGGGGGGGCATGACATCGATCGCGCCCTGGCGCGGCTGGCGCGCTGGGAACGACCGGGCAAGGGCGAGACGGTCGCCGGCCTCCGGGACGAACTGCAACGTACGATGGAACATTATTGCGGGGTATTTCGCACCGAGGAGGTGCTGATGGAGGGCGTCGGGAAGATGCGCGCCCTGGAACAGCGGCTCGCCGATGCCAACCTTGCGGACCAGAGCCGCGTATTCAATACCGCACGCATCGAGGCGCTCGAACTCGAGAACCTCATGGACGTCGCGCTGGCGGCGATCACTTCGGCGCTGGAGCGCAAGGAAAGCCGCGGGGCGCATTCGCGTATAGATTATCCTGAACGCGACGACCAGCACTGGCTCAAACACTCGCTGTACAGCAAGGAGACGCGGCAGGTCGATTACAAGCCGGTCAGGATGAAGCCGAAGACTGTGGAGCCGTTTCCGCCGAAGCCGAGGGTCTACTGAAAATGGACATGCGTTTCTCGATCTATCGCTACGATCCCGATTTCGGTGCGGAGCCGCGCATGCAGGCCTACGAGCTGAGCGGCCTGCGTCCCGACATGATGCTGCTCGATGCGCTGCGCCGCATCAAGGCGCAGGACGAGACGCTCAGCTTCCGCCACTCCTGCGGCGAGGGCGTGTGCGGCTCGGACGGCGTCAACATCAACGGGCGCAACGGCCTCGCCTGCATCACACCGCTCAAGGAGCTGAAGCAACCGGTAGAGATCCGGCCCTTGCCGGGGCTGCCGGTAATCCGCGATCTCGTCGTCGACCTGGCCCAGTTCTATCACCAGTACCGCGCGGTGAAGCCGTGGCTGGTGCGCAAGGACCCGGAGCCCGAGGTCGAACTGCGCCAGACCCCGGAGGAGCGCGAACGCCTCGACGGGCTGTACGAATGCGTGCTGTGCGCGTGCTGCTCGAGCGCCTGTCCGTCGTTCTGGTGGAACCCGGACAAGTTTCTCGGCCCTGCCGCGCTGCTGCAGGCCGGGCGTTTCCTCGAAGACAGCCGCGACCAGGCCGGCGAGGAACGCCTTGACCAGCTCGAGGACGCCTACAAGCTGTTCCGCTGCCATACGATCATGAACTGCGCCCAGGTCTGCCCCAAGGGCCTGAACCCGACGCAGGCGATAGGGCGCATCCGTCGCCGGATGCTGAAGCAGTTCATCTGAGTCCCGAACCGGATGACTACCGATCGCGACCCGGAAATCGCGCGCCTATACTGGCAGTGCCGGCGCGGGATGCGCGAACTCGACCTGCTGCTGCAGGACTGGTTCGACAGCTCCGCAGCCACGATGACGGCCGCGGAGCGCGCGGCCTTTGTCCGATTGCTCGAATATCCCGATGCCCTGTTGTTCGAATATCTGATGGGCCGCAGCAACCCGAGCGACCGGGAGCTTGTCGATGTCGTCCGCAGGATACGCGAAGCCGCTGTCGATTGAACCGGAACCCTCCCGCCTGCTCGCAGGCGCGGTCGTTTTCCTCCATGGCGGGGCGCTGCTGATGATCCCCCCGCTGCCGTTGCCCGCATGGCTGATTGTCGTGCTGATGTTCGCCGTTGCGATCTCGTGGGTTCGCGTGTTTGCCGGGCCGGTGCTGATGCGGCGGGGCGCGGCGATCGTCTGTGTGCAATGGCGGGCAGACGGGGTGTGGCTTCTGCGGCGGCGCGACGGCGGGGAACAGGAGGCGGTGTTGATGGCGGACAGTTATGCGCATCCCTGGCTGACGGTGTTGAATTTCACCGGAGAGTGGCGGTGTTCGGTCGTGCTGTTGCCGGACAGCATCGATCCGGAGGTGTTTCGGCGGCTGCGGGTGCGGTTGCGGCTCGAAGGGACGGCCGCTACCGGGTCAGGGCCGGGGTGACGGGGTCAGCACGGTCGGCGCCGGCGCACGGCTGTCGTCCGGGTGCGGGTGGTCGAGATTGTAGTGCAGGCCGCGGCTTTCCTTGCGCATCATCGCCGAGCGGATGATCAGTTCGGCGATCAGCACGAGATTGCGCAGCTCGATCAGGTCGCTGGTGATGTGGAAGTTGCCGTAATACTCGTCGATTTCCTTCTTGAGCAGGTCGGCGCGGTGCAGCGCCCGCTGCAGGCGCTTGTCCGTGCGCACGATGCCGACGTAGTCCCACATGAAGCGGCGCAGTTCGTGCCAGTTGTGCGACACGACGACCTCCTCGTCGGAATTCGTGACCTGGCTTTCGTCCCAGACCGGCAGTTCGCCCGGCGCATCGTAGCGGTCGAGGCGTGCCGCGATATCGGTCGCCGCGGCCTCCGCGAAGACGACGCATTCCAGCAGCGAGTTGCTCGCCATCCGGTTCGCGCCGTGCAGCCCGGTACAGGCCATCTCGCCGATTGCATACAGCCCGTCGACATCGGTCCGGCCGTGGATGTCTGTGACGACCCCGCCGCACAGGTAATGCGCTGCCGGGACTACCGGGACCGGTTCCCGCGTCATGTCGAACCCGTAGGACAGGCAACGCTCATGGATGGTCGGGAAATGCGCGCGGATGAATTCGGCAGGCTTGTGGCTGATATCGAGGAAGACGCACTCGATGCCGAGCCGCTTGATCTCGTGGTCGATCGCGCGCGCGACGATGTCGCGCGGGGCGAGCTCGCCGCGCGGATCGAAGCGATCCATGAAGCGCGTGCCGTCCGGTAGCAGCAGCAGGCCGCCTTCGCCGCGCACCGCCTCCGAGATCAGGAACGATTTCGCCTTTGGATGATAGAGGCAGGTCGGGTGAAACTGGATGAACTCCATGTTCGCGACCCGGCAACCAGCGCGCCAGGCCATCGCGATGCCATCGCCGCTCGCGATATCGGGGTTGCTGGTGTACACATAGACCTTGCCGGCGCCGCCGGTCGCAAGCACGGTCAGGCGGGCCCCGATCGTGCGGATGTGTCCGTCCGGACCCAGGTCGAGCAGATAGGCGCCGACGCAGCGGCCGGACTGCGGACCGGGGCGCTCCCGGATCAGGTCGATCGCGAGGTGGTGCTCGAACAGCGTGATGTTCGGGTGCGCGCGCGCGAGCGCCTCCAGCGTGGTCTCGACCGCGCGCCCGGTGGCATCGGCGGCGTGCAGCACCCGGCGGTGGCTGTGTCCGCCCTCGCGCGTGAGGTGGTAATCGGCGTCCTGCACCGGGCCGGCCGCGCCGTGATCGGCGCGGGTGAATGCGACGCCCCGGTCGATCAACCACTGGATACCGGCACGCGCGTGATTGACGGTATACTCGACGATTGCGGGATCACAGAGTCCGGCGCCGGCATTCAGGGTGTCCTCGATATGCGAGCGAACCGAATCCTCCTTGTCGAGGACGACCGAGATGCCGCCCTGGGCATACAGCGTCGCGCTCTCGGAGAGGGCCGCCTTCGCGACCAGCGCGACCCGCGCCCGGTCAGCCAGGCGCAGGGCAAGGCTCAGGCCGGCGGCCCCGCTGCCGATGACGAGCACCTCGTATCCCGCCTGCCGATTCATGAAGCGTCCGTAAAATCGTTGAAAAATCATGTATGCCGGCTGGCTCGTCCGGCAAATTCTGATAGAATCGGTCAGACCCTGCCAAGTGCAGATGCTATATCATAAGACATTGAAACAAAAACCCGGAATTCCCCGAACTTAACAATCAAGGTAGTGTCTATACCAATGCGCGGGGCTGCGGCCCAAGCGGGAGGGATCAGCCCGAATGGGCGATAACAATGTTGACCAGTCACTGGTTGAGCGTGTTCAGAATGGGGACAAAAAGGCATTTGATATCCTGGTTCAAAAATACCAATTCAAGCTCCAGAAGCTGATATCACGGTATGTACATGATCCTAGTGAAGTTATGGATGTTGCCCAAGAAGCGTTCCTGAAGGCGTACCGAGCCTTGCCGGGTTTTCGCGGCGAGAGCGCCTTTTACACCTGGCTTTACAGGATAGGCGTGAACACCGCCAAGAACCACCTGATTTCCCAGGGGCGCAAGCCCCCGAATATGGATATCGATGTCGAGGATGCTAGCTATCTGGACGGCGAATCGGATCTCAAGGATTACGCGACGCCCGAGCGTCTGCTGATCAGGGACGAGATCGAGGCGACGGTGCGCAACGCCATCGAAAAACTGCCCGAGGACCTGCGGGTTGCGATCACCCTGCGCGAGCTCGACGGACTGAGCTACGAGGAGATCGCCGAACAGATGGCCTGCCCGGTAGGGACGGTCCGTTCCCGTATTTTCCGGGCGCGTGAGGCGATAAACAACAAGCTCAAGCCCTTGCTTGACTGACGTGGAATGGGAGATGATCACGATCATGCATGACAGGTGTTGCCCATCATGAATCGAAATGCCGACAAGATTTCCACGCTGGTGGATGACGAACTGAATGCCTGGGAAATGTCCTCTGCGATCCAGTCGCTGCGACACGATCCCGAGATGCAGAAATGCTGGCGCAACTATCATCTGATCGGTGATGCGATACGCGGGACACTGCCGAAGCATATCCCGATGGACTTGACCGACCGCATCAGCGCCGCACTCGATCACGAACCCGTTTTCCTCCATCCCCAGACCATCACGACCCCTGTCAACACCGGCACCCATCACCGCTCCAGGGCCACCGTCGGCTTCGCGCTCGCCGCGTCGCTGACCGCGATCGCCGTGATCGGCGTCATCGGCTTCGAGCAGGACAGCGGTTTCCAGAACCCGTCCTCCGCAATTATCGCGGGTAGCGGTGGGACCCCCGCGCAGATCAGCGTACCGGCCCCCCTGACCTCGCTGCTCGCCGCGACCGAGGACGACGTGGAGGCGGCCCCCGCCGCGGCGCAACGGCCCCGCATTCAAACCGTTTCCGGCGGCGCCCGCGCGTTCCCGGATGGCCCCGATCTCTACGAGTACCTGATGAATTACCAGCAGTACGCGGTACATGACGGCCGGGATGACCCCCTGTCCTATCTGCGCGTGGTCAGCCACGGGTCGTCGCAATAGGCGCTTTACGATCGAAGCGCTGCCCCGGATCCGCTGCGCCGCCGCCAGTCGTAACTGTTACCCCATGGCCATCGTGACAGAAACCGCAGAAGTCGTCGCCGTCGAGGACGGACATGCCTGGGTCGAGACGGAGCGCAAGGCGGTATGCGATGCCTGCTCGGTCCAGAAGGGTTGCGGTTCAGGCATCATCTCCCGGATGTTTCGCAAGCGCGCCCGGATGCGCCTGCCGAACGCGATCGGCGCGCGGGTCGGCGAACGCGTCGTGATCGGGATCGAGGACGGTGCACTGGTGCGGGCCTCGCTCGCCGTGTACCTGATGCCGCTGGTATGGATGCTGCTCGGCGGCATCGCGGGCCAACTGATCGGCGAAGCCCTTGGCTGGGGCCAGGTCGAGGCCGCGTCCGCGTTGTTCGGCATGCTGGGCCTGTTCGCCGGTTTCCTGTGGTTGCGGCGCTACGCCCGCGGCTCAGCCCACCAGCCGAACCTGCTGCGTATCGCCGAACCGGGCGAGGGCGGGACCGACGCGGCCGTGATGCACGAGCGCCCGCGCCCGGACGAAACGCATTCCACCAGACTTTGAATCAACAGGAGTAGACATGACAAGGATTCTGCCCGTCAGGGGCGCGATGACGATGCTGTGTTTCACGCTGGCGATCATGTTCGCTGCGAACATCGGCGCGCGCGAGTTGCCCGATTTCACCGGACTGGTCGAGCGGAGCAGTCCCTCGGTCGTCAACATCAGCACGACGACGAAGGTCAGCCGGGAATCGATGCGCCAGCAGCACCGCGAAATGCCGCCCGGCGGTCCTTTCGATGATTTCCTGCGTCGCTTCTTCGGTGATGAATTCGGCGGTGGCGGCGGCGGCGGAGGCGAAGAGTTCAGCGAACGGTCGCTTGGATCGGGCTTTATCATCTCGAGTGACGGTTACGTCCTGACCAACAACCATGTGATCCGTGATGCCGACGAGGTAGTCGTGCGGCTAAGTGATCGTCGCGAGTTCGTTGCCGAAGTCATCGGCAGCGACAAGCGCAGTGACGTCGCGCTGCTGAAGATCGATGCGGCCGACCTGCCGGTCTCGAAGATCGGCAAGTCCGAGGACCTGAAGGTCGGCAGCTGGGTGCTCGCGATCGGGTCGCCGTTCGGCTTCGAGCATTCGGTGACCGCCGGCATCGTCAGCGCGATGGGCCGCAGCCTGCCGAACGAGAACTATGTACCGTTCATCCAGACCGACGTCGCGATCAACCCCGGCAATTCCGGTGGTCCGCTGTACAATCTCGACGGCGAGGTCGTCGGCGTGAATTCCCAGATCTACAGTCGCACCGGCGGCTTCATGGGGCTGTCATTCGCGATCCCGATCGACATGGCGATGCATGTAGTCGAGCAATTGCAGACCCAGGGCCATGTCAGCCGCGGCTGGCTCGGTATCCTGATCCAGGACGTCACGCGCGAACTCGCCGAATCCTTCGGGATGAGCAAGCCGATCGGCGCGCTGGTCGCCCGTGTCCTGCCCGACAGTCCGGCCGAGGGCGCGGGTATCCAGGTCGGCGACGTCATCGTCGCCTATCGCGGCCGGGAGGTCGGCAGCTCGTCTGCGCTGCCGCCGATGGTCGGCGCGACCGGCATTGGGTCCGAGGCGGAGCTCAAGGTCCTTCGCGAAGGCAAGACGATCACGCTGAAGGTCACGATCAGCGAACTTCCCGAGGAGGACGCGGTCCGCGTATCGCGCGCCGACGATCCCAACGTCACTGTCGAACGCATCAACCTCATCGTACTGGACCCGACACCCGAACAGCTCGAGGACCTCGATGGCACGGGGGGCGTCCTGGTCGAGTCGGTGGAGGGCGGCCCGGGCGCGCGCGCGGGCATACGGCGAGGTGACCTGCTGCTGCGCATCGACAATGTCGAGATCCGCGACGCCGCGCATTTCAGTGAACTCGTCGGGATGCTCACGGAAGGGAAGTCTGTGCCGGTGCTGGTGCAGCGCCGCGGTAGCCCGATCTTCCTGGCCCTCAAGCTCGACAGCCCGGGCTGAGGCCCGTCAAGAACAGACACCTGTTCGACCCGGTTCTGCTATGATTGCGCGGGGAGTGTGCGAACGCTCCCCGTTTATTTTTACAGAACCGGTGATTTTTCAGTTCCTTATGCAGCACATCCGCAATTTCTCGATCATTGCGCATATCGACCATGGCAAGTCGACGCTGGCCGACAGGATCATCCAGACCTGCGGTGGACTCAGCGAACGCGAGATGTCGGAACAGATCCTCGATTCGATGGACATCGAACGCGAGCGCGGCATTACGATCAAGGCCCAGAGCGTTTCGCTGAATTTCAATGCACAGGACGGCGGCACCTATCTCCTGAATTTCATCGACACCCCGGGACACGTCGATTTCTCGTACGAGGTCTCGCGCTCGCTCGCGGCCTGCGAGGGCGCGTTGCTGGTCGTCGACGCCTCGCAGGGCGTCGAGGCCCAGACTGTCGCGAATTGCTATACCGCGATCGAACAGGGGCTGGAGGTGGTCCCGGTGCTGAATAAGATCGACCTGCCGACTGCCGAGCCCGGCCGGGTCGCCGCGGAGATCGAGGACATCATCGGGATCGAGGCGAAGAGCGCGTTGCACGTCAGCGCAAAGACCGGGCTCGGCGTCACCGAACTCCTCGATGAGCTGGTCAGGCGCGTCCCACCGCCGCATGGCGACGCGGACGCGCCGCTGCGCGCGCTGATAATCGATTCCTGGTTCGACAACTACCTCGGCGTCGTGTCGCTGGTACGGGTCGTCGACGGTCGGCTCGAGTCCGGGCGCAAGCTGACCGTCATATCGACCGGACGCCATCACCTGTGCACCAAGGTCGGCATCTTCACGCCGAAGCCGAAGGAGACCAGCGTGCTGAACGCGGGTGAGGTCGGCTTCGTCATCGCCGGTATCAAGGAGATCGACGGCGCGCCGGTCGGCGACACGCTGACCCAGACCGATCGTCCTTCCGGGCAGCCGTTGCCCGGCTTCAAGGAGATCAAGCCGCTGGTCTTCGCAGGGCTGTTTCCGATCAGCGCCGACGACTACGAGGACCTGCGCGACGCGCTGGCCAAACTGCGCCTCAACGATGCCGCGCTGTTCTACGAACCGGAGACCTCGCTCGCGCTCGGCTTCGGTTTCCGCTGCGGATTTCTCGGCATGCTACACATGGAGATCATCCAGGAGCGGCTGGAGCGGGAGTACGACCTCGAGCTGATCACGACAGCCCCTACCGTGATCTACGAGATCCTGACGACCGCCGGCGAGGTACGCAGGATCGACAATCCGAGCAAGCTGCCGGACACAGGCCTGATCGAGGAGATCCGCGAGCCGATCATACACGCCGATATCCTGGTTCCGCAGTCGCACCTCGGCGCGATCATCACGCTGTGCGAGGAGAAGCGCGGGGTGCAGAAGAAACTGCATTATCACGGCAAGCAGGTGATCCTGGGCTACGAGCTTCCGATGAGCGAGATCGTCATGGATTTCCATGACCGCCTCAAATCGGTCAGCCGCGGCTACGCGTCGTTCGATTACAGTTTCCTGCGCTACCAGGCCGCCGATCTGGTCAGGCTCGATCTGATGATCAACGGCGACCGGGTGGACGCGCTGTCGGTCATCGTGCATCGTGATCGCGCGACACCGCGCGGGCGAGAGCTCACCGAGAAGATGCGCGAGCTGATACCGCGCCAGATGTTCGATGTCGCGATCCAGGCCGCGGTCGGCTCGCGCATCATCGCGCGCGAGTCCGTCAAGGCCCTGCGCAAGAACGTCACCGCGAAATGCTACGGCGGTGACATCACCCGCAAACGCAAGCTGCTCGAGAAGCAGAAGGCAGGTAAAAAACGCATGAAACAGATAGGCACCGTCGAGATACCCCAGGACGCTTTCCTGGCCGTGCTGCAAACGGGGAAGAAGGGATGAGTTTCGATTTCCAGGCCGCAATGCTGCTCGCCCTGCTGTTCACGGGTGCCGTCTGGCTGGTCGACAGCTTCCGCCTGAAGCCGCGGCGCGAACAGGCCGCGGCGGAACTGCTCGCGCGCGAGGGCGACGCGGCCGATCCCGACAGGCTCGAGGCGATCCGCAAGCCGGGCACGCTGGTTGATTATGCCCGCTCATTCTTCCCGATCATCCTGGTGGTGCTGGTTCTGCGCGCCTTCCTGGTCGAACCGTTCCGCATCCCGTCGGGATCGATGATGCCGACGATGATCGCCGGGGATTTCATCCTCGTAAACAAGTACAGCTATGGCATCAGGCTGCCGGTGCTGAACACCAAGGTCATCGAGATCGGTAGTCCGCGCCGCGGCGACATCGCGGTGTTCCGCTATCCCGAGGACCCGTCCGTCGACTATATCAAGCGCATCGTCGGGTTGCCGGGCGATCATCTTCGCTACGAGGACAAGATCCTCTTTGTCAACGGCGAGAAGCTGGAACAGCGCCTGCTCGGTGAATACGTCGGCGTCGGGGCGGGTCGCGCGATGAGCGGCGCCAGCCTGCGCGCCGAGCGAATCGACGGTGCGGAGCACGAGATCCTGGTCCAGCACCGGCACAAGATCGCGGAAGGAGAATTTATCGTCCCGGAAGGCTATTATTTCGCGATGGGCGACAACCGCGACAACAGCAACGACAGCCGTTTCTGGGGGCCGGTGCCCGATCACTTCCTCGTTGGTCGGGCCTTCATGATCTGGATGAGCTGGGATTCCGAACGCAACGGGGTGCTCTGGGAACGGATCGGGACCCGGTTGCGGTAAATGGCGTGAAGTGTGCACTGATTTTGCATGATATTCAGGGTAGGCTGGGATTTCGAACGGGTTTCGTCGCCGGGCGTCCGGCAGGAGGTTTGTGCATGCATCGCTTACGTCACGCACAGCGGGGAATGACCCTGGTGGGTGTCCTGATCGGCGCCGTACTGGTCGTATTCTTCGTCTACTCGGGCGCCAAGCTGACGCCCATCTACCTGGAATACTACAGCGTCAAGTCTTCGTTGAACTCGCTCACAACCGAGGAGATGAAGGGCGCCGGGACACGCGATCTCCGCGATCAGCTGTTGCGGCGCCTGCAGATCAACAACGTCCAGAACGTCAAACCCGACAACATCAGCATCCGCGCGGAAGGCAGCCGGCGTGTCGTGACGGTCGAATACGAAGTCCGTACTCAGTTCTTCGGCAATCTCTGGTTGCTGGCCTCGTTCAGCGATCAGGCGGAAATCACCGCTCGTTGAGTGAACGTTACGGCAAGCTGTGCCACAGGCTGGGTCTCGAGTTTGAACGGGACGAGCTGCTCGGGATTGCACTGACGCATCGCAGTCACGGTAGCCCGAACAACGAACGCCTCGAATTCCTCGGCGACGCGGTACTTAATCTCGTGATCTCCGCGGTTCTCTTCGATAAATTTCCCGACAGCGATGAAGGAACGCTGAGTCGCTTGCGCGCGAATCTGGTCAACGGGGAAACGCTGGCCGTGATCGCGCGGCGTCTCGAACTCGGCGAAGAGCTGCGGCTCGGTCCCGGCGAACTCAAAAGCGGTGGTTATCGCCGTGATTCGATCCTCGCCGGGGCCTTCGAGGCCGTGATCGGGGCAGCGTGGCTCGACGGGGGGCTGAAGACGGCCCGGGGATTCATCGAGCACAGCTTCGAGCCGGAGATCGACGCGGTATCGCTGGACCGTGCGATCAAGGATCCCAAGACCCGGCTGCAGGAATGGCTGCAGGCCCGGCAGCGCGCGCTGCCTGAATACCAGGTCGTCGGTACGGCCGGCCGCGACCACGCGCGCACCTTCCGCGTCGAGTGTCGCATCGAAGGCCTGCCGGAGCCTGTCGGTGGCGAGGGCGGCAGCCGCCGCAAGGCTGAACAGGACGCCGCGGACCGGGCCCTTTCCCTGCTGCAGCGTGACGGCCGGGTCTGACGTGATGCATCGCTGCGGCCAAGTCGCGATCATCGGACGGCCGAACGTCGGCAAGTCCACCCTGCTGAACCATATACTCGGCCAGAAGGTCGCGATCACATCGAACCGCCCGCAGACGACCCGCCACCGCCTGCTCGGAATCCATACCACGCCCGACGCCCAGACCGTCTATGTCGACACGCCGGGCCTGCATCGCCGCGGCGCCGGCCGCGCAATGAACCGCATCATGAACCGCGCCGCGAGCGGCGCGATCGCCGACGTCGACGTGATCCTGTTCGTCGTAGACGGCCTCAAATGGACCGATGAGGACGACCATATCCTCGAGCTGCTGAAGCCATCCAAGGCCCCGGTGGTGCTCGCACTGAACAAGATCGACCGGCTCAAGGACAAGTCGGCGCTGCTGCCGTACATCGCCGCGCTGCGCGATCGTCATCCGTTCCAGACCATCGTGCCGATTTCGGCGATCCGTGGCAGCCAGGTCCCTGAACTGGTGCAGACGCTGCAGGCGCTGTTACCCGAATCGCCGCCGCTGTACCCCGAGGAACAGGTCACCGATCGCAGCGAGCGTTTTCTGGCCGCGGAACTCGTGCGCGAGAAGCTGATGCGCCACCTCGGCCAGGAGCTGCCTTATGCGGTGACCGTCGAGATCGAGAACTTTGTCGAGGACGGGGATCTCGCGCGTATCGACGCGTTGATCTGGGTCGAGCGCGATTCCCAGAAGGCGATCGTGATCGGCCGCGGCGGCGCAACGCTGAAACGCATCGGCCAGGAGGCGCGCGAGGACATCGAGCGTATGATCGGCCGCAAGGTCTTTCTGCAGCTGTGGGTCAAGGTCAAGGAGAAATGGTCCGACGACGAGCGTGCCCTGCGCACGCTCGGCTACGGGGACTGAAACGCCGTATTGTGGTATATTCGCCGCGATCGCATTTCCTGTCATCAGAAAACATCAATAACAATACGTGCGACCTGGATCCATGGGTAAACATCTTTGCCTCGGCGCTGTGCTTGTCACGGCGCTCACCCTGGCCGCTACGTTGTCCGACGCCTTTGCCGATGACCCTGATGGACGCGGCACGCGATCGACCGAGGTCGAGGCGGGCGCGAGCATCGACCTGCTGACGAGAGATCTCCCGAACTGGCGCAGGCTGTACGTCGAGGGGTTGCACCGCCTCGACCCGGGCGTCGTCTACGGCGGCGTCCAGGCCGCCGATCGCTTCGACCTGGCCGACACCGAGGCGCATATCGGCAGCTATGTCCCGATCGCGCCAAAGACTACCGGCGTCGTCGAGGCCAGCGTCGGCGCAACCCACGACATCTTCCCGAAATGGTCCCTGTTCGGTCAGGTCGAGCAGGCCCTGCCGGCGGGCTGGGGCGTTCATCTCGGCTATCGGCACCGTGAGTACGTCACCTCGACCCTGAAGATCGGCATCGTCACGCTGGAGCGCTACTGGGGCAGCTACCGCGGCGCCTACAGCTGGTCGCTGATCGATCTCGAGGGCGACAGGGAATCGAACCATCGTTTCCAGCTCACCCGGTATTACCGGGAACGCAGTTCCATCGGCTTCGTTTACACCGACGGCCGCGAGCGCGAACTGACGTTCGCGGGGACGACCGTGATATTCGATGTCCGTTCCTATACCGTCGTCGGCCGGCACTGGTTCAACGATCGCTGGGCCGTCAGCTATGTCGCCGGGATCACCGAGCAGGGCGACGCCTATAAACGCAGGGGCATGAGTCTTGGCATACGGCGACTTTTCTAACCTGGTCATCGCGATCGCGTTCTGGATCGCAAGCGGCGTGGTCGCGACGGTGCTCCTGATGATGGCGTATATCGTCGTGCTTCGGCTCCTGACGATAAGGCGCCAGCGCCGCCATCTCGCATTCACGCGGACCTGGCGCGACCTCCTGTCCAGGGCAATGCTGCAGCGGCCCGCAATCCTGGCCCGGATCGCCAGGCGCGACCGGTTCTCGTTCCTGCTGCTGTGGAACGAGCTGATCGGCCAGTACTTCGGCGACTCGGCTGCGGCGACGAGGTTGCGCGAACTCCTGCGCAGCGTCGATATGGATCTGGTCGCGGAGCGCATGCTCGCAAAAGGCAGTGTACGCGACCAGTTGATCGCGGCTGTGACGCTCGGCAACCTCAAAGGAGAGCAGCCATGGATGCAACTCGAGCGACACGCGCGCTCGGATCATCCGCTGCTGGCGCTGGTCGCCGCCCGTTCGCTGATGCAGATCAATCCGCGCAAGGCGATATCGATGTTCGCCGGTCAGGTCGCCCGTCGGGAAGACTGGCCGGCGGCGAGCGTAGCCTCGGTCCTGAAGGAGGCCGGCCCCGGCGTCGTGTCGGAGCCGGTCGCGCTGTCGATACTGGGGGCGGCGATGCCGGAGATGCAGCGCTTGCTCCCTTACCTGGAGACCTGCGAGCGCGAGATCGCGCTGGACGCAGTGCGCGTTGCGATTGCGGTGGCGGAGGACGACAGTATCGTCACGATGTGCCTGCGCGTCATCGGCTTTTTCCGTTCCGTCGAGGATCACGGGCTGGTGCTGAAATACGCGAGTCATTCGCGCTGGCACGTGCGCGCGCGCGCAGCCTGGTGCCTTGGCCAGCTGGCCGTGCCGGGTGACGAACAGGTGCTGGTCGGACTCGTCGCCGACGAGCAATGGTGGGTCCGATATCGCGCCGCCCAGGCGCTCGCCGCCATGCCGGGAATCGGTGCCGGGGATCTGCTCAGGCTGTGCACCGAGCAGACCGATCGCTACGGCCGGGATATCCTCGACCAGGTCATCGCGGAGCAGGCATGACGGTCATGTTGCAGTATCTGCCCTACGTCGAGGCGGTGATCCTGAGCTATTTCGTCGTCCTGAACGGCACCTACCTGATGCTGAACGTGCTCGCCATCGGCGGACTGCACCGCTACATGCAGAGCCGGGACCTCGTCGGCCTGCCGGAGCTGTTCCCGGCGTTCGCGCCGCCGGTCAGCATCATCGTTCCCGCCTACAACGAGGCGGGACATATCCTGGACACGATCCGTTCCCTGCTCGATCAGAACTATCCGACCGTCGAGATCATCGTCGTCAACGACGGATCGACGGATGACATGATGGAGGTCCTCAGGGAACATTATCGCCTCGTCCCGTTTCCGGAGGCCTATCGCGCGCGTATCGCGACGCAGCCGGTCTGGGCCATATACCGCTCGACGACCCAGCCGAACCTGCGCATCATCGACAAGGACAACGGCGGGCGCGGAGACGCCGTCAATGCCGGGATAAATGCCGCTCGCTATCCGCTGTTCTGCTGCGTGGACGCCGACTCGCTGCTGCAGAAAAACAGCATTCACCTGATCGTGCAGCCGTTTCTCGAGGACCCGGCGGTCGTTGCCAGCGGCGGCACCGTACGGGTCGCCAATGATTGCGAAACCCGGGACGGCCTGTTCGTGCGGGCGCGTCTGTCCCGCAATCCGGTCGTACTGTTCCAGATCATCGAGTACCTGCGCGCCTTCCTGTACGGCCGGCTGGGGTGGGCCCTGATGAACGGCCAGCTGATCATATCGGGCGCATTTGGGCTGTTTCACAAGGAAACGGTCGTATCGGTCGGCGGCTACCGCGACGATACCCTGGGCGAGGACATGGAGCTGATCATCCGCATGCACCGGCTGTTGTGCAAGCGGGACAAGCCATACCGGATCACGTTCATCGCCGACCCAATCTGCTGGACCCATGTCCCGTCCTCGCTCGGCCGCCTGATGCGGCAGCGCATTCGCTGGCATATCGGGCATATCGAGAGCCTGCTGATGAACAGGAAGCTGCTGTTCAGTCGTGGCAGTGGACCCGCGGGGTGGATCTCCTTCCCGTTTTCCCTGTTCTTCGAGTGGTTCGGTCCAGTCATCGAGGTCATCGGCTATGCGATCATCATCGCCGGCTTCATCCTCGGGTTCGTGACGCCGGAGATATTCGTCATCTTCCTGGTGGTCGCGATCGGTTTCGGCATCCTGCTGTCGGTATCGGCGCTGTTGCTCGAAGAGATCTCCTTCCGGCTGTACCCCCGGCCGCGGCATATCTTCGCCCTGTTCCTGGTCGCGATTCTCGAGAATTTCGGCTACCGTCAGCTGAACTCGCTGTGGCGCATCGCGGGTATCTACTATTTCCTGTTCGATGCCGTCCGCAGGCGGTTCGGCAAGCCCCCCGTGTATTCCGTCAAACGCTATGCGACAGGGTTGGACAATCCGGCCGGGCCATGACCGCCACGCCCGTTGTATAGTACGTGACATGGACTCCGTATCCGGGCTTGCCCGCTATCGCGCCGCCGCGGCACCCGCGCGCGCCGGACTGAAGCGCTCCCGCCTCCATCAAGACTGAGGCGGGCCCCATGCGCATCTGTCTCGAACCCGCCTATGTCCTGCATACCCGCCCATGGCGCGACAGCAGCCTGATCGTCGAACTGCTTACGCCGGCACAGGGCCGCATCGGCGCGATCGCCCGCGGCGCGCGGCGGCCCAAGGCGCGGATGCAGGGTGTGCTGCAGCCGTTCAGGCC
>CAZJKV010000034.1:0-18154 GCA_964546765.1 uncultured Chromatiales bacterium
CGGCTGGGTCAGCACCGCCGCGATCTGATGGCCGTCGTCGATCAGGGCCTCGAGCGCCACCGCCGCGAACTCCGGGGTTCCGGCGAACACGATCCGCAGGCCGCGCGCCTGTCCGCTCGTCATCACATCGTCCGCAGCCGGCGCTTCTCGAGCTTCTTGCGGATGCGTTGCCGCTTCATCTCGGTCAGGTAGTCGACGAACAGTTTGCCGTCGAGGTGGTCGATCTCGTGCTGGATGCACGCGGCGAGCAGGCCCTCGGCCTCGATCTCGATCGGCTTGCCATCTCGATCCATGCCCTGTACGCGGATTTGCGCGGCGCGCTCGACCGGTTCGTAGATCCCCGGCACCGACAGGCAGCCCTCGTCCATCTTCTCATGCCCGGACGCGTCGGCGATCACCGGGTTGATCAGGCAGATCGGGGCTGTGCAGTCTTCGCTGATATCCACTACGATCAAACGCTTGCAGACATCGACCTGAATCGCCGCGAGTCCGATGCCGGGGGCGTCGTACATGGTCTCGAACATGTCGTCGACGAGCTGGCGCAACGCGTCGTCGACATGCTCGACCGGCTCCGCGCGATGGCGCAGACGGGGGTCTGGGTAATGCAGGACCGGGAGCAGGGCCATAGCGGTTTTCCGGGGGATTCTACGGGCTGTTTTCTGGGTCGGTTTCGGGATGTAAGACCTTAATATCCGCACGCTTGCGCCGATAACCACGGTAGCCGGGGGAAGCCCGGACACGGCGGGTCTTCATAAGGTCAATTCTAAGGCAAGTCCGATGGCAAACAAACACCTGATTCTCAAGTCGATACTGCTGGTCGCGCTGATGCTGGCCGCGCCAGCATGGGCGGACACCGTCCGACTCGCGCCGGATGCCCCGGATCGTCACGTGGTCGTCAAGGGGGACACGCTGTGGGATATCTCGGCACGCTTTCTGACCGATCCGTGGCTGTGGCCCGAGATCTGGCACATCAACCCGGAGATCGAGAACCCCCACCTTATATACCCCGGTGATGTCATTTACCTCGAGTTTGTCGAGGGCCGGCCAGTGCTGCGCCTCGAGCGCAGCGGAACCCCGCTGCGTACCGTGAAGCTGTCGCCGACCGCGCGCATGACCCAGCTCGAAACCGCCGTGCCGACCATCCCTTATGACGCGATTGGTCAGTTCCTGAAATACCCCCGGATCGTGACTCGCGAGGAACTCGACCGGAGCGCCTACATCGTCGCGAGCAGCGAGGACCGGCTGGTGAGCGGGACCGGCAACAAGGTCTACGCGCGCGGGCTCGAGGACGAAGGCGCGACGCGCTATGCCATCGTGCGCCGCGGCGAGGTCTACCGCAACCCGCTGAACCGCCGGGACATCCTTGGTTATGAGGCGATCCATGTCGGCTATGTGACGGTTCAGCTGGGCGGCGACCCGGCGACGCTATTGATCACCCAGGCCGACCGCGAAGTCCTGATCGGCGATCGGCTGCTGCCGGTCGAGGACGACGAGATCAGCCATCACTTCCTGCCGCGCGCACCCGAGACCGACATCGACGGCCACATCATCTCGGTGCTGGACGGCATATCGCGCATCGGCCAGTACCAGGTCGTCGCGCTCGACAAGGGCGCAAACGACGGGCTCGAGATCGGCCATGTGCTGTCGGTGTGGCAGAGCGGCTCCGTTGTTCGCGACAACATCGGACCACGCAGCAACGGACGCAGCGTCAAACTGCCGGATGAGCGCGCCGGCACAGTGATGCTGATCCGGCTCTTCGACCGTGTCAGCTATGCACTGGTCATGGAGTCGTCACGCGACCTGAAGCTGCTCGACAAGATCAAGCGACCCTGATTGCAGATCACCTGATCGCAGATCATAAGGAGTCACCCAAAGAAGGAACGAACATGATGTCATGGACGACATTCCGTTCTGGCTCGCCCTCGCGCGTGTGACCGGCCTCGGGCCGGTCCAGTGCAGGACCCTGCTCGATCGCTACGACGCCCCGCGCCAGCTGTTCGCCGAGGCCCCGACCGACCCCTGGACACGGCGGCTGCTGTCGCCGGCCGTACTTACCGCGATCGCGCGACCGGACTGGGCAGCGGTCGAACAGGACCTCGCCTGGCTCTCCCGGCCCGGGCACGACCTGCTGACCCTGCATGACCCCCGCTACCCGGCGCTGCTGAAGCAGATCCACCAGGCGCCGCTCCTGCTCTATGTAGACGGCGATCCGGCCGCGCCCGGCCGCCCCCAGCTTGCGATCGTCGGCAGCCGCAACCCGACCGCGGCCGGTTGCGACACCGCGCATGACTTCGCGGGGGCGCTCATCCGCTCCGGACTCGTGATCACGAGCGGGCTCGCGATCGGCATCGACGGGGCCGCCCACGCCGGTGCGCTGGATGCCGACGGTAAGACCGTCGCCGTCGCCGGTACCGGGCTCGACAGGGTCTACCCGGCGCGCCACGAGGCCCTCGCCGGCCGGATCCGCGCACAGGGGGCCCTGGTGTCTGAATTTCCGCCCGGCAGCCCGCTGACGCCGGGCGCCTTCCCGAGGCGCAACAGGATCATCAGCGGCCTCAGCCTCGGTACGCTGGTCGTCGAGGCGAATCCGCGCAGCGGGTCTCTGATCACCGCCCGGGCCGCGCTGGAACAGGGGCGCGAGGTCTTCGCGATCCCGGGTTCGATCCACAACCCCTGCGCCCGCGGTTGCCACCTGTTGATCCGTCAGGGTGCGAAACTGGTTGAATGTACCCGGGACATTCTGGAAGAATTGGAACCATTGGCCGGCGCCGCACTCGAAATGGAAGAGGGTGCGGCAGACGCCACCCCACACACCCCGCCACTGGAGAAGGCCGCCGGGATCCTGGACCAGGTAGACTTCGCGCCAACGACGATAGATACGCTGATAGAAAGGACCGGATACCCGGCGGAGCGGCTCTACACCGTTCTGCTCGAACTGGAACTGTCGAACCTGATCACTCAAACGCCCGGTGGGACCTGGATGCGCCGCCCGGCGAGGACCTGAAGCCAAACATGCTCGACGTACTGCTCTACCTGTTCGAACACTACATGGAGGAAGGCCATGATGCCCCCCATGACGAGGCGATCCTCAAGGGCATGCTGAAGGATGCGGGCTTCCCCCAGGCGGAGATCAACAAGGCCTTTTTGTGGCTGGAGGATCTTGTTCAGCACCGCAGCGATGCCGGGCAAGACACTGGCGCGCGTGCCTCGTTCCGTATCTATACGACCCCGGAACTCGGCCGGCTCGACAGCGAATGCCGGGGCTTTCTCCTGACACTTGAACAGTGCGGCGTCGTCAACGCGGCCACGCGCGAGATCATCATCGAGCGCGCGATGGCGCTCGACCTCGAGGACATCGACCTCGACAAGTTCCGGCTCATCGTTATGATGGTGCTCGCGAACCAGTCCGGAAACGAAGACCTGCAGGAGTGGATAGAGACCCTCGTCTTCGATTTCAGCACCGACCACCTCCACTAGACACGAGCGCCGGGGCCTGACACCGGCATCGAAAGGGTCAGACCCATTTGATAGGGTCTGACCCTTGCATGTTAACTGCCTGAGTTTGATCGAATAAAGATCCTCACCGTAGGGGGCGGCGGGTATTCGCGCGGACGTTGCGTGAACCATCAGGCCGCTCGTGGCGTCAGAGTAAGGGCAGGCGCCGGTGATCGTCGGATTGACGCGCCAGGGCTCAAGAATGCACCCTGATTACCGAAAACCGCTTTGACATCGGATGGTTTAGCCATCAAGATAAGCCCGCTTCATGGCCATGACATTGATGCCAGGATATTGAAAACGCATGGGAAAGAATCTCGTAATCGTTGAATCGCCGGCGAAGGCCAGGACCCTGAAGAAATATCTGGGTAAGGGCTTCGACGTGCACGCGTCCTACGGACATGTGCGCGACCTGCTGCCGAAGGAAGGCGCGGTCGACCCGGCGCACGATTTCGCGATGAAGTACCAGACCATCGAAAAGAACAGCAAACACGTCGACGTCATCTGCAAGGCTGCGAAGGGCGCCGATGCGTTGTACCTCGCGACCGACCCGGATCGCGAGGGCGAGGCGATCTCCTGGCACCTGCAGGAGATCCTCAAGGGCAAGAAGCTGCTCAAGGACAAGACGGTGCAGCGCATCGTGTTCCACGAGATCACGAAGAACGCGGTGCAGGAGGCGATGAAACACCCGCGCGAGGTCTCGATGAACCTCGTCAACGCGCAGCAGGCGCGCCGCGCGCTCGATTATCTCGTCGGTTTCAACCTGTCGCCGCTGCTGTGGAAGAAGATACGCCGCGGCCTGTCCGCCGGTCGCGTGCAGAGCCCCGCGCTGCGCCTGATCGTCGAGCGCGAACTGGAGATCGAGGCCTTCCAGTCGCAGGAATACTGGACCATCGAGGCCGATGCCGCGAAAGACGACGAGTCCTTCCGCGCGAAACTGACCCATCACCAGGGCGAGAAGCTCTCGCAGTTCAGCATCACCACCGAGCAGCAGGCCAGCAAGGTCGAGAAGGCCCTGATCAAGGGTGCGAAGGGCAAGCTCACCGTCGTCGATGTCGAGAAGAAACAACGCAAGCGCAATCCGGCGGCGCCGTTCATCACATCGACGCTGCAACAGGAGGCCGCGCGCAAGCTCGGTTTCACCGCGCAACGCACGATGCGCACCGCGCAGCAGCTCTATGAAGGCATCGACACCGGTGAGGGCGCGGTCGGCCTGATCACCTACATGCGCACCGACTCGGTCAATCTCGCGAACGAGGCCCTCGATGAGATCCGCAAGCTGATCGTCGAGCGCTACGGCGCGGACAAGCTGCCGGCCGATGTTCAGACCTACAAGACGAAGTCGAAGAACGCGCAGGAGGCCCACGAGGCGATCCGCCCGACCTCGGTGTTCATCGACCCGGATTCGGTCAAGCAGCACCTGAACAATGACCAGTACAAGCTCTATCGCCTGGTCTGGCAGCGCACCGTCGCGTGCCAGATGATTCCGGCGACGATCAACACCGTCGGCGTCGACCTTGAGGGTGGCAAGGGCGATATCTTCCGCGCCACCGGCTCGACGATCGTCGACCCCGGCTTTATGGCGGTCTACCGCGAGGACGTCGACGACGGCAAGGAGAACGACGACCAGCAGAACCTGCTACCCGAGATGGCGAAGGGCGATGTAATCACGATTGCGCAGATCATCACCGAACAGCACTTTACTGAGCCGCCGCCACGCTACACCGAGGCGAGTCTGATCAAGACGCTCGAGGAGCACGGCATCGGCCGCCCGTCGACCTATGCATCGATCATCGCGACGCTGCAGCAGCGCGAATACGTCGTACTCGACAAGAAACGATTCAAGCCGACAGACGTCGGCCGTGTCGTCAACAAGTTCCTGACCGAGCACTTCTCGCGCTACGTCGACTACGAGTTCACCGCGAAGCTCGAGGACGACCTCGATGCGATCTCCAGAGGCGAGCAGGAATGGGTGCCGCTGATGCACTCGTTCTGGGGGCCGTTCAAGGACCTCGTCGACGACAAGGAACAGTCGGTGCAGCGCAAGGACGTGACCCAGGAGGCACTCGACGAGGAATGTCCGAAGTGCGGGAAACCGTTGTCGATCCGGCTCGGGCGGCGCGGGCGCTTTGTTGGCTGCACCGGGTTTCCAGAATGCGACTACACCCGCAACCTCGGCGACGACACCGGCGAAGAGGCCGAAGCCGATGCCGAACTGGTCGAGGGCCGTAGTTGCCCGCAATGCGAGAGCGCGCTCGTGGTCCGCACCGGCCGCTACGGCAAATTCATCGGCTGCAGCAGCTATCCGAACTGCAAGTTCATCGAACCGCTGGTCAAGCCGTCCGACACTGGTGTCGAGTGCCCGGAGTGCCACAAGGGCACGATGGTGCAGCGCCGCTCGCGCCGCGGCAAGGTGTTCTATTCCTGCTCGACCTACCCCGCATGCAGCTACGCGGTCTGGAACGAACCGGTCGCGCAGCCCTGCCCGCAGTGCGAATGGCCGATGCTGACGGTCAAGACGACCAAGCGCAGCGGCGCCGAACTCGTCTGCCCGCAGAAGGAATGCGGCTATACCGCACCGTACGAAGCCCCGGAAAAGGACGAAGACCACGGCGGCGCCGACGAACCCCCGACCCGCCGCCGCGCCCACGGCTAGTTAAATTAAATGCGGTCAGTTAGTTAAATGGGGTCAGAGAAACAATTCTCCAATAGTCGTCACGTTGATCCGGATTACTCGAAGAATTGTTTCTCTGACCCCATTTAACTGACCGCATTCTAATTCGGCTAGTTAACTTAGTTCGCCATCGCCTTGTCGACGGTCTGCCGGGTCAGGTGCGGGGCGAACATCTCGATGAACGCATAGGTGAACCCGCGCAGATGGCTGCCGCGGCGGATACCGAGTCGCGTCGTGCAGGGTTCGAACAGGTGGCTGGCGTCGAGCATGCGCAGGTTCGTGTCGCGTTCCGGGTTGAAGGCCATGCTCGCCATCAGGCCGATCCCGATGCCGATCTCGACGTAGGTCTTGATGACGTCGGAGTCGATTGCAGAGAACACGACGTTCGGCCGCAGCCCCGCGCGTTCGAAGGCCTCGTTGATCTTGACCCGCCCCGCGAACGAGAAGTCGTAGGTCACGATCGGATACTCGGCGATCTTTTCCAGCGTCAGTGGTGTGTCGCGCAGGATCGGCAGTCCGGGCGGCGCGATCACGCAGTGATTCCATTCATAGCACGGCATCACGACCAGATCCTCGAACAGGTCGATGCCTTCGGTTGCGATCGCGACATCGGCGACCCCGGACGCGGCAAGCTGGGCAATCTGCATCGGATTGCCCTGGTGAAGGTGCAGGCGCACGTTCGGGTAGCGCTCCGAAAACGTCTTGATCACCGGCGGCAGGGCGTAGCGCGCCTGGGTATGGGTGGTCGCGATCGCCAGGCTTCCGCCGGTATCCTCGGTGTACTCGAAGCCGACCTGCTTGATATGTTCGAGCTCGCGCAGCACCCGCTCGGCCATCGCGAGCACCGCCCGCCCCGGCTGGGTGATCCCGACCAGGCGCTTGCCGTTGCGCTCGAAGATCTGGACCTTCAGTTCCTCCTCGAGCTGGCGGATTTGGCTGCTGATACCCGGCTGCGCGGTATGCAATACGTTCGCCGCTGCCGATATGTTGAGGCCACAGCGCGCTACCTCGCGAATATAACGAAGTTGTTGAAAGTTCATACCGATACCGGGTCGTTATACGTGAATGTTATATAAATATAACATCGCATTATTTTTTATAATATAGGCGATCCTGATATCATATTGCCCTGATCAGACAACCCTAGCCCGTTGCGATTGTTGAATTTTTGCAGGAGACGCCGTTATGAATGAACCCCGATCACTGGTCAACGACGAGGAACTGGACCGTTTCCAGGAAAACGTCCAGTCGTTCCTCCGAAACGAGATCGATACGGAACGCTTCCAGTCGATCCGACTCCAGCAGGGTGTCTACGGACAGCGCCAGGACGGCGTCAACATGGTGCGCGTCAAGATCCCGGGTGGCCATATGACGCCGGCGCAGCTCGAGGGAATTGCCGATGTGCTCGAGACCCACGCCCGGCATGACGTCGTCCACATCACGACGCGCCAGGACATCCAGGTCCATTACGTCCCGCTCGAGAAGACGCCGCAGGCACTGAAGGATCTGTCGCGCGCAGGACTGACGACGCGCGAGGCTTGCAACAACACTGTGCGCAACATCTCCTGCTGCCCGCTCGCCGGCGTGTGCCCGAGCGAAAGGGTCGACGTTCGCGAGCACCAGCAGCACGCGGTGCACTATTTCCTGCGCCACCCGCTGACCCAGCACCTGCCGCGCAAGTTCAAGATCAGCTTCTCTGCCTGTGAGGCCGATTGCGCGCAGGGCATGATCCACGACCTCGCTGTCGTCGCGATCAAGAAGGACGGCGAGTTCGGCTTCAAGATCCTCGCTGGCGGCGGCCTCGGCCACAAGCCGCGCGAGGCGATCACCGTCGAGGAATACATCCCGGAAGCCGACCTGATCCCATGCATGGAGGCCGTGATCGCGCTGCACAATCGCTATTCCGACCGCAAGCGCCGCGCGAAATCGCGCATCAAGTTCCTCGTCGACCGCTTTGGGCCGGAAGTCTTCGTCGAAAAGTACCGCGAGGAACTCGTGCGTACCCGCGCCGCAATCGACGGACATACCGTCAAGGCCGAGTGGCAGGACGGACGGCCATCGCGCGAGCACAACAACCCCGGCGCGCCGCGCAAGGTCACCGCGCAGAAGCAGAAGGGTCTGAACATCTTTCCAATCAGCGTCCCGATCGGCGACATCAACGCTGCCGAGCTGCGTGGCATCGCGGCGCTGATGTATCGCGAGAAACTCGATGACATCCGCACGACCCAGGACCAGAACTTCATCCTCGTCGGCGTGCCCGATAATCGCATAGAAGCCGTTCGCGAAGGCCTCGCCGATCTCGGCCTCGGCGAGCCGAAGACCGGCGACGACGTCGTCGCCTGCCCCGGCACCTCGACCTGCCGCCTTGGCATCACCTCGTCTAAGACGATCGGCGCGATGCTCGACGGCGGCGAGCATGACCTGCGCATCCGCGCGAGCGGCTGCCACAACGGTTGCGCCCAGCCCGAAACCGGCGACATCGGCATCTACGGCGAAGGCAATCGCCTGCACGGCAAGCTGGTGCCGCACTACCAGATGTACATCGGCGGCGACGGCCGCAACAACGGCGGTATCGCGATCAAGGGACCGAGCGTCCCCGCGATGCGCGTCCAGCAGGCGATCGACCGGATCAAGGAAACCTACGCGAAGGAACACGCCGACGGCGAAAGCTTCTTCGCGTGGAGCCATCGCCACGACAAGGAATATTTCGCAAAGCTGCTCGAGGACATCAAGAAGGTTGCGCCGGAAGAACTGGCCAGCGTGATGTCCGACCACGGCGACGAGAACGCGTTCAAGGTCGTCCAGTTCGGCGGCGGCGAATGCGCCGGCGCCGCGCAGGAAACGGTTGCCGCGTACTTCGCTGATGCCGCCAACGAGCGCAACTACCGCAACGGCTTCCTGTCGCAGCGCAAGCCCGAGGCATCGATCGAATGCGCCCAGCAGATCGGTCGCTTGGTCGGCCAGTCTCTGCTGTTCCTCGCCGGCCAGCAGGCGAACGGCGACCTGCGCGAGGCCGGACGCATGATCGAGCAGGCCCTGCAGGCGAACCCGACGCTCGGCACCCGACTGGTCGAATTCGCCGACGGCCTCGACCGGCTCAATGAGGATTTCGACGAAGCCGCCTATAAGCAGCTAACCGACGCGCTCGACGCGTGGACCGCCGAGGCCGGCGCAGTGTGCCAGGACATGGACCGCCAGCTCGACCTCAGCGCATCGCTGTCGAACATCAATGTCGCGGGCGTAAAAAAAAAGGTGAGCCGGTAGACCTCACCTCCTACGGCTGCCCGCTGCACTATATCAAGGCGCGCCATACGCTGCGCGGCCTCGCTGACGGCGAGACCGTAGAGTTCCTGTTCGATTCCGGGGATACGGCCGGCAAGGCCGCGGCCAGCCTGGAAGGCGACGGCCACCGGATCCTCTCGGTCGAACCGGCCGGCAGCGCAGTGCGCGTCGGCGTCCGCAAACAGGTCATCTGACCCCACCCGGCGTTCAGTGCGCGCCGAACAGCGACAGCACGAACGCGACCGCCGCAGCGAAGACGATCACGCCGACCAGGCCCACGAAGATCAAGAGCATCAGCCCGGTCAGCGCCGCGAACGGGTCGCGCTGATCGTCCCCGCCCTGTTCCGGATCCCCCATCGCACCCTCCCCGCGGCGCCCGTCCACCCCACTCTAGCAGACGCCACGCGCGGCGGCAGCCCGCGACCGCTTGAAATTGCTGTGACCGGCCCTATCTATATGCTACGCGGACGCGATGCGTCCCGAAAATAGCACAGGAAATCGATCGGAAAATCGCGGGCGAGGCGGCAGCAGGTCCTCTCCCGGAGCGAACGTAAACGGAGGTGTGACATGCTGGGATATATCACCAATTTCAACGGCGACCTGATCGACAGGCTCGACCGCATGCATCGCGAAATGGACCACCTGTTCGGCAACTGGTCGGGCGTCCCGGACATCCGCTCGGCGACCGCCGGCGATTGGCCGGAGCTGAACGTCGGCGTACTGCCGGAGCGCGTCGACGTCTATGTGTTTGCGGCCGGTGTCGACCCGAAGTCGCTCGACATCTCGCTGCACCAGAACGTACTGACGATCGCCGGCGAGCGCGAGATCGAGCAACCAGAGGATACCAAGCACTACCGTCGCGAGCGCTTCCGCGGCAACTTCCGCCGTGCGATCAGCCTGCCGGACGGCGTCGACGCCGACAAGGTCGAGGCGCGCTACCGCGACGGTATCCTGCACGTGACCGTGCCGCGCCAGGCCGCCGTACAGCCGCGCAAGATCGCCGTCAACTGAACGGAACCGAACCAGGGAGAATGGACATGAATGCACAGACCGAACTGAGCCCCCGCGATCGCCGTGACGTCGCCCGCCGCGAAGCGGAGACGCCGGCGCTGATCCCGGCCGTTGACATCTTCGAGGACAGCCACGGCATCACGCTGTGCGCCGACCTGCCCGGTGTCACGCGCGACCGCCTCGATATCCAGGTCGAGGACGACACGCTGACGATCGAGGCCGAGGCCGCGATCGAAATGCCCGAAGGCATGAAGCCGCTCTACGCCGACGTGCGCGCCACGCGCTATCGCCGCCGCTTCACGCTGAGCCGCGAACTCGCGAGCGACCGGATCAGCGCGCAGATGAACGACGGCGTCCTGACCGTCACGATCCCGAAGCGCGAGGAACTGCGCCCCCGCAAGATCGAGGTCACCGCCGCCTGACAATGGGTCGGGGTCAGAGTAGACTTCGTCTACTCTGACCCCGACCGCGGATGCTAACGTGCAATTCAAGGACTACTACCAGACCCTCGGCGTAGACCGCACCGCCTCCCAGGACGACATCAAGCGCGCCTACCGCAAGCTCGCCCGCAAGTACCACCCCGACGTCAGCAAGGAACAGGACGCAGAGGCCCGCTTCAAGGAAGTCGGCGAGGCCTACGAAGTCCTCAGCGATCCCGAAAAGCGCGTCGCCTACGACCGTCTCGGCGCCAACTGGAAGGCCGGCCAGGATTTCCGGCCACCGCCGGACTGGGCACAGGGCTTCGAGTTTCGCGGCGGCGGGTTCGGCGGTGACGGCGCTACGCAGTTCAGCGACTTCTTCGAGAGCCTGTTCGGTCGCGGCTTCGGTTTCGGCGGGACGCACGCCGGCGCCAGCTTTCAGGTGCGCGGCGAGGACACCCATGCGAGGGTACTGATCGATCTCGACGACGCCTGGCACGGCGCGAGTCGCACGATCACGCTGCAGACCACCGAGGTCGGCCCCGACGGACGGCCGCGCTCGACCCAACGTTCACTGAACGTGCGCATCCCGAAGGGCGTGCGCCAGGGCCAGCAGATCCGGCTTACCGGCCAGGGCGGGCGCGGCGCAGGACAGGGCAAACCGGGCGATCTTTATCTCGAGATCGAGTTCCAGCCGCATCAGTATTATCGTGTCGAGGGTCGCGACGTGTTCCTCGACCTCCCGGTCGCGCCATGGGAGGCCGCGCTTGGTGCGACCGTGAAGGCACCGACGCCGGGTGGTCTGGTCGATCTCAAGATCCCGGTGGACTCGGCATCGGGACGCAAGTTGCGTCTGAAGGGTCGCGGGATCCCCGGCGATCCGCCCGGCGACCTCTACGCCGTGATCAGGATCGTGCTGCCGCCGGCGAACAGCGAGAAGGCGAAGTCGGTCTATCGCGACATGGCGCAGACGCTGAAATTCAATCCGCGCGCGCATATGTGAAGCCCTTGTATTACACGACTCCGGGCAATCCCTTAGCCATCCTCATCCATGCGGTTCGAGACGACACTGCCTTTCCAGCGCAGGATGCCGCCGTAGATATTGGCTACCCGCTGATGTCCGGCCTCCTTCAGGATATTGATGGCCAGGGCGGAGCGCTTGCCGGAGCGACACAGCGTGACTACCGGCTTGTCGGTCGGCACGTCACCGACGCGCTTGCGTAATTCCGACAGTGGAATCGCGATCGCGTTGTCCAGTCCTTCCATGACGTCGTCGAGCTCATCCGGCTCCCGCACATCGAGGATCGTCACCGAGGGCTGGTTCTGCGCCACCCACGTCGGCTCGACTTCCGGGACCCCGGCGAAACTGATGCGCAGGTCCGCCCAGTCGGGCTCATCGGGCAGTTTCCCGGACCCCGGCTTGCCGCTGCGCAGGTTGTTCGGGACGGCCTCATCGATCTTCTTCGGATGCGGCAGCTGCATCGCGTTCATGTATAGCACAAAGTCCTTTTCGTTCGCGTCTCCACCGGCGCGGGCGTTGTATTTCTTCTCCTCGCCGATCGACGAGCGCGTGCGGCCGTTGTAGTCGTGCGCCGGGTAGACCGCGCAGTCGTCGGGCAGCGTGAACAGCCGCTCGGTGATCGAATGATAGAGCCGCGCCGCGTTGCCCTGCTGGAAGTCGCTGCGCCCACAGCCGCGTATCAGTAATGCGTCGCCGGTGAACACCCGGCTCTTGTCCGCGAGAACGAAGCTCATGCAGCCGTTGGTGTGACCCGGCGTTGCGCGGGCCTCGAGCTGCACGCCCTTGACGCCGAAAGTCTGCCCGTCGCGCAATGGCAAGTCGACGTTCTCTGCGCCAGCGTCGGCTGACAGTGCGATCATGCAGCCGGTCTTCTGCTTTAGGAGCCAGGCCGCGGTGATGTGATCGGCGTGGGCATGGGTATCGACGACGATCTTGAGCGTCAGTCCGAGCTCGCGCAGCAGCGCGAGATCGCGCTGGAACTGCTCGAACACCGGGTCGATCAGCAGCGCCTCGCCGCTGTTCTCGTCGCCGAGCAGATAGGTGTAGGTCGAAGAGGTCTCGTCGTACAGTTGTCGGAATATCATCGCAACCCTCCTGGCTGGAATGTTCGATCCTTATCGATGAGTATAGGATACAACCATCAGCGGCGAACATGGGAACGAAAACCACGGTGAGCGCATCATGGACATGACACTTGCGGCCTTCGCCGCATCTGCCGGTGTGATTACGCTGGGCGCGATCCTGCAGGCCTCGACGGGGCTCGGCGCGGGCCTGGTGATTGTCCCGCTGCTCGGGCTGATCAGCCTCGAGCTGATTCCGGGTCCGGTGATCTTCGCCAGCATCGCGCTGTCATCGCTGATGACGTGGCAGTACAGAAAGGCCATTAAATTCCTGAACATGACTATACTGGTTGCCGGGCTTGTGGTGGGAAGTGCGCTCGGGACGCTTGCCATCTCCGCCGTCCCGCTCGATCGGGCCGGTCTTCTCTTCGGTATTCTCGTGCTGCTGGCGGTTGCGATCACCGCCGCCGGAACGAGTATCGAATTCACCCGGACAAAGCTGGTCGCCGCCGGCGCGCTCTCCGGTTTTATGGGGACGATCGCGGCGATCGGGGCGCCGGTGCTCGCGCTGCTGTATCAGCATGAAGACGGCAAGACACTGCGCGGCACCCTCGGATTGCTGTACCTGCTGTCGTCGATCATGATGCTTGCCTTTCTGCACGTTGCCGGCCATTTCGGCGGGAACGAGCTGCGCCTGGGGCTGTACCTCATTCCCGGCTTCCTGGCCGGCTTCATCCTTGCGGCGCCGATCGCGAGAAGGCTCGACCGGGGCTATTCTCGTCTCGCCGTGCTGCTGATCTCGACGTTGAGCGCTGTAGTGCTGATCGCAAAGAGTAGCCTGTGAAAAGCCATTCCTCGTTGATGAATCTTCAGCGAAGCCTTAGGCTGTAGCAGATGCGAATCATCCTGACGTCGGCTGCATTGCTGTTTGCCGGCGTGGTTGGCGTGCTGCTGGTCGGGCAGGCACGCGAGACCGCGCATATGAACGCGCTCGCGGAGGTGCTGGCCGGCGAGGACCCGGGGCCGGTGGTCGAATTCGTAGATTTCTCTGCGTTGCAGCAGCTCCCGCCACCGGTCGCCCGCTATTTCCGCTTCGCACTAACAGATGGACAACCGATGATCAGCAAGGCGCGGTTCCGCCAATCCGGTGTAGTACGCACTGCGACGACCAGCGAGACCTGGCTTTCGTTCACCGCGGACCACCTGATCATCCCGCCGGCGCCCGGCTTTCTGTGGAACGCGCGCGTCGTGCTGCCGGTCGCGATGCACATCCGCGTCCTGGACAGCTACGTCGCCGGCGAAGGCGCGGGTCGCGTGAGCTTTATGTCCGCGTTCGCGGTCGCGACCGAGTCGGGCCTGCCGGAACTCGACGCCGGCGCACTGCACCGCTACCTCGCCGAGGCGGTCTGGGCTCCGACCGCGCTGCTGCCCGGATCCGGCGTTGCCTGGAGTCCGATCGACGGGCACTCTGCACTCGCGACGCTGACCGACCGAGGCACGACAGTCTCGCTGGAATTCCGCTTCGGCGACGACGGCGAGGTAACGGGTATATACACGCCCTCCCGCTTCGGCCACTTCGACGGCGCCTACCGCGAGGCGCCGTGGGAAGGCCATTTCCGCGACTACTTTCTGCGCTCCGGCATGCGCGTTCCACGCCGCGGCGAGGTCGGCTGGCACGATCACGGCGAATTGAAGCTGGTCTGGGAAGGGACCGTCATCGACGCGCATTACGAGTTCGCGCACTGAGCGATAACCGGGGCGGCTAACAATTTCATAACCCTCTGAACCTGTTATATATTGCGGGTGGGCCGACTTCGGTTGATCGACCGCCCCCGACATCGTAGTCTGGCGTGGACATTTCATCCAGGAGACCCGACATGCGCAAGGACCTGCTGTTCGCTGTGCTGGTCGCCGCCGCCCTCCTCGTGCCGTCGGCTGGCGCGAGCGCCGCCGCCCCCGCCGCGCTCGAGATAACCGAATGGACGGTTCCGTGGCCGAGCACCCGTCCACGCGACCCATGGGTCGGCGGTCCGGATCGCATCTGGTTCGTCGGCCAGACCGGCGACTATGTCGCGACGCTGAACCCGGCGACCGGTGACTTCCGGCGCTATGAACTCGAACGCGGCGCCGGTCCGCATACCGTCGTCAGCGACCCACGCGGCGCGTGGTATGCCGGCAATCGCGCGCGCCATATCGGCCTGATCGATCCGGGATCCGGTGCGATCGAGAAGATCATGATGCCCGGCGATGGCCGCGGCGATGTGCACACGATGGACTTTACCCGCGACGGCAACATCTGGTTCACGGTGCAGCATGGAAACCAGATCGGCTTTCTGGACACCGGGTCGCGCGAGGTGACGCTGTATGATGTCCCGACTGCGTCATCGCGTCCTTACGGCCTGATCGTTGACGGCAGCGACCGGCCCTGGGTCGTGCTGTTCGCGACGAACAAGCTCGCGACCGTGGCCGCCGACGGCAAGATCGAGGAGTTTACGCTGCCGCGCGAGGATGCCCGCCCGCGGCGCCTGGCGGTCACCGAGGACGGAATGGTCTGGTATGTCGACTACGCGGACGGCTATATCGGGCGATACGATCCGGCGAGCGATAAATTCGCCGAATGGCGCACGCCGGGCAAGGAACGATCATTGCCGTATGCGATAACGAACGATGACCGCGGCCGGCTGTGGTTCGTCGAGACCGGCATGCAGCCGAACCGTTTCGTCGGCTTCGATCCGCAGCGCGAACGCTTCACCGAACCGGTCGAGATCGGCAGCGGCGGCGGAACCGTCAGGCACATGGTTTTCGATCCGGCGAGTCGTGCGATCTGGTTCGGGACTGATACGAACACGATCGGGCGGGCTAAACTCCGGTAACGGGTTTACGCCTGCGCCTGCTCTAATCCATAATTAAATTGCGCCAATACCATATTCACGATCCCGTCCGCTCGTGCATAATATTGGGCCCGGGCCAGCGAGCGGAGTCGACATGGAACTAATCGGGATCACCAGGCGCGGCCGTCCGGCGACCGTCATCGGCGAGTTGCCTGAAATCGCCGATCATGTGCTCGAATCGACGGCGGCAATGTATCGCGGCAGGATCTACCAGGCACCCTGGATCGGCTACCTCGCCCTGGTCGACCGCAACTGTGTCGGTACCTGCGCATTCAAGTCGCCGCCGCGCGATAACCGTGTCGAGATCGCGTACTTCACGTTTCCCGGTCATGAAGGCCGGCGCATCGCGACGCGCATGGCCTCGTATCTGATCGGCATCGCGCGGTCGCACATGCCGGCGGTCGTGATCACCGCGCAGACGCTGCCGGTCGAAAATGCCTCGAACGCGATCTTGAAGAAACTCGGTTTCAGTTTCGCCGGCGAAACCGATCACCCGGTCGACGGCTGGGTCTGGGAGTGGATGCTATCCCCCGCGTAAGCGCCCGCGAAACACTCGAACGGCATCAGGTTCTGGTCTATCTGGCCGCCATCGTCGCCGGCCTGATTGCGAGCGCGTCCCTTCCCGGCGACACCGGATTTCTCGAAGCCCTGCTCTGGCCGCTACTCGGTCTGCTGCTATATTCGACCTTCACCCAGGTCCCGCTGACGCAGTTGCGCGAGGCGCTCGGCGACATGCGCTTTCTCGCGGCCGCGGTCACCGGCAATTTCGTGCTGCTGCCTCCGATCGTCTGGGGCCTGATGAGCCTGTTGCCGGACGACTCCGCACTGCGCCTTGGGGTGCTGCTGGTGTTGCTGGTGCCGTGCACCGACTGGTTCATCACGTTCACGCACCTCGGTCGTGGCGACACCCGGCACGCGATCGCGTTTTCGCCGGTCAGCCTGCTGCTGCAGTTCCCGCTGTTACCGGTCTACCTGTGGCTGTTTCTCGGCGGGGAGTTCACGGCCTCGCTCGCGCAGAGCAGCATGTTCGCCGCATTCTTCGGGCTGATCGTCATCCCGCTGGTCGCGGCCTTCGTGACGGAGCGCTGGGTTGATCGCGATGACAGTCGACGCGTCGTACTAGACCTGCTCGCGTGGCTGCCGGTGCCGCTGCTCGCGCTCGTCGTATTCGTCATAGCGACGACGCAGTCGGCATTGATATCGGGATCGCCCGGCGTACTCGGCCAGTTGTCACTCGTCTTCGTCGCATTCCTGATCCTCGCGGCGCTGCTCGCGCGCCTCGTCGCACTCGTATTCCGTCTACCGGTTGACCAGGGGCGCGTGCTCGCTTTCAGCTTCGGTACACGAAATTCCTTCGTCGTGCTGCCGCTCGCGCTGGCGCTGCCGGCCTCCCGGGAAATCGCCGTCGTCGCGATCGTGCTGCAGTCGCTGATCGAGCTGGCCACAATGGCGTTGTGGATCCGCTGGGTGCCGGAGCGGCTGTTCCCCGCGCAGGCCTGACGCCGCCGGCGCGAACCCGCAGCGAATTTGCAGTATCCTTGAATGCAGGACTGACTGGGTTGGCGGGCTACAGGGCGGATCTGTCGATGGACGATGCACAGAGGGAACAGTTCAGGCTCAAGCTCCTGCAACACAGGCAGGAACTGCTCGAACTCGAGGCATCCTCCCGCGACTCGACCCGGCCAGTCGAGCTCGATCAGACGACCGTAGGCCGCCTGTCCCGGATGGACGCGATCCAGGGCCAGCAGATGGCGCAGGCAACCGCACGGCGCCGGCGCCAGCAGATCCAGAAGATCGACGGTGCACTGGGACGTATCGATTCCGGCGAGTACGGTCATTGCTTCGTCTGCGGCGAGGAGATCGACCTGCGCCGGCTCACGATCGACCCGACGCACTCGCGCTGCATCAACTGTGTCGACACATGAATGCGGGCGCGCGAATGTTCCTGCTCTTCGCCGCGATCCTCGGCGGACTGGCCGTCGTCCTCGGAGCCTTCGGTGCGCACGGCCTGCGCGCGATCATCGACCCGTCGATGCTGTCCGTCTATCAGACCGCCGTCCAGTACCATTTCTGGCATGCGCTGGGCCTGATCGGGGTCGCGTTCGCCGCCGACCGCTATCCGGGGTCGCGCCTGATTCGCGCATCCGGCTGGGCAATGATACTCGGCATCCTGCTGTTTTCGGGCAGTCTCTATGTCCTCAGTCTGACCGGCATCGGCCGTCTCGGGATGATCACACCGTTCGGCGGGCTCGCGCTGGTCGCGGGGTGGGTGCTGCTCGCGGCAGGGCTCATCAGGTCGA
>CAZJKV010000035.1:0-17307 GCA_964546765.1 uncultured Chromatiales bacterium
GTGCGCGCATGGCTGCCGGATGAGGGGTGGCCGGACGTCACCGACGCGGCGCTGCTCGCGACGCTCGACGACTGGCTGGCGCCATATCTCGACGGCGTGACACGTCGCGACCATCTCGCGCGCCTCGACCTGCTCGCTATCCTCTCGACGCGTCTCGACCGGGACACAAACCGGCGCCTCGACGAGGCGGCGCCGACGCATATCGCGGTCCCGAGCGGCTCGCGCCTGCGTCTCGAATACGCGCCCGGAGAATCGCCGGTGCTGCGTGTCAAGCTCCAGGAGATGTTCGGCTGCGCCGACACGCCGCGCATCGCGTTCGGGCGCGTGCCGGTGACGCTGCACCTGCTGTCGCCGGCCCGGCGCCCGATCCAGGTCACCCAGGACCTGCACGGATTCTGGGAACGCACCTACACCGAGGTGAAAAAAGAACTCAAGGGCCGCTATCCGAAGCACCCCTGGCCGGACGACCCGTGGAACGCGGCGCCGACGGCTCGGGCGAAGCCCCGGTGAGCCGGCATTCCGGGTATAATCGTCGTCAGACTGCAAGTAGCTGAATTATTACTTGTGCGCGCAATTTTGCATTGCGCGCACAGCAGCCGCGCAACTCACAGACGGGTGCATGCTCATGACCGGAAGACCGTTTATCCGAGCCTTTCCTGTGGCGGTGTTCGCGCTGCTGTCCAGCCTTTCAGCGCACGCACAGGACGCGGTCCCGGTTGACGAGGCCGAGTCCGTGATGTGGCGCGCCTATGAGATCTACGGCGGCGACGACACCTTCTCCCGCCTGAATTTCCACTTCGATCTCGACGGCGGAAAGACCAGCACGGCCTCGCTGGTCATGGGGTTCAAGCGCGACGGGGACAGCAACGCCGGATACCGCGTCATCATGTTCAACGAGCTGCCCCCGGACCGCAAGGACGTCGGCTTCCTCGGCGTGTTTCACGACCCCGCCGCGGGGAAGGAAGACGACATGTGGCTGTATCTGCCGGACCTGCGTTCCACCCGCCGGCTCACGCACCAGGCGCCAGACACGCACGGCGGAGATGACCATGGCCACATGGGGCATATGCGCCATGAGGGCATCTCCGACGAGTTCACGGTTTCCGAACTCAATCACGAGGAGCTGATGCCACGCTGGCCGGCGTTCGACCGCCATCGCCTGCTCGCGCTCGAGGAAATCGACGGCGCGCCGGCCTGGAAGATCGAGAGCGTGCCTCGCGATCCCGCGAGTTCGACCTACGGCAAACGTATCCAGTGGATCGACCGGGAGAACTTCCTGATGTTGCGCATCGAATACCACGACGACGTCGGCAGGCTGGTCAAGACCCAGAACCAGTCGTGGCGCCGTTACGGCGATGCCTGGCTGTGGGATCGCATCAGCGCGATCGATCATGCCAGCGGCCGCACGACGGTGCTCGAGCAGGCCGACGTGCAGGTCAATCTCGGCCTGCCGGACAGCCTGTTCAGCCGGCGCGTGCTGACGCGAGGCGGCAAGTCGTTCGAAAACAGTGTCAGCCGGTACATGCGACAATGACGCGGATACGGCGCGCGGAATGGGAGCCCGAGGCGGCGCCGGACGACGGCCCGGACGACGCCATCGATATCGCGATCGTGCCGCGCGCGATCGAGCTCTCGGACGACTTCACTGTCTACCGTGCGCTTCCCTCGCCGCAGCGGCGCATGGTCGGTCCGTTCATCTTTTTCGATCGCTTTGGCCCGACCGTGCTGAAGGCCGGCGCCGGTCTCGATGTGCGGCCGCATCCGCATATCGGTCTCGCGACCGTCACCTATCTGTTCACCGGCGAGATCCTGCATCGGGACAGCCTCGGCTTCGTGCAGCCGATAAGGCCCGGCGCGGTCAACTGGATGACGGCCGGGCGCGGCATCGTCCATTCCGAGCGCACGCCGCCCGAACTCAGGCCGGTCGACGCGCCGCTGTCAGGCCTCCAGATCTGGCTCGCGCTGCCGCGGGCCGAGGAAGAGACGGCGCCGAGCTTCTTCCATTACGGTAAGGACGAGTTGCCGGTGCTCGAGGCCGAGGGCAAGCGCGTGCGTCTGATCCTCGGTTCTCTTTACGGAGAAGAGTCACCAGTCGAAACCCTGTCCGAATCGTTTTATGCCGACATCGATCTCGCCCGGGGCGCCAGCCTGTCGGTTCCCGCTGAACACGGGGAGCGCGCGATGTTCGTGCTCGATGGCACGGTCGATGTGTTGCCGGGGCGCGGCCGCTTCGAGGCCGGGCAGCTTGTCGTGTTTCGTCCCGGCGCGGTGATCCGGTTGACGGCGACCGATGCGCCGGCGCGGCTGATGCTGCTCGGCGGCGAAGCGATGGACGGTCCGCGCCATATCTGGTGGAACTTCGTGTCGAGTTCGCGCGAGCGCATCGAGCAGGCCAAGGCCGACTGGAAGTCCGGGCGCTTCGCGATGGTGCCCGGCGAGACCGAGTCGATTCCGCTGCCGGACAAGTGAAGCGCAGGAACCCGCCATGAACGCAACAATGCCCGCCCTGTTCCTCGGTCATGGCAATCCGATGAACGCGCTGGAAGACAACGACTGGACCCGCGCCTGGGGTGCGCTCGGCGCGACCCTGCCGCGACCGAAGGCGGTGCTTGCGATCTCGGCACACTGGTATGTGCCGGGCGTGCAGGTCACCGCGATGACCGCGCCGCGCACGATCCACGACTTCGGCGGGTTTCCGCGTGAACTGTTCGACTACGAATACCCGGCGCCCGGCGATCCCGCGCTCGCGCAGCGCATCGAGCGTCTGATCGCGCCCGAACCGGTCGCCCTCGACCAGCGCTGGGGGCTCGATCACGGCACCTGGGTGGTGCTGTGCCATATCTATCCGCAGGCCGACGTGCCGGTCGTGCAATTCAGCCTCGACCGCACCGCGTCGCCGCAAGCCCATTACGACCTCGGACGGCGGCTAGCGCCGCTGCGCGACGAGGGCGTGCTGATCGTCGGTAGCGGCAACCTCGTGCACAACCTGCGCGCCTATGACTGGAATCGGCGCGCGGCGGGACCGGTGGACTGGGCCGAGCGCTTCGAACGCCGCGCGCGCGACCTGTTGCAACGCCGCGACCATGCGCCGCTGATCGATTACGAGGCGCTCGGCCCCGATGCCAGGCTCGCGGCGCCGACGCCGGAACATTATCTCCCCTTGCTGTATCTAATGGCCGTGCAGGGACCGAACGAAACGCTCACATTCCCGGTCGAAGGCTTCGATGGCGGTACGGTTTCGATGCTCGGCGTCCGGGTCGGCTAGCACCGCAAGGACCGCCGCCGAGGGACTTCAGGCTATATAAAAAGAGAGAGGGCAGGATGACGATGAATACGTTCCCGGCGCTGCGTGCGGCGTCGATGGTCGCCATTGCGCTGCTCGCGCTCGCACTGCTGTCGGCCTGCGCGGCGGGCATCGGCGCGGGCGGCGGGACGGTGCATGGCACTGCGCATGACCGCGCCGCGCCGGGCATGATGCCTTCGCACGGCCATCATGCAAGCGCCGGCGCCGACACGCGCGCGCCCGCCGAGACGCCGGCGATCCCGCTCGAGCACCTTTCAGACCTCGGACGCATCCTGCCGGTGCTCGAACAGCGCCGTGTCGTCTTCGTCGGCGAGACGCATGACCAGTACGCCCATCACCTGATTCAGCTCGAGATCATCCGCCACCTGCACCAGGCCGACCCGCGGCTCGCGATCGGCATGGAGTTCTTCCAGCAGCCCTTTCAGGACGGGCTCGACCGCTACGTTGCCGGGGCCATCAACGAGCAGGAGATGCTGCGCGCGACGGAATACTACAAGCGCTGGTCCTACGATTATCGCCTGTATGCGCCGATCCTGCGCTATGCCCGCGAGCATGGTCTGCCTCTGGTCGCGCTGAACGCATCGACCGAGATGGTGCGCAAGGTGAGCGCCGCTGGATTCGATGGCCTGAGCGACGAGGATCGGGCGCTGCTGCCCGCCGGGATCAATCGTTCGGACGAGGCCCATGAGCGGCGGATGCAGGCGATACTCGAGCGGCACCCGCACGGCAGTGACCGGGTCGACCGCTTCATCGAGGTCCAGACGCTATGGGACGAGTCGATGGCGGAACGCGCGGCCGACTGGCTGCGGGATCATCCGGATCATCGCATGGTCGTGCTCGCCGGCAGCGGGCACCTCGCCTGGGGCGGCGGCATCCCGGACCGGGTCAATCGCCGGGTGCCGGTCACGCGCGCGATCGTCCTTAGCGACTGGGAACGCGAGATCACGCCGGGGCTCGCGGACTTCCTGCTGATGCCGGACGAACACACGCTCCCGCCGGCGGGGATGATCGGCGCGATGATCGATAGCGATGACGAGGGACTCATGGTCGCGTCGTGTTCCGAGGGCAGCGCCTGCGAGGAAATCGGCCTGCAGCGCGGCGACCGGCTGCTGTCCATTGACGGGATCGACCTCGCAGAGATGGCGGACCTGCGCGTGTTGATGTGGGACAAGCGGCCGGGAGATACGGTTACGCTGACGGTGCAGCGCGATCGTCGCTTCGCGCGAGCCGACCTGCAAAGCCATACGGTTCGTCTGCGCTGAGCGTGAGCGACGCGCCGCTGCCGTAAGCCGTTATGGCTCGCGGCGGGCCTTTTCCGCTTCTGCCTTTTCCACGAGCGCCTTCTCCTTGCGCGCCTTCCTGAAGTGCCATTTGACCGCGAAATAGGCGACAAAGATGGCCAGGAAACCGCCGACCCACATGATCTCGATCGCCAGAAGGACGCCGAAGATGTTTTCTTCCACCCATTGTTCGAGCACCCGAGGGTCCTCCTGCCGAGGCGCTGCGCAGGCGCAGCCCAAGTTCGATCACGATACTACGAAACCGGCGACGTGGGTACCTGCCGACCTTAGCTGATTCATTGCATATCCCGGGCCGGATTTTCGGCTTGATGGGACCGCGCTGGGCGCGGTATGTTGAGTCATGCAGTAGCCTGATCTGCGCCGGTGGTCAACGCGCTATTTTCCGGAGATAAACATGTATCTGAAACAGCGTTCGAGTGGTGACCTGGTCGAGATCCTCGAGTTCGCGGACCTCTTCGATCCTTACAGCACCGACGTGGCGGGACGTTTCCATCACGGCGAGGAGATGCAGGAGCGCGAGAAATTCGGCAAGGAGACGCTGGTGTTCCCGTCCGGCGAGGCCTTGCCCCGCTGCTGGACGGATCCGCACTACCGGGACGCCGATGTTCGCCGCTAGCGCGGGACATCCGTCCCTGCCTCATCAGGACCCCAGTGTCTGGCGCAGGACGTAGGGCAGGATGCCGCCGTGGCGAAAGTATTCGATCTCGTTAGGGGTGTCGATGCGGGTAATGACGGAGAACTCGTGCGCCGCGCCGTTGCCGTTGCCGCTGTCGACGCCGACGGTGACACGGCCGCCCGGCGTCAGGCGGTCGAGGTCGCGGATGGTGTACAGTTCCTCGCCGCTCAGGCCGAGGGTTTCGCGGTTCTCGCCGGGCAGGAACTGCAGCGGCAGGATGCCCATGCCGAGCAGGTTTGAGCGATGGATGCGCTCGAAGCTTTCGGCGATGACTGCGCGGATGCCGAGCAGCTTCGGGCCCTTCGCTGCCCAGTCGCGCGACGAGCCGGTGCCGTATTCCTTGCCGGCGATGACGATTAGCGGGACGCCGGCGCTGGCATAGCGCACCGAGGCTTCATAGATCGTCGTCTGCTCGCCGTCGGGCAGGTGGCGCGTGACGCCGCCTTCGGTGCCTGGCGCGAGCAGGTTGCGCAGGCGGATGTTCGCGAAGGTGCCGCGTACCATGACCTCGTGGTTGCCGCGTCGGGAACCGTAGGAGTTGAAATCTTTCGGTTCGACGCCCTGTTCGATCAGGTATTGTCCGGCGGCGCCGCTCTTCGCGATCGACCCGGCCGGCGAAATGTGGTCGGTCGTCACCGAGTCGCCGAGCAGCGCAAGCACGCGCGCACTCTCGATCGCGGCCAGCGGTGCCGGCTCGGGTGCGATGTCGTCGAAGAACGGCGGCTCCTTGATATAGGTCGAATCCGCCTTCCATTCAAACAGCTCGCCGGTCGGCGCATCGAGCGCGTTCCACTCGTCGCTGCCCTCGGAGATGCGCGCGTAGGTGCGGTTGAATTGCGCCGGATTGACATGCTCCAGCATGGCCGCTTCAATCTCCTCGCGTGAAGGCCAGATGTCTTCGAGACAGACGTAGTTGCCGTCCGGGTCGATACCAACCGGGTCGCTCGACAGGTCGATATTGATGTTGCCGGCCAGCGCATAGGCGATGACCAGCGGCGGCGACGCGAGGTAGTTCGCGCGCACATGCGGATTGACGCGGCCCTCGAAGTTGCGATTGCCGGACAGCACCGCGGCGACCGAAAGGTCCCCGTCGCGGACAGCCTCGACGAGGTGCTTCGGCAGTGGGCCGCTGTGCCCGATGCAGGTCGCGCAGCCGTAGCCGACGAGATGGAAGCCGAGCCCCTCGAGATAAGGCATCAGGCCGGACGCTTCGAGATAATCGGTGACGACCCGCGAGCCCGGCGCGAGGCTGGTCTTGACCCACGGCTTGGACTTGAGGCCGCGATGCACCGCGTTGCGCGCGACGAGGCCGGCGGCGAGCATGACGGCAGGGTTCGAAGTATTGGTACAGCTCGTGATCGCGGCGATGACGACCGAACCATGGCACAGGTTATAGGACAGGCCGTCCGGATTGCGCACCGGGACGCACTTGTTGAAGCCATTGACGTCGTCGTCACCGCCGGCGCCGGTCTGTGCGAACTCGGGCGCGATCATCATCGGGCTGCCGCCCTCGCCGAGCCAGTTCGTCAGCGCGTCGGGATCGATACGCGTATTACCGGCCTTCAGCTGCGTGGCCAGCGCCTTGCGAAACGAGCCGCGCACCTGCGACAGCGTGACGCGATCCTGCGGGCGGCTCGGGCCGGCGAGGCAGGGTTCGACGCTGCCGAGATCGAATTCGATGGTTTCGGAGTAGTTGGCCTCCTTGCGGCCGGGTTCGTACCACAGGCCCTGCGCCTTGCAATAGGCCTCGACCACCGGCGCGTGATCGCCGCGCCCCGACAGTTGCAGGTATTCAACGGTCTTGGCATCGACCGGGAACAGGCCGCAGGTGGCGCCGTATTCCGGCGACATGTTCGCGATCGTCGCGCGGTCGGCGAGCGTCAGCTCGGCGAGGCCGGGACCGCAGAACTCTACGAACATGCCGACGACGCCGTGCTGGCGCAGGCGCTCGGTGACGGTCAGCACGAGGTCGGTCGCGGTGGTGCCGGGCGCGAGTTTGCCGACGAGCCGGAATCCGACGACCTTGGGGATCAGGAGAGACGAGGATTGCCCGAGCAGCGCGGCCTCGGCCTCGATACCGCCGACGCCCCAGCCGAGCACGCCGAGCCCGTTGATCATCGTCGTGTGGGAGTCGGTCCCGATCAGTGTGTCCGGCCACGCCCAGCTCTCGCCGTCGAGATCGGCGACCATGGTCACGCGTGCGAGATATTCGAGATTGATCTGGTGCACAATGCCGCTGTCCGGCGGCACGACGCGGAAATTATTGAACGCGTTCTGGCCCCAGCGCAGGAACTGGTAGCGCTCGCGGTTGCGCTCGAGCTCGTGTGCCGCGTTGATCCGGAACGAGTCCTCCCTGCCGAAGCTGTCGACGACGACCGAGTGGTCGATAACGAGATCGGCCGGCGTGAATGGATTGATGCGGCTTGCGTCGCCGCCGAGGCGCTTGATCGCGCCGCGCATCGCCGCGAGGTCGGCGACCGCAGGCACGCCGGTGAAGTCCTGCAGCAGCACGCGTGCCGGCATGAAAAAGATCTCGCGTTCCGGCGCGGCCTTTGGATCCCATTGTACCAGCGCCGCGATGTCGGCGGCCTTGACGGTAACACCGTCCTCGAGGCGCAGCAGGTTCTCAAGCAGGATCTTGTGGGCGTAGGGCAGGCGCTCGACGTCGCCGATGCCGGCCTTGCCGAGTGCGGGCAGGGAATGGTAATGAAACCGTTTCCCGCCGACCTCGAGGACCGCCCTGGTCTTGTAGCTGTTGCCTGTGCTCACACTCAAGCGCCTGATTTGACGTGGTCATTCCGCCATGGCGGCGGGCGTCGGACGATTATACCCGAAAATCAGAGACGACTACGCCAGCAGAACCGCGACGAAGCCGGTCAGGAAGATGCCGTCGAAGGTGCCGGCGCCGCCGATCGACGCGACCGGGACGCCCATGCGGCGAATGTCGCCCAGGCGCAGGAGGTCGGCGCCGATCAGCACACCGAGCACGCCGCAGATATACGCTAGCGGTGCACTGAGTTCGCTGTTGATGATGAGCGCGACGATCGCCGCGGCGACCGGCGCAACGAACAGAGGCATGCCGATGCCGAGGCCCGGTACCGGCCGGCTGAACGCATAGCAGATCGCCGTCACCATGCCGACCGCGAGCAGCACATCCCACAACGGCAGCGGATTATGATGCAGCAGATAGGCGGAAAAGCAGATCGGGATCAGGCCGCCGCCGACGTTCAGCGCGATTATGGTCGTGCCCTTGAACTCGCGCATCGCCTGGCGCAGCAGGCCCTGCAGCCGTGCCGGGACCTGGTCGAGCGAGCCGCGCTCGGCCTTGACCCTGAACAGCGGCAGGTTGATCATGCTGCCCGCCAGCGACACGATCAGGAGCAGGAATGCGGATTCCGCCGACAGCCCGAGCTTGTCGAAGGCGATGACCAGCGCGCCGATCTGCACGATGGCGACCAGAAACGCGATCAGGAACACGAAGACCAGCAGCCATATCAGCGAGAACGGTGCGTTCATGCGCGCGACATCCGAGTGTTCAGGCCGGGAGCCGCTCGTGGCGGCGTTCTTCCTGCTGAAGCTTCCACATTTGGGTATAGACACCGCTGGCGGCGAGCAATTCCCGATGCGTGCCGCGCTCGACGATCCGGCCCTGATCCATGACGATGATCTGGTCCGCGTCGATGATCGTCGACAGGCGGTGCGCGATGACCAGCGTCGTGTGGTCGGCGGCGACCTCATGCAGTGCTTTCAGGATCGCCTGCTCCGATTCGGAGTCCAGCGCGGAAGTCGCCTCGTCGAAGATTAGGATTCGCGGCCGTTTCAGGATCGCGCGCGCGATCGCGATGCGCTGCTTCTCGCCGCCCGAGACCTTGAGCCCGCGCTCGCCGACCAGCGTATCGAAGCCGTCCGGCAGGCCCGCGATGAAGCGCTCGAGGTGCGCCATGCGCGCGGCCTCCTCGACCTCCTCGCGCGTCGCATCGGGTCGGGCATAGGCGATGTTGTAATAGATCGTGTCGTTGAAAAGCACGGTGTCCTGCGGCACGATGCCGATCGCCGCGCGCAGGCTCTGCTGGGTGACGTCGCGGATGTCGGCGCCGTCGATGCGAATCGCCCCGGCGTCGAGGTCATAGAAGCGGAACAGCAGCCGTACCAGCGTCGACTTGCCGCCGCCGCTCGGTCCGACGACCGCGACCTTGCTGCCCGGCGGGATCTCGAAGCTGACGCCCCCGAGGATCGGGCGGCGTTCGGAATAGCCGAAGCCGGCGTGCTCGAAGCTGACCCGGCCCTCGGTGACGACCAGCGGCTGCGCCCCCGGCCGGTCTGCGATCTCCTGGTTTTCGAACAGCAGGCTGAACATCTTCTCCATGTCTACCAGCGAATGCTTGATCTCTCGATAGACGAAGCCGAGGAAGTTCATCGGGATGAACATCTGCATCATGTAGGTCGTGATCAGCACGAGGTCGCCGAGCGTCATCTCGCCATGGGCGACGCCCCTCGCCGCGAGCAGCAGCATCAGGGTCATGCCGAAGGTAATGATCATCCCCTGGCCGATGTTCAGCGACGCAAGCGAGGTCTGGTTGCGGACTGCGGCGGTCTCCCACTGCTGCAGGTTTGCGTCGTAACGCCGGGACTCGAACTCCTCGTTGCCGAAATACTTGACGGTCTCGTAGTTGAGCAGACTGTCGATCGCGCGGGTGTTCGCCTGCGAATCCATCTCGTTCATGCGACGGCGGAACTTCATGCGCCACTCGGTGACGATCAGAGTGAAGGCGATATAGACGATCGCGGTAGCGAGCGGGATCAGCGCGAACCAGGCATCGTAGAACAGCAGCAAAATGCCGGCGATCAGGCTGATCTCGATCAGCGTCGGCAGGATGTTGAACACCATGAAGTTCAGCAGGAAGCTGATGCCGCGGCTGCCGCGCTCGATGTCGCGCGACACGCCACCGGTCTGGCGATCGAGGTGAAAGCGCAGCGACAGGCCATGCAGGTGGCCGAACACCTTGAGCGCGATCTGGCGGATGGTGCGCTGGGTCGCCTTCGCGAAGATCGCGTCGCGCAGCTCGCCGAACAGCACCATCGCGACGCGGACCAGGCCGTAGGCGATGATCAGTGCGAGCGGCACGACGAGTTCCGGATGCTGGCTCGCGTCGAGTGCGTCGACGACCTCCTTCATGATGACCGGCAGGGTCACGCTCGCGACCTTCGCGAGCACCAGGCATGCCAGCGCGATCAGGATCCGGGCCTTGTGCTGCCAGAGGTAGGGAACCAGGGTCAGCAGGGTCTGCCAGTCGTTGCGCCTGCGCGCCTGCGCGTCCCCGGTCGATACCGGGGTCCGGGCATGGGAAGAGGGGGGTGCGGACAAGGGGATTTCTCTGATGAAGGCTTGAATTCTCTGGAATAATCCCTATCTGAAGGGTACGCTAAACGGTGTCTGACGAGGAGTACCGGAATGCCGATCTACGAATACGCGTGTAAATCCTGCGGTCATCAGGTGGAGGCCCTGCAGAAGATCAACGACGACCCGCTGACCGATTGTCCCGAGTGCGGCGATATCGGCCTAGAGAAACAGGTCTCGGCCGCGGGCTTCGTGCTCAAGGGCGGTGGCTGGTACGTTACCGACTTCCGGGAAAAAGGCAAGAAAAAAGACCCGGGTGGCGAGGCCGGCGGGCAGGAAAAGAAACAGGAAACAAAGAAAGAGGATGGAGGCCCCGCGACCCCGGCCGCCTGCGGCTCCGGGAACTGCGCGGACTAGATGGCCGATCACGACAAGGCATCGACGCCGATGCCGACGTTTCGCAAATATCTTCTGGCCGGGTTGCTGGTATGGCTGCCGCTTGGCGTCACGGTGCTGGTTATCAAGGCATTGATCGACCTGATGGACCGGGTGCTGGTCTTCATCCCCGAGCAGTATCACGCCAAGGCCCTGCTCGGATTCCATATTCCGGGCACCGGCGTTCTGCTGTCGCTTATCGTGCTGTTCGCAACCGGCGTCATAGCCGCAAACCTGTTCGGCAAGCGCGTGGTCATGATCTGGGAATCCCTGGTTGCGCGCATACCGCTGGTCAATACGATCTACTCGGCGGTCAAACAGGTCGCCGAGACATTATTTGCGAACAAGGGCAAGTCCTTCCGCAAGGTGCTGCTGATCGAATACCCGCGCAAGGGCGTCTGGGCGATCGCGTTCTATACCGGGTCCGCGGTCGGCGAGATCCAGGACAAGACCTCGAAGGAGGTCGTCAATGTATTCCTGCCGACAACCCCGAACCCGACCTCGGGTTTCCTGCTGATGGTGCCGCGCGAGGACATCATCGAACTCGACATGCCGGTCGACGATGGCATCAAGCTGATCATGAGCCTCGGCGTCATCGTCCCCGAGAACAAGAAGCGAGAGCTGACGGGCGAGACAGGATCAAAGGGGTCAGAGTCATTTGATCCTCCCGAGGCGAGATGATGGCGCCGCGCGCCCGGATCAAACGACTCTGACCCCGTTGATCCTGTCATTCACCGGATAACCCGGGTTAGAATAGGCGGTTACATTCGGTCCTCCGGAAGCTGATACGAACTATGCGCACCCACTACTGCGGTCACGTCAACGAAACCCTGCTGGACCGGGAGGTCGAGCTGTGTGGCTGGGCCCACCGCCGCCGCGACCATGGCGGGGTGATCTTCATCGACCTGCGTGACCGCGAGGGGCTGGTGCAGATCGTGTTCAATCCCGATGCGCCGGAGAGCTTCGAGACTGCCGGACGGGTGCGCGGCGAATTCGTGCTGCGCGTGAAGGGACAGGTACGCCTGCGCCCGGAGGGCACCGCAAACCCGGACCTGCCGACCGGCAAGGTCGAGGTCGTCGCCGTCACGCTCGAGATCCTCAATCCCGCCCGCACCCCGCCGTTCACGATCGACGAGGAAGGCGAGATCGGCGAAGACGTGCGTCTGCGCTACCGTTATCTCGACCTCCGCCGGCCGCAGGTCTACCAGCGGATGCGCCTGCGCTTCGAGGCCGCGCGCGTACTGCGTCACTATCTCGAGGAGCACGGCTTCATGGAGATAGAGACGCCGATGCTGACCCGCTCGACGCCGGAAGGCGCGCGCGACTTCCTCGTGCCGAGCCGCGTCCATCACGGTAGCTTCTACGCGCTGCCGCAATCACCGCAGCTGTTCAAACAGCTGCTGATGGTCTCCGGCATGGACCGCTATTACCAGATCGTGCGCTGCTTCCGCGACGAGGACCTGCGCGCCGACCGCCAGCCCGAATTCACCCAGCTCGACATCGAGGCCTCGTTCATCGACGAGGACCAGCTGACGGACCTGATGGAAGAGATGATCCGCCGCCTGTTCGCCCGTGTCATCGAGGTCCCGCTGCCGGAGCGTTTCCCGCGCATGACCCACGCCGAGGCGATAGCGCGCTTTGGCATCGACCGGCCCGACCTGCGCATCCCGCTCGAACTGGTCGAACTGACCGACCTGATGCGGGAGGTCGACTTCAAGGTGTTCTCGGGCCCGGCGCGCGACCCGAACGGCCGCGTCGCGGCGCTGCGACTGCCAGGTGGCGGTGAACTCAGCCGCAAGGAGATCGACGACTACACGCAGTTCGTCGCGATCTACGGCGCGAAGGGGCTCGCCTATATCAAGGTTATCGACCACACCTCAGGTCGAGAGGGCCTGCAGTCCCCAATCCTGAAATTCCTGTCGGACACCGTCATCGAGGAGATCCTCGAGCGCACCGGCGCCGCGGACGGCGACCTCGTATTCTTCGGGGCCGACCGCGCGAGTGTCGTCAACGAATCGCTCGGCGCGCTGCGCGTGAAGCTCGGCCACGACCGCGGCCTCGTCGAGCACGGCTGGCGGCCGCTGTGGGTCGTCGATTTCCCGATGTTCGAGCGCGACGAGCAGGCCGGCCGCTGGGTCGCGCTGCATCACCCGTTCACGAGCCCGAGCGTCATGGATCCCGCTGCGCTCGCCGCCGACCCCGGCGGTGCGATCTCGCGCGCCTATGACCTCGTGCTGAACGGTACCGAGATCGGCGGCGGTTCGATCCGCATCCACGATGCCGGTCTGCAGTCGGAGGTGTTCCGGCTGCTCGGCATCGATGCGGAGGAGGCCGACGAGAAGTTCGGCTTCCTGTTGCGTGCGCTGCAGTACGGTTGTCCGCCGCACGGCGGCATCGCGTTCGGACTCGATCGCCTGGTCATGCTTATGACCGGCGCCGCGTCGATCCGCGACGTGATCCCGTTCCCGAAGACCCAGACCGGCAGCTGCCTGCTGACCGAGGCGCCGTCGGCGGTCAGCGAGGCGCAGTTGCGCGATCTCGGCCTGCGCCGGCGTGCTAAAATCACTGCAGAAGGCAGCACAGGGACCAGCCAGGAATCCGCCGGATGATCGCCAGTATCGCAATCAGGCAGGAAACGCCCTCCGACGAGGCGTGGGCCGCGCGCATCGAGGCCGCGAAGGCCGCGCTCGGCGATCGCCTGGTCATCCTCGGGCATCACTACCAGCGCGAGGAGGTCTACCGCCATGCCCACCACACCGGCGACTCGCTGAAGCTGTCGCGCGACGCCGCGGCGTCGAACGCCGATTACATCGTGTTCTGCGGCGTTCATTTCATGGCCGAGGTCGCGGACATCCTGTCGCGTCCCGAACAGATCGCGATCCTGCCGGACCTGTCGGCCGGCTGCTCGATGGCCGACATGGCAAACCTCGCGAAGGTCGAGCGCGCCTGGCGCGAACTCGGCGCGGCGCTCGGTGAGGATCCGGACCGTGTCGTGACACCGGTGACCTATATCAACTCCGCGGCCGACCTCAAGGCCTTCTGCGGCCGTCATGGCGGCATCGTCTGCACCTCGTCGAACGCCGGCCGCGTCCTGGAATGGTCGTTCGCGCGACGCGAAAAGGTCCTGTTCTTCCCGGACCAGCACCTCGGCCGCAATACCGGCTACCGCATGGGGATCCCGCTCGACGACATGGTCGTCTGGGATTTCGACCGGCCGTTTGGCGGGCTCACGCCGGAACAGATCCGGGACGCGAAGGTGATCCTGTGGAAGGGCTTCTGCTCGGTGCACCAGATGTTCCGGCCCGAACAGATCGACCGCTTTCTCGCCGAGTATCCGGAGACGAAGGTCATCTCGCACCCCGAGTGCTCGTTCGAGGTGTGCGAGAAATCGGATTATGTCGGCTCGACCGAATACATCATCAGGACGGTTACCGAATCGCCGCCGGGCACACGCTGGCTGGTCGGCACCGAACTGAATCTGGTCCAGCGCCTGCACGAGCGCTGCAGGCACGAGGGCAAGTCGGTGCACTTCATGTCACCGACCATCTGCATGTGCTCGACGATGTTCCGCATCGATCCGCAGCACCTGTGCGCGGTGCTCGAGGGCCTGGTCGAGGGTCGGGTCGTCAACCGCATCCAGGTGCCCGAGGCCGACGCGGCAGAGGCGCGGATCGCGCTCGACAGGATGCTCCAGATATAAAAAGAAGAGAGTATGGCCGGTCACAGCAAGTGGGCTAACATCCAGCACCGCAAGAACGCGCAGGACGCCAGGCGCGGCAAGCTCTTCACCAAGCTGATTCGCGAGATCACCGTGTCGGCCCGGCTCGGCGGCGGTGACCCGTCCTCGAACCCGCGTCTGCGCACCGCGATCGACAAGGCGCTCGACGCCAATATGACCCGTGACACCGTCGACCGCGCGATCAAGCGCGGCGCCGGCGGGCTCGATGCCGACCAGGTCCAGGAGGTGCGCTACGAGGGTTACGGGCCCGGCGGCGCCGCTGTCATGGTCGACTGCATGACCGACAACCGCAACCGTACCGTCGCCGAGGTGCGCCATGCGTTCTCGAAGTGCGGCGGCAATCTCGGCACCGAGAACTCGGTCGCCTACCTGTTCGCCCGCAGCGGCGTGCTCGGCTATTCGGCCGGCAGCGACGAGGACGCGATCATGGCCGCGGCGCTCGAGGCCGGGGCCGACGACGTCGTCGTCAACGACGACGGTTCGATCGACGTGCTGCTGGCGCCGGAGCAGTTTACGGTCGCGCGCGCGGCGATGGCGCAGGCGGGCTTCGAGCCGGAATACGCGGAGATTACCGAGCGGGCCTCGACCAGTGCCGAACTCGGCGCCGAGGAGGCCGGCAGCATGGTGAAGTTGCTCGAGATGCTGGAGGACCTGGACGACGTGCAGAACGTCTATTCCAATGCGGATATCCCGGAAGAGATCCTCGCCCGCCTGTGAGCGGCGCGGCGGGCGGGACTAGGACGCCTGCTGATTCCGGGTTATTCTGGGCGCACCCATGAGAATACTCGGCATAGACCCCGGATCGCGCGTGACGGGCTTCGGCGTCATCGAAGCGGACGCCCGCAAGGCGGTCTACGTCGCGAGCGGCTGCATCCGTGCCGGGGGCGGCGATTTTGCCGCGCGCCTGCGCGTGATTTTCGAGGGCGTGCAGGCGGTGATCGCCGAATACGCGCCCGACGAGGCCGCTATCGAGAACGTCTTCATGCAGCGCAATGCCGGGTCGGCACTGAAACTCGGCCAGGCGCGCGGCGCCGCGATCTGCGCGCTGGTGCTGCGCGAGTTGCCGGTGCACGAGTACACCCCGGCCGAGATCAAGCTGTCGATCGTCGGCCGCGGCGCCGCGTCCAAGGATCAGGTGCAGCACATGGTCAGCGCCCTGCTGGTCCTGCCCTCCGCACTGCGCGCCGATGCCGCCGATGCCCTGGCCTGCGCGCTGACTCATCATCATGCCGCGACGACGCTCGCCCGTATGCGGGCCGGTGCGCGTACGGCGCTGCGGGGCGCGATCGCATGATCGGGCTGCTGCGCGGCACACTGGTGCACAAGCAGGCGCCGCAGCTCCTGCTCGACGTCGGCGGCGTCGGCTACGAGGTCGAGGCGACGCTCGGCACCTTTCACACGCTGCCGCCGGTCGGCTCCGAATGCACGCTGTATACCCATCTCGTCGTCCGTGAGGACGCCCACCTGCTGTTCGGCTTCGCGAGCCCGACCGAGCGCGGCCTGTTTCGCGACCTGATCCGGATCAACGGTATCGGCGCGCGCATGGCGCTCGGCATCCTGTCCGGCATGACCGTCGAGATGTTCATCCGCTGCGTGCGTGACGGGGACGCGGCCGCGCTGACTCGCCTGCCGGGGGTCGGCAAGAAGTCCGCCGAACGCCTGATCGTCGAGATGCGCGACCGGTTCAAGGAGCAGGGGGGGATCCCCGGGGCGGTCGTCGCTGCGACGATCGCCGGCGCCGGCCCGGACGATCCGATCCACGATGCGGTCAGCGCGCTCGCGGCACTCGGCTACAAGCCCCACGAGGCGAGCCGGATGGTGCGCGCGATCGACGTCGCCGGCAAGAACAGCGAGGAGATCATCCGCAGCGCCCTGCAGGCGGCGGTAAGGTGAAGCGATGATCGAGACCGACAGACTGATCAGCGCGGCCGGGCATTCCGGCGATCAGGCCCTGGACCATTCGGTGCGCCCGGCGCGGCTCGCCGATTACGTCGGCCAGCCGGTCGTGCGCGAGCAGATGTCGATCTTCATCCAGGCCGCGAAGGCACGCCAGGAGGCGCTCGACCATACCCTGATCTTCGGACCGCCCGGCCTCGGCAAGACCACGCTCGCCCATATCATCGCGAACGAGATGGGCGTCCACCTGCGCCATACCTCCGGCCCGGTGCTCGAGCGCGCCGGCGATCTCGCCGCGCTGCTGACCAATCTCGAGCCGCGCGACGTGCTGTTCATCGACGAGATCCATCGCATGAACCCGGTCATCGAGGAGGTGCTGTACCCGGCGCTCGAGGACTGCCAGCTCGACATCATGATCGGCGAGGGACCGGCGGCGCGTTCGATCCGGCTCGACCTGCCGCCGTTTACGCTGGTCGGTGCGACGACCCGCGCCGGTCTGCTGACCTCGCCACTGCGCGACCGCTTCGGCATCGTCCAGCGTCTCGGGTTCTATTCGGAGGCGGAACTCGCCGCGATCGTGCTGCGAGGGCGCCACGCCCACCGGCGTTCCATCGCGCA
>CAZJKV010000036.1:0-17138 GCA_964546765.1 uncultured Chromatiales bacterium
GACGCCGCGCCCCGGTCATCGATCCGGCCGCCGTCGAGGGCGTGCGCAGGCACGAGGTCGCGGAAGGCGAAGGCCTGCGCGAGATCGCGGCGGCGCTGGGTTTCGACGCGCGCCGCTGGGAAGACGAGTGGCGCGACAATCCGCGCATCGTCGATCCCACGCTGCTCCTGCCGGGAGACGTCGTCATGCTGATCGATGTCGACGGCGACCCGGTGATCCTCATCGAGAGCCCCGGCGATCCGGTGCAATCCGCGTCGCGTTTCGGCGTCCTCGAACCCGGCCAGCGGCTGGAGCGGGAGGCGCAGGTTCGCGCCGGCGTCGAGGAAGGCATGGACCATTATCGCAGCGGCCTCGCACTGATACGCCAGGAGCGTTATGACGCGGCGCGGGCGCGCTTCGAGCAGGTGCTTGCAATCGTCCCCGGCGATCCGTTGACCTTGTTGAATCTCGGCATGGCCTATCAAGGCCTCGGACGCGTCGGCCTGGCGGAACAGGCCCTGCGCGCCGCCGTCGCGGCCGAGCCGACGCTGCTGCCGGCATGGCTCGCCCTCGCGGAGCTGTACCTCGACGCACGCAATCTCGCCGCTGCCGTCGCGATGCTCGGGGAGTTCGCGGCGCGCCGGACAGCCGAGGAGTCGCCCGCCGAGGCCGTGACGCTGGGTTTGCGCATCTCCGACACGCTCGAGACCGAGGCCCTGATGGCCATGCCGGACCTGCCGGACGACATGGTTGCCGCGTGGTTCCGGCTCGCGGACACCCTGGCGGCACTCGAGGATCCGGCCGCCGCGCGGCAGGCGCTCGAGGGCCTGCTCGGGATCCATCCGGACCATGCCGAGGCGCACTTTCGCCTCGCAAACCTCCTGCTGGAAACAGGTGCGGCGCATACGGCCGTCGAACACGCATCCCGGGCGGCCGAACGGGCGCCCGCCAATGCCGGCTATCGCCTGACCCTCGCGCGCGCCCTGAGAGACGCAGGCGACCTGGCCGCGGCCGAGGAGGCCTATCGCGAGGCGCTGGCCATCGCCGGGGACGCCGTCGATGAAGAGACGCTCGCGACGATGCAACTCGAGGCCGGCATGGTCCGCGCGGCGCGGACCGCGGCCACAGGCGAGACCGCCCGTGCGCTCGAGCAATACACGGAATTGCTCGAGGATGCGCCGGACGACGCGGTGCTGCTGGTGCAGGCCGCGAACGCCGCCCAGGTCGCGGGACGCAGCGACGAGGCAGTGGCCTACTTGGAGCGGGCCATCGTCATCGAACCGGACCGTTTCGACCTGCGCCTGCGGCTCGCAGACATGCACCGCGCCAGTGGCCGCGACCGCGCGGCCGACGCGGCGCTGGCCGAGGCGTTGAAGATCGCGACCGAGGCGTCGCAGCGCCGCGAAGCGCTCGATCGCCTCGGCTTCATGGGCGGCATCGAGCACATCAGCAAGGGCCGTTGGCGCCGGGCGCTGTCCACGATGGAGCGGATACAGGCAGTCGCGCCGAACGAGCCGCTGGTAGCCCTGAACATCGGCGTCATACGCCAGCGCCAGGGCCGGGATCTCGATGCGGAGACCGCCTTCCAGCAGATCCTCGACGAGGATCCGCGCAATCTGACCGCGCGATTCAGGCTCGGCCTGCTCTACAGCGAGACCGGCCGCGTCGACCGCGCGATCGCGGCGCTCGAGCAGGTCGCCTCCGAGGGTGGTGGACTGGCCGTCGGCAAGCGCGCGCGAGGGTCGCTCGAACAGCTCGAGGAGAGGCGCTTGCGGCGCCTGGTCGGGGACGTGATCGAGCGATCCTCGCCGACGATGAAGACCCTGCAGTTGCGCGGCTACTATAATGACACCGATCTGCCTGCGCGGTCGCTGACGGAGACGTTCTCCTACGGCGGCGGTCTGACCTTTTTCTATCGTTCGCTGCGCTTTGGCGACTGGGCCCTGAGCTATGACTTCCGGACCGTCGAGAACGAGGACCCGCTCGGGACCGACTACGCCTATGTCTCGAACGACTTCGGGCTGACCTGGCGGACGTCGGTGGCGAACCCGTGGGGCTGGTTCGGGCCGTCCGAAAACATCCCGGGTGTGACCGGGACCTTCTCCCTGAGTCGCGCGATGCGGGTCTATACCTTCGCCGACACCAACGCGCTGAATGCGCTGAACCGCGCCGCTCGCCGCGAGCACGATACCGATACCCTGACGCTGGGCCTGAACTATCAGCCGCCGAATCACGACCGGATCAGCTTCTTCGCGAACTACACCTTCGGCCGGTCACGCTCGAACCTGCCGGTCGGCATCCTGTTCTCCCCGGACGGCATCCCGATCGCATTCCAGAGCCGCGGTCTCGGCGACTTCGATCCGAGCTATCTCACCGCCGGCGTGGTGTTCCAGTTCTGAGCCGGATAGGGGGGCGCAAGGGCCCGATATATGTGGGATTTATGTTATAATTCGTCGATCATCTCGCCGTATCCGGGTTCGCCCGCCCCGGCGGGGCACCCGCGACCGACCGTCTGCCGTATTGCCAACAAGGAGCCGATCCGATGAAGTTGTTTTCAGTCATGTCCGCCGCCACTGTCGCGGCCCTGATCGCGGTGCTGCCGCTTGCCGCAAACGCCCAGCCGAGCGGCGCCGAGATCATCCAGCACTGCAGCCTCGAGACTTACCCGGGAAAGGATCAGCGCAGCACGCTGACCGTGACCATCCGCGACGCCGTGGGTAACGAGCGCAGGGACGTCTACAAACGCTACTGGATCGACAACAAGGGCAAGGACCAGGTCGTTGACAAGATGGTGCTGTTCACCGAGTTCCCGCCCGACGCGAGCGGCACCGCGTTCATGCGCTGGGGTTACCTGCCCGAGGCCGGCAAGAACGCCGACCAGTGGCTGTATCTGCCGTCGCTGAACACCCTGCGCCGCGTGTCGGTGCGTGACCCGGGCGACAGCTTCCTCGGTTCCGACCTGAACTACCAGGACATCAGCTATCGCCCCCTCGACCAGGACGAGCACAGGCTGGTGCGCGAGGAGACCCGCGACGGCGTGGCCTACTATGTCGTCGAGAGCAAGGCGAAGGAGCGCAACCCGCTGTACGGCCGCGTCCTTACCTGGGCCGAGAAGGCCGACGACTGGGCCGACTGCCACATCCGCCGTATCGAGTTCTACGACACCCGCGACAGCCTGATCAAGACCCAGACGCTCGCCTGGCAGCGCATCGGCGACGCCTGGGTCTGGGACGAGGTCGTCGTGGAGAACGCGCGTACCGGCGGTATGTCGATCTTCAAGGTCACCAACGCCGAGGTCGACGTCGGCCTTGAACAGGGGATGTTCAGCGAGCGCACGATGCGCCGGGGCGTGCGCTGAGACGGCATGCAGGGCGGCCCCGGCGTTGACAGCTGGGCCGCTTTGTTTTACATTGTATAACACTCCGGCGAGGCATGAGTGATTGTTTCTACATGTAATTCTCGCCGGCCCGTGTCCTGAACCTGTTGCGGATCCCCGCCCGCAGCCGGACCCTTTTCCGAACCGGTCCCGCATCCGCCCGATATGGCCAGCCCGCAACACCTTCCAGTTTGGGGTCAGAGTAGACCGGGTCTGATGATACGCATGCCCCGGTTGAAACCGATTAAGTATGTACTGGGGTTGCTCATCGGCGTCGCGTTATTCGCTTGCGGCAGCGCCCAGGGCGGATTGTGGGATTCGATCAGTGATGACCTGTCCTGGTCCGGCTATTTCAAGAACGAGACCGCCTACCGTTACCGCGAGCCGCGCTCGTTCACGAAGATCCGCAATACCCTCGCGCTCAACGCCAATTACCGCTTCAGTAATCGTTTCGAACTGACCGCGGCCGGATGGGCCTATTACGACCACGTCTACGACCTGTTCGACTACCGCACCATCTCGGCACGGGCGGAGCGGGACAGGATCCAGCCGCTGGCCTTCATCGAGAACCTCGAGCAGGAAAAGGACAGCGGGGTCGTCGATGTCAGGGAGTTCTATCTCGACATCTTCCTCGACTCGCTGGACATCCGTATCGGCCGCCAGTTCGTGGTCTGGGGCGTCATCACCGGGGTGCGCATCGTCGACGAGATCAATCCGATGGATTTTCGCGAACTGATCCTGCTCGACCTGCTCGATTACCGGATCCCGCTGTGGATGTTCCGCGCCGACTACTTCCTCGCCGGCACCAGCTTTCAGTTCCTGTGGATACCCGAGCTCAGCTTTCACAAGCCGGCGCCGCGCGGTTCTGAATGGGAGCTGCTGCAGGACGTGCGGGACATAGACGGCAATCTGCTGGTGACCTATCCCGAGGAAAACTTTGAGAACTCCGAGGTCGGTTTCCGGGTGCAGCGCATGATCGGCATGACCGAGTTGTCGCTGAGCTATTTATATACCTGGGACGACTTTCCGGTCATCTTCCGCCGCGCTCCGGTCGACGCCGGAGTCGCGATCGATCCCCAGTTCTTCCCGGTCTATACCCGGATCCACATGTACGGCGGAACCTTTCAGCGGCCGTTTTTCAACCAGGTGATCAAGGGCGAACTCGCGTATGTCACCGGAAAGTACTTCGGCACCGCCGATGCCGATCGCGACGGCGACCTCTTTCTCGACGACCTCGGCGAATTGCAGCGCGACCACATCCGCTGGGGGCTCGCGCTCGACTTCAACATCTGGCGCACCGACTTCTCGTTCGGCGTGACCCAGTGGTTCATCCTCGATTACGCGATCGAAATCATCCAGGACGAGTTCGACACCTCGTGGAATATATTCATCCGCAAGGAATTACCGGAGCGTCGCGCGGTGCTGTCGCTGCTCGGCATCGGCCTGGTTAACATGGAAGAGGTCTATCTCAAGCCCAAGATTACCTTCGATGTAACGGACCGCTTCCAGCTTGGCGTCGGGGCGGACATATTCTGGGGCAAGCCGTCGCGACAGGGCGTCGCATTCGAGGGCGGGCGTCCGACCAACCTGATCGAGATCGATCAGCGTTCGCAGTTCTTCGGGAATTTCCGTCACAATGACAGGCTGTTCGTGGAATTCAAGTACGCGTTTTGAATGCATCGAGGACAGGAAACATGCTGAAAAGGCTATACCAGATACCGACCGAGTTTCCGAAGTCCGTGCTGCTCGCGGTGGTGATTGCCACCGTGATGGCGGCGATGACGATGACCACCCTGCGCTGGGAGACCGATGCGCGCGTGTACTTCCCGCCCGGACATCCGGCGATCGAGTATGACGAGCTGGTCGCGGATACCTTCCACGTCAAGGACTCGATCATTATCGCGATCGTCAATGAGGACGGCATATACAATCCGGAGACCCTGGCCCGGGTCGCGCGCCTGACCGACAAGGTGGCGGAACTGCCGGGCGTGCTGGTACAGCGCCGCGTCGACGTTGCGTCACTGGCGTCGGCCACGGTGTTCCTCGGCGACGAAGACACGTTGATGAACGTGCCGCTGCTTGAGACCGACTTGCCGGGCGAGGCGGACATCGCGCGACTGATGGAGCTCATCGACGAGAACGCCGATTTGTTCGTCGGCAATCTCGTCTCGGCGGACGGCAAGGCGACGATGATCCGCGTCAAGCTCAAGGAAGGCATCGAGCATCGCTACCAGTCCTATTTCCAGGTCCGCGCGATGCTGATGGAGGAACTGTACGGCGACGCGAGCGCGTCGTGGGACGATACCGAAGGCGAGCGGCGCGTATCTGACAGCGACGGCGGTAGCCGGGAGTGGGGCGGCGACGGAGAATGGAGTGGCGACTGGGGCGGCGGCTGGCAGCAGGATCTGATCTCGCAGGTTGCGCCGAACGGCGATCGCTTCTACATGGCCGGCAGGCCGGTCATCGAGGTCACCTCGGGCCAGCACGCGCTGGCCGACCTGTACATCATGATCCCGTTGCTGATCCTGACGATTTGCGCCGCGCTGTTCTTGCTGTTCCGCAATCTGCGCGGCGTCGTGCTGCCGATCGGCGTCGTGCTGGTCGCCGGGATCTGGACCGCCGGCGCGATGGCCGCGGTCGGGGTTCCGATGTACACGATCTCGACGATGCTGCCTGTCATCATCATCGCGGTCGGCATCGCCGACGCGCTGCATGTGCTGAGCCATTACCAGGACGAGGTCATCGCCGATGCCCAGCGCGATGCGCGCGGCCTGGTGCAGCAGGTCATGGATGAACTGGCGATCCCGCTGCTGATCACGACCCTGACCACCGCGGTCGGCTTCCTGTCCCTGTGGTGGGCGGAGATGCCTCCGTTCAAGGTCTTCGGCGTGTTTACCGCGCTCGGGATCGTGTTCTGCTGGCTGGCCTCGGTGACGCTGGTGCCGGCCGCGCTGACGCTGATGCGCCCGCATGTCAGCGGCTATCTCGCGCGGCGCCGCTCGATGCGTGTCCACAATGAAAACGGCGCCCTGGCGCGAACACTGGTCGGAGCGGCGACCGCGCTGATGGCGAAGCGCCATGTCGCCACCGTTCTGCTGGTCTCGATCGTCGCCGTGATTGGCATCGGGGCGCAGAACCTCTACGTCAATTCGAGCTGGATCGGCGATTTCAAGGACGATTCCGAGGTCACGATCTCGAACGATCTGATGAACGACAAGTTTGACGGCACGATATTCCTCAATGTCGTCATCGACGGCATCCAGGCCGATGCGTTGAAGTCACCGGCCCTCCTGAAACGCATGGAAGACATGATCGCGCACGTCGAGGCGATGCCGCACGTCGGCGGCTCGGTCTCGCTGATCGACTTCATCAGGAGCACCAACAAGAGCCTGCACGCCGGGGATCCGGCCTACAACATTCTGCCGGAATCGCGCCGCGAGATCGGCGAGTACCTGTTCCTCCTTTCAGTTTCGGGACGCCCGGAGCTGCTCGACGAGGTCGTCAACTACGATTACAGCCAGACCAACATCACCTTCGCGATCAGCACCGACCATACGCAGGAGCTGAAGGCGATCATCGACGAGACGCGCGCCTGGGCCGAGCGCGAGTTCGCCGAGTTCGATGTGCTGGTCAACTACGCGGGTTCGGCCAACAACTCCTACATCTGGGCCGATCTGCTGATCAACAGCCAGCTGCTCGCGATCGTGTTGTCCAAGATCGGCATCCTGCTGATGGCGATGCTGTTGTTCCGCTCGCTGGTCGCCGGCGTCATCACCGTGATCCCGATCACGATTACGACCATCATCGTCGCCGGCGCCGCGGGCTGGCTCGGCGTCGCGATGGACGTCTCGACCGTGCTTGCGGCCGGTGTCGCGATCGGCGTCGGCGTCGACTATACTGTCCACTATATCTCGCGCTACGCGCTCGAACGCCAGCACGGCAAGGACGAGCGCGAGGCGGTGTTCGGCGCGATGCGCTCGGTCGGCAAGCCGATCGTGTTCAACGCGACGGTCGTGACCGCCGGCTTTTTGATACTCGCGCTGTCGCAGTTTCCACCGCACATCAAGCTCGGCTACTTCGTGGCCTCGTACATGGTCGTCGCCTGCGTGGTCGCGCTGGTCGTGCTGCCGCTGACATTCGCCTATTTCCGCCCCCGCTTCGCGCGGGTGATAAACTTGCGTGAATATACGGAGCAGCCCTGAAGGCCGGGTCCATTGAATAACCTCGCCAGAAATCTTTCCCTCGCGCTGGGCGCCGGCCTGCTGTTCACGGCCTCGACGGTGTGCCTGGCCCAGGACGACCGCTGGAGCGTATCGTTCTCGCTCGGGGGGCACCTCCCGGCCCTCGACCACCTCGATAACGGCCTGTACAAGTCGCCGTTTGTCGGCACCGGCACCGTCCTGGTCAGGGAAGGCTCCACCGGCGGCGGTGTCGACGGCGAGGACGCGAACGAGACCGAGGTCATCCCCTTCCGTTACGAGAATACACTAGGCTCTGCGGAGATCGGCGTTATCGGCGGGGTCGAGTTCGCATGGCACGCCAACGACCGCCATGCCTTCATCTTCGGTTTCGGATCGATGGAGTCCGTCACAACCACGAGGACACTCGGAAACATCCCGGTGCAGCAGTACTTCGTCAGCAACGTGGTCGAGAGCGAGCGGCGCGGCAAGCTTTCGTACAACGAATACATGCTCGGCTGGCGTTATACGATGCTGCGCCGTGACAAGTTCCGGCTTTACACCAAAATGACCGTACACGAGGTCTTCGACATCGATTACCGCGAGGAGTGGACCTTCCTGTTTACCGAGTCGCCGATCGCCGACCTGATCGGCGTGCGCCGCAACATGGTCGCCGAGGCCGAATCGGCGTCGCTGTTCATGGGGCAGATCGGTATCGGCGGCGAATGGTTTTTGACCGACTGGTTTTCATTCGGGATCGAGGGCGGCTATATCATCGGGGAAAGCGACTTCAGCCTGCGGGAGGTCGAATTGCGCGACGACTTTACCGCGGGTGACTCGATCAATCGCCTCGGCCTGCCCTTTCGCCAGATGCCGGACGGCTCACTGGGATTTCTGAATCCGGGGACGGTGGTCGATGACCTCGAGGACCCGTCGACGCGCGACAGTTTCTATACGCCGATCCGGCTCGGTTTCGATGGCTGGCGGGTCGGGGTACGGATGAGCATCTACTTCTAGGCCGGCCGTTGCGGGTGACCATGGCCAAGCCCGGGCGCAATGACCCCTGCCCCTGCGGCAGCGGAAAGAAGTACAAGCAGTGCTGCCTGCATCTGAATCGGGGTCAGACTCCGAAAGGTCCGGCCCCTCGGAACCAGATACCCCAAATGCTCGAGGAGGCGATGGTCTATTATCGTGCCGGCAATTACGACGCCGCCGCGAACCTGTACCACCGGATCCTCGCGCTCGACACTGCCCGTTCCGAGGCCTGGTATCTGCTCGGGAGTTGCCGCCAGAAGCAGGATCGTTCCGTCGAGGCGATGGCCTGTTTTGCGAAGGTGCTGGCGCTCCAGCCGGACAATGCCGGCGCGCACTACAATACCGGTTTCGAGCTGATGCGGCAGAACCGTCCCGACGAGGCCGCCGTGTCCCTGGAGCGCGCACTCGCGCTCATGCCGGCGTTCGCCGAGGCGCGCTACCTGCTCGGCTATTCCCGGCTGCAGACGGGTCGATACGACGAGGCGATCGGCGCCTGCCGGCAGGCGATTGCCGCCAAGCCGGACTACGCGGCGGCCTTCGATACCTGGCTGTTCGCGCTGCTGTACCGCAGCGCCAGCACGCCCGAAGAGATAACGGCGGCGCATCGTGCGTACGCCGAACGGTTCGAGACGCCCCTGAAGCCGCACTGGCCGGTCCACGCCAACGCGCGCGATCCCGAACGCAGGCTCAGGATCGGCTACCTTTCTCCGGATTTTCACTATCACTCGGTCGCCTTCTTCGTCGAGCCGGTGTTGGCGCACCATGACCGGTCACGGTTCGAGATCCACGGCTACCACGACAGCGCGATTCACGACGGGGTCACGGACCGCTTCATCGATGCCGCGGACCGCTGGATCCCCTGCGCCGGGATGACCGACGAGGCGCTCGCCGAACGCATCCGGTCGGACGGCATCGACATCCTGGTGGACCTGGCCGGTCACTCCGGCAACAACCGGCTGCAGGTGCTCGCGCGCAAACCCGCGCCGGTGCAGGTGACCTGGGTCGGGTATCCTGCGACGACCGGACTGACGGCGATGGATTACCGGCTTACGACCGAAGATGTGGATCCCGCGGGCAGCGAGCGGTGGCACAGCGAGGCACTGTACCGGCTGCCGCGCACGCTGTGGTGTTACCGGCCGCCTGAGGATGAACCGGCGCCGGACGGTGATCTGCCGGCCGTTGCCGAACCGGCCGACAGCGGTGACGGCGTGACTTTCGGTTCGATCAACAACCTGTCGAAGCTTACGCCGGAGACCCTGGCCCTGTGGGCGCGGATCCTGGGGGCGATCCCGGACGCCCGCCTCCTGATGACGAATCTTCCGGAAGGCGTGTCGCGCGAGCGTGTGCGATCGTATTTTATCGACCAGGGCGTCGCGGCCGGTCGCCTGGCGATCCATGGCAAGCTGACCGGCGCGGCGTTTCGCGCATGCATGCGCCGGATCGACATCATGCTCGATCCGTTTCCATACAACGGGACGACCTCGACCTGTGAATCCCTGTGGCGCGGGATCCCGGTCGTGACGCTGGCCGGCGCAACCTCGGTCGGGCGCTCGGGGTATGCGCTGCTGAAGCAGGTCGGCCTCGAAGCGCTGTGCGCCGCGGACGAGGTCGGCTATGTGCGCATCGCATGCGATCTCGCCCGCGATCCTGCGCACCTGCGTGAACTGCGGGCAGGCCTCCGGGCGCGTATGACGGACTCGCCGCTGCGCGACGAACCGGGCGTCACGCGCGAGATCGAGGACGCGTATCGGACGATGTGGCGCCGGTGGTGCGCGTCGTGAGCAGGCCGGGGCGCAACGATCCCTGCCCCTGCGGCAGCGGGAAAAAGTACAAGCAATGCTGCCTCAAGGTCGATGAGGCCCGGGCGGCCCGCGGTCACACCCCCGGCGCACCGACACCTTCGGCGCGCGACAGGCAGCAGGAATTGCAGGACGCGATGATACTCCATCGCGCGGGCAACCTTGCACAGGCCGCGGCGATCTATCAGCGACTGCTGCAGCAATCTCCCCGTGATCCGGATCTGCTGCATCTGCTCGGCCTGGCCGCGTACCAGGGCGGGAACTATCCGGCCGCGCTCGATCTGATCGGCCGCGCGGTTTCGTTGCGCAAGTCGGAGCCCGGTTTTCACAGCAACCTCGGACAGGTCTTCGAGGCGATGAAACACTATGACGACGCCATCGCCTGTTACCGCCGGGCGCTCGCGCTCGATCCCGATTTCGCCGAGGCGAACAGTAACCTCGGCGGCCTGCTCGCGTCCCGCCGGTTGCTCGACGAGGCGATCACCCTGTGCCGGCGCGCGATCGCGGCCAGACCCGCCTTCGCAGAGGCGTGGTGCAATCTCGGGCTCGCATTCAATTACCGGGATCAGCTCGACCTCGCCGCCGACAGCTGCCGGAAGGCGCTGGGCATCTGGCCCGAGTGCGCGCAGGCCTGGCACAATCTCGGCAATACCTTGAGTCGGCAGGGCCTGCAGGACGAGGCCATCGCCGCGTTCGACAAGGCGATTGCATACAAGCCGGGGTACGCGGCGGCCCTGGACAACCTGTGTTTCGCGTGGCTTTACCGGGCCGGGAGCACGCCGTCGGACATCCTGGCGGTTCACAGGCGCTACGCGGAACAGGTCGAGGCGCCGCTGAAGCCGCGCTGGCCGCGGCACGCAAATCGCCGCGATCCGGACCGGCGGCTCAAGATCGGCTATGTGTCCCCTGACTTCCGCCGGCATTCGGTCGCATATTTCGTGGAACCCTTGCTCGCGTGTCACGACCGGAGCGTTGTCGAGGTCCATGCCTATTTCAATCATGCCAGGGCCGACGAGGTCACGGCGCGCCTGCGCGCGATGTCCGATCACTGGGTGGACTGTGCCAATCTTTCCGATGACGAACTTGCCGAACGCATTCGCGCCGACGGCATCGATATCCTGGTCGATCTTGCCGGGCACAGCGCGAACAATCGCCTGACGGTATTCGCCCGCAAGCCGGCGCCGGTGCAGGCGACATGGCTCGGGTATCCGGCGACGACCGGGCTGTCCGCGATGGACTGGCGACTGACCACGCGGGTCGTGGATCCGGAAGGGAGCGAGGCCTGCTACAGCGAGCGGCTCTGGTATCTGCCCCGCACCTTGTGGTGTTACCGGCCCGCGACAGATGCGCCGGACCCTGATGTCCGTGACGCCGATACGGCGGGGCGCCCGGTCAACTTCGGTTCGATCAACAATTATCCCAAGGTTTCGCCGGCGTCGATCGCGCTGTGGTCGCGGATCCTGCGCGAGTTGCCGCAATCCCGGCTCGTCATGACGCATGTCCCGGAAGGCTCCGCGCGCGATTTGCTGTGCAAACGATTCGCCGGGCACGGGATCGGTCCCGATCGCCTGCAACTCAACGGCCGCCTGTCCGCGACGGAGTTTCAGGTGCTGGCCGGCGCCATCGATATCGCGCTCGACCCGTTTCCGTACAACGGGACGACCACGACCTGCGAATCGCTGTGGCGGGGGATTCCGGTCGTGACCCTGACCGGGGACCAGTCGGTATCGCGCTCGGGTCATGCATTGCTGAACCTCGCCGGCCTCGGCGAATATTGCGCGCGTGACGAGGACGACTATGTGCGTATCGCCGCCGGCCTCGCGCGTGATCGCGCGCGCCTGCAAGACTTGCGCGCCGGCCTGCGCGTGCGCCTCGAGGCCTCGCCGTTGCGCGACGAGGCGGGGTTCACGCGCGAGATCGAAGATGCTTACCGCGCGATGTGGCGCGAGTGGTGCGCTTCGCCATCACGGGACGGGGCATGAGCCGGCCGGGACGCAATGACCCCTGTCCCTGCGGCAGCGGAAAAAAGTACAAGCAGTGCTGCCTGGGTTCCGAGCGGGATCTTAGCCCGAATGGTCAGATGCCTCGGCAACCTCAGCAGCTTATGCAGCAGGCCATGACGCTGCATCGCGCCGGCAATCTCGCACAGGCGGAAGCCCTGTTTCGTCAGGTCCTGGCGATCGCGCCCGATCATCCGGACGCCGGTTATCACCTCGGTCAGCTGTATAATCAGGCCGGACGCCTTGGCGAGGCGATCGCCTGTCTGAGGCAGGTGATCGCGCGCAACCCGCGGCACGGCCGGGCCTTCAATACCCTGGGCATGGCGCTCGACGGCATCGGCGAAGGTCGTGAGGCGCTCGACTGTTATCGCAAGGCCGCGAGGATCGATCCCGGCGCCTATGAAGCAAACTACAACCTGGGAAGCGCGCTGCTGACGCATGACGAGGTTGACGAGGCGGTTCGCTGCCTCGAACGGACGGTCGCGATCGATCCCGGTCGCGGTCTCGCGCAGATGACGCTCGGTCAGGCACTGATCCGGCGCGGTGATCCCGCGCGCGCGCTGCCGCTGTTGAAACAGGCGATCGCGCGGAGGCCCGACCTGGCGCTGGCCCACGACCTCTACCTGTTCGCGCTGAACTACCTGCCGCTGAGCCCGGCGGAACTGTTCGAGGCGCATCGTGACTGGGGCGAGCAGATCAAGACGCCGTTGACGGCGGCGCGGCAGGTGCATCGCAACGATCACGATCCCTGGCGGCGCCTGAAGGTCGGCTATCTCTCTCCGGATTTTCGCCGTCACTCCGTTGCGGCCTTCGTCGAACCGCTGCTCGCGCATCACGACAAGGGACAGGTGGAAACCTGCGGCTACTACAATTGCGAGTTGAACGACGAGTTCACCGCGCGCATCGAGGCCGGCATGGATCACTGGCTGCCGTGTCATGCGCTGGACGACGAACAACTGGCCGAACGGATCCGCGCCGACGGCATCGACATCCTCGTCGATCTCGCCGGCCACACCACCGGCAACCGCCTCGCGGTCTTCGCGCGCAAGCCCGCGCCGGTGCAGGTGAGCTACCTCGGCTATCCCGCGACCACCGGTCTCGGCGCGATCGATTACCGCCTCGTCACCGCGGTCACCGACCCGCCGGGCGCGGAGGCCTGGCACAGCGAGCGCCTGTGGCGCCTGCCGCGCAGCCTCTGGTGCTATCGGCCGGATCCCGCGATGCCGCCGGTCACATCGGAGACGCCGGCGCACCGCAACTGCCATGTCCGCTTCATATCCGCGAACAACATCGCGAAGCTCTCCGATGCGACCGTCAAGACCTGGTCGCGGATCCTCGCGGAGATTCCGGGTGCGACGCTGACGCTGAGTGGCGTCGCCGAGGGCGCGGCCAGGCGCCTGCTTGCCGAGCGTTTCGCGGCTCAGGGGGTGGCCGCGGACCGCATCCTGATCCACGGGAAGCTGCCGGCGGACGAATTCTGGTCCCTGCTCGGAGACGTCGACATCGCGCTCGACCCGTTTCCGTACAACGGCACGACGACGAGTTGCGAATCGCTGTGGATGGGTCTGCCGCTGGTCTCATTGACCGGCCGGACCTCCGCGGGGCGTTCCGGCATTGCATTGCTGGAGACCATCGGTCTCGGGGAACTGGCGGGAAGAGACGAGTCGGAATACGCGCGCATCGCGATCGCGCTGGCGCAGGACCTGTCGCGCATGGATGCCTTGCGCGCGTCGATGCGCGCCCGCATCACAGCCTCCGCGCTGCGTGACGAGGCCGGTCTCACGCGCGACATCGAGGCCGCGTACCGCGCAATGTGGCACGAATGGTGTGAAAATGGAGACGCTGCCCTTTAAAATCGGGGTAGACTACTGACAGCAGAAACCACGGGATATTTTCAGGCAATGACCAAAACCGCTTTGATCACCGGCATCACCGGCCAGGACGGCGCCTATCTCGCCGAGTTTCTGCTCGGCAAGGGTTACGTGATCCATGGCCTCAAACGCCGCACCTCGCTGTTCAATACCGATCGTATCGACCACCTGTACCAGGATCCGCATGAGAGCGACCGTCGTTTCATCCTGCATCACGGCGACATGACAGATTCGAGCAGCCTGATCCGGATCATCCAGCAGGTGCAGCCGGACGAGATCTACAACCTCGCGGCGCAGTCGCATGTCGCGGTGTCGTTCGAGGAGCCGGAATACACCGCGGACTCCGACGCCCTCGGCGCGCTGCGCGTGCTCGAGGCGATCCGCATCCTCGGTCTCGAGAAGAAGACCCGTTTCTACCAGGCCGCGACCTCGGAACTCTACGGCCTGGTGCAGGAGATCCCGCAGACCGAGACGACGCCGTTCTATCCGCGCAGCCCCTATGCCGTCGCGAAGCTTTATGCCTACTGGATCACGGTCAACTATCGCGAGGCCTACGGGATCTACGCCTGCAACGGGATACTGTTCAACCACGAGTCCAAGGTCCGCGGCGAGACCTTCGTTACGCGCAAGATCACCCGCGCGCTCTCGCGCATCAAGCTCGGCCTGCAGGATTGCCTGTATCTCGGCAACCTCGACGCGAAGCGCGACTGGGGGCATGCGAAGGATTACGTCGAGGCGCAATGGCTGATGCTGCAGCAGGAACAGCCCGAGGACTTCGTCATCGCGACCGGCGTGCAGCACAGCGTGCGCGAATTCGTCGACGCGGCCGCGGCGGAACTCGGCATGTCGCTGCGCTGGCAGGGCAAGGGCGTCGACGAGAAGGCGTTCCTGAAGGACGGTTCGTCAGGCAAAAATCGCTGCGTCGTCGCGGTCGATCCCCGCTACTTTCGCCCGACCGAGGTCGAATCCCTGCTCGGCGATCCGTCAAAGGCGCGCGACAAGCTCGGCTGGACGCCGAGGATCACGTTCGCGGAGCTCGTCAGCGAGATGGTGCGCGAAGATCTCAAGAGCGCCGAGCGCGACGAACTGGTCCGCAACCACGGTTACCGCACCCCCGACCGCCATGAGTAACAAATGGAACAAATGGGGTCAGAGTAGACCATGTCTACTCTGACCCCGAAAATCTCGCCCCGCATCCATGTCGCCGGGCATCGCGGCATGGTGGGGGCGGCGATCGTCCGGGCCTTGAGCCGCCACGGTCACCATGACATCGTCACCCGCACGCACGCCGCGCTCGACCTGAGCGACGCGAATGCGGTGCGCGCGTTCTTCGAGTCTGAAAGGCCCGACCAGGTCTATCTCGCCGCCGCGAAGGTCGGCGGCATCCACGCGAACAATACCTTCCCGGCCGACTTCATCTATCAAAACCTGATGATCGAGGCCAACGTGATCCACGAGGCCTGGCGCGCCGGCGTCGGGCGCCTGCTGTTCCTCGGATCGAGCTGCATCTATCCGCGCCTCGCGCCGCAGCCGATGGCCGAGGACGCCCTGCTGACAGGCCCGCTCGAGCCGACCAACGAGCCCTACGCGATCGCGAAGATCGCCGGGATCAAGCTGTGCGAGAGCTACCGGCGCCAGCACGGCGCCGACTTCCGCAGCGTGATGCCGACGAACCTCTACGGCCCGGGCGACAACTACCATCCCGAGAACAGCCATGTGATCCCGGCGCTGATCCAGCGCTTTCACGAGGCGAAGCGCGATCGGGCGGACAAGGTCATCGTCTGGGGCAGCGGCACGCCGCGCCGCGAGTTCCTGCACGTCGACGACATGGCCGCGGCATGCGTTCATGTGATGGGGCTGGACCGCGCCGTCTACGAGGCGGCGACTCGTCCGCAGCAAGGCCACCTGAATGTCGGCACGGGAGAGGACGTTACGATTCGTGAACTGGCGGAGCTGGTCGCGCAGGTCGTCGGCTATCACGGTCGCATCGAATTCGACAGCAGCAAGCCCGACGGCGCGCCGCGCAAGCTGCTCGACGTATCGCGCCTGCACCGGCTCGGCTGGCGGGCGACGATCGCGTTGCCGGAGGGGCTGGTGTCGGCGGTCGAGGATTATGTTCAACATAGATCGCTTCGCTCACATCCCCCCTAACCCCCCTTCGCAAGCGAAGGGGGGGAATGCACGAAGGATGGCAGGAGGACATGTGATGGTTCCCCCCTTCTTTAGAAGGGGGGCCAGGGGGGATGTGAGCGCAGCGATCAGTGTCAGCATCAGCAGGGATGCGAGCGCAGCGAGTCGATCACCGCAAATAAATCCTCCATCACCGCCTCAGTGTCAGTGAGAACCTGTAAATTGTCATAACGAACCACCCGCACCCCACGGCGCCGGAACCACGCGTCGCGCCCGGCATCATAACGCTTCCCTGCCTCATCGAGATGCTGTCCGCCATCCACTTCGATGACGAGATCGATCTCCGGCGCCCAGAAATCCGCGATGAACGGCCCCAGCGGTCGTTGACGGTAGAACTGCACGTTCCATATCTGCCTGCCGCGTAGCCGCTGCCAGAGGATCAGCTCGGCATCGGACATCGCCTTGCGCAGCTGCCGCGCGCGCTGACGCTGGACGTAGTAATTGGATACGTGGAGGTTCCGGCGCATGACCGGGTCCATTCTGGGGGCGGGGGGTGGTCAGCGCACTCGGAGTAATGGAGGATGGGGGGTCGGACGTTGACTCGCTTTGCTCGCATCCCTCCTGACCCTACATCCCCCCTGACCCCCCTTCGCAAGCGAAGGGGGGGAACGGATGTAGCAGGAAGACGGCGATGATTCCCCCCTTCTTTAGAAGGGGGGCAGGGGGGATGCGAGCGAAGCGAGTCAACGTCAACGTCAACGTCAACGTCA
>CAZJKV010000037.1:0-7525 GCA_964546765.1 uncultured Chromatiales bacterium
GGGGGACGCCGTCGATAGAAGACGGGGTGCAGCTCGCCCGGGCGCTGCGCCCCGAGTTTCAGCTGATCGAGCGGCAGCTCGAGGCCGACGCGGCGCGCCTGCGCGTTGCACGTGACGCCGGCCGACCGCAACTTGACGTGGTTGCGGAGTTCGGTGTGTTCGCGTTCGAGCGCAATCCGGTCGACGCGACGATGGTCGACATCCACGACCGTTTCGCCGGCATCGCACTCGAGCTGAGCGATGTGCTCGGCAGGCGAGCGGCGAAAGCCGAAGTGCTGCGCACCGAACTCTCCTATCAGCGCCTGGAGGCGCGCATCGCGCAGGCGATCGAGCAGGTGCGCGACGAACTCGCCCGTATCCAGACGACGATCGCGACCGGTGAGGACACGCTGCGCCTGTTGCGCCTGCGCGCCGCTGCTGAAGGTCGTAAGTTCGAGGCCGAAATGGCACGCTATCGTGACGGGCGGTCCGATACCGCGACGGTGATCCAGTTCGAGGGCGACCTGCATGTCGCCGAGATCGAGTCCGAACTGCAAGTCTTGACGCTGTGGCTCGCGCACCGCCAGTTCGCCTGGTCCAGGGGTTCGCTGTTCGAGGAGATGGGGATCGATCTCGATGTGCTGATCGGGGACGAAGAGTGAAGCCGCTGATCGAGTTCTTCATCCGCCGCGGTCTCGTGGTCAATCTGTTCTCGCTGATGCTGCTGGTCGGCGGTATCTATGCGGCGCTCAATATCCAGCGAGAGGCATTCCCGAGCGTCAACTTCGACGTCGTCGTCGTCAGCGCGATCTATCTCGGCGCGTCACCCCGCGATGTCGAGTCGCGCCTGGTAGTGCCGATCGAGCGGGAGCTCAAGGGCGTCGACGGTATTCGCAGCGTGCGCTCTACCGCCTACCAGGGCACGATGCAGATGCTGATCGAGATCGACCCTGCCTACGAGGACCGGTCCCGGCTCGTCGCCGAGGTCCAGCAGGCGATCGATCGCGCCGATCTGCCGGCCGAGTTGCCGGCAGACCCGGTGATTACCGAGGTCAAGTCGGAACAAACGCCGGTCCTGTCGTTCTCGGTGTTCGGTGATATGGAGCCGCTCGCGCTGAAACGCCTCGGCGACCGCATCGAGAACGATGTCCTCGGCATCGCGGGCGTCGCCCAGGTCCTGATCCAGGGTGAACACAAGGAGGAGATCCGCATCGTCCTCGACCCGGAGCGCATGCGCCGCCACCGTGTCGCGATCGGCGACGTGATCCGACTCGTGCAGGGCTGGAACGTCACGGCGCCCGGTGGCAGGCTTCAGGCGCCGGAAGGCCAGAGCATTTTGCGCATCACCGGCGAGTTCGCCTCGGCCGAGGATGCGGCCCGGCTCGTCATCCGCGCGACCGAGCGCGGCGACGTGCTTCGGCTCGGCGACGTCGCCGACGTCAGCGAGGCGCTGGAGCGGCCGCGGCGTTATGTCGCCGCGCAGGGCGTGTCGTCGATCAACATGATCGTCCTGAAACGCGGCCATGCCGACCTGCTCGACCTCGTCGACCGGGTGCGCGGCTATCTCGCGACTGTGCCTTCGCGTTATGGCGAGGAGCTCTCGGTCGAGATTTACGATGACTTCTCGACCGTGACGCGCCTGCGCCTCGGCGTGCTGACCAGCAACGGCGCGATCGGTCTGGTGCTGGTGCTCGCGACACTGCTGCTGTTCCTGCGCCCGGCCGTCGCGTTTACGACTGCCTGGGCCCTGCCGGTGATCTTCTTCTCGGGGCTCGCGCTGCTGTACCTGTCCGGGGTGACGCTGAACCTGTTGACGATGTTCGGCTTCATCATGGTGCTCGGCCTGATGGTCGACAACGCGATCATCATCGGCGAGAACATCACCTGGCACATGGAACGCGGCCTGTCATCCGAAGATGCGGCAGTGACCGGCGCCTGGGAACTCACCGGGCCGGTCACCGCGACGGTACTGACGACGATCGTTGCATTCCTGCCGCTGATGTTCATGGAAGGAATCATCGGCAAGTTCGTAATCGCAATCCCGATCGTGGTCGTAACGTTGCTGTTCTTTTCATGGCTGCAGGCGCTGTTCATCCTGCCGAACCAGATACGTGACGTCGCGCGTGCCCGCGCCCATCCGCCCGAACGCGCCCTGTTCCGCTGGCTGAACGCCGGATACGGCTGGCTGCTGCGGCATGCGGTACGCTGGCGCTACCTGACGGTCCTGCTGACCATCCTCGCGCTTGCCGGCGCCTTCGCGTTCGCCGGGCAGATGCGGTTCCAGCTCTTCCCGCCCGGTGCCGAGTCGCAGTTTTACCTGCGCGTCAACATGCCGGTCGGCACGACGCTGGAGCAGACACGAGACGCGCTGCTGCGTCTCGACCGCGAGGTGCGCGCACGTATCGATCCTGCAGTGCTCGAGACGACGACGCTGGTCGCCGGCGAGAACAGCGCCGACCAGCGCGAACAGATGAAGCAGATCGGCGATCGTTTTGGTTTCGTGCGCGTGATCCTCATCCCGTTCACCGAGCGCGAGATCAGCGCGCTGCAGGTCATGGACCGGATACAGGCGGAGATCCCGGCGCTTTTTCCGGACATGGCGATCAGCTTTGCGATGGAGTCCATGGGTCCACCGGTAGGGCGTGCGCTGCAGGTCGAGATCACCGGTCGAGACAACGGCGCGCGCGACGAATCCGCGCGCCGCCTGATGGCGCTGCTGGCCGGCGTCGACGGCGTCTATGCGATCGAAAGCGACCTCGAACCGGGCGACCCTGAGCTGCACATCGAACTCGATCGCGGACTCGCGGCGTTCGCCGGTGTCGACCTCGCGACGGTCGCGACCCATATCCGGGCCGCATTCGATGGCTTGCCGGTATCGACGCTGATTCGCGGCATCGAGGAGATCGATGTGACGATCCGCTATCCGGAACGTGCACAGCGGGACCTGCAGGCACTGCTGGACCTCGAGATCCCGAACGACCGCGGCGGCCTGGTGCCGCTGCGGCGCATCGGGCGCCTGGTCGAGGCCCCGGGCGCGACCGCGATACGCCACAAGGACAGCGAGCGCGTCGTCAGCGTCTCGGCCGAGGTCGATCGCCAGACCATCACCTCGCACGAGCTGAACACCCTGGTGCGCCAGCGGCTCCCCGAATGGCTCATCGAGGCGACGCCGCCGGTCGTCTACAATCTCGGCGGCGAGCAGGAGCGCGCCGAGGAATCCGTCACCGGGCTGGTGTTCAGCTTTGTGTTCGCACTGCTCGCGATCTTCGTGATCCTCGCTGTGCAGTTCAACCGACTGAGCTACCCGTTGCTGGTGATGCTCGCGATCCCGTTCGGCGCAATCGGCATCATCGTCGGTTTCGTGTTGCACGGGCATCCGCTGTCATTCATGGCGCTGATGGGCTTCGTCGCGCTCACCGGCGTCGTCGTCAATGCCTCGCTGGTCATGGCGGTATTCATACAGCGATTGATCGCCCAGGGGACGCCGTGGCGCGAGGCCGTGGTCAATGCCGGCCGGCGCCGCCTCCGGGCCGTGCTGCTGACCACGATCACGACCGTCGTCGGCCTGCTGCCGACCGCGTACGGCTGGGGCGGTCAAGACCCGTTCGTCGCCCCGATGGCGCTTGCCCTGTCCTGGGGGCTGATGTTCTCTACCCTGATTACGCTGTTCTCGATCCCGGCGGCGCTGGGCATCGGTATGGATCTCAAGCGATTGTTTTCAATTTTATTTCTGGGTAGTCCCCGGGGCCGCCCCGGCTGAGTACGCAGCCTGCGCGCGCCTCTGCGCCCGACAACCGGAACTTTCAGGTCGGTGGCCTATCTACTAAAGCAAGTTCGTCGAGGTCTGGACACCGGCTAAGGGCGAAATGGATTTCGCGCCTTGGCGAACTCTACCACTCTGGATGTCTTGGTAAGAAGCTCATGGGATAACTGCCTACCCCGCCGTGACGCAGCGGACATGTATTGGCAGGCGCAACCGGATTGCCGATACAGGGTGATAATACGGGGGTAAGGTCAACCGGTAATCCCGGTTGTCTTTACGATTGCAGGCACCACAATGAGTTATAATATGGCTTCTCACGGCCTGCCTCGTCGTACCCGCATCGGAAGCGCCAGTTTAATCGACGGTCGTTGGAATTACGGTAATCACCAACCAGTCGCGCAACGGTGCGAACAGCGGGATCAATGATGGAAAGTAAGGTCATCCGAGCAGTCTGCTGCCTCTGTCTCCTCGCCGTCGTGCTGGCGGGATGCAGCGATTCGGCTGATATCCCTTCCTTTACCCAGACATCGACCATTACCGGGACGGTCACCGCGCCGGCCGGCGACAGCCAGCAATTTGTCGCGGTCCGGACGGACGGCATCGGCTCGAGACTCGCGTCTTTTGTATTCGGTTCGGTATATGCGGACATTACCGGCCTCACGCCCGTCGCGGGCGCGACCGTCGAACTGGTGCAGCTCAGTAACGGGTCGGTTATTGCAACGACTACCACCAATGAAAACGGGGTCTACACGTTCACCAACTCGCCCGCCGTCGGCCCCGGGAGCGCGTATGCCGTCCGGGTGAGCGGGCAGACGGACACCATGCGCGCGATCGTGACCGGCGAAGTGGTCGATATCTCACCGACCACCGAAGTCGTCGTCGATGCGGTACTCGGCAGCCTCGGCGGCGGCACGGTACTCGGAAACTTCACGATCCAGGAGGTCGCGGCCCTGAACGGCCTGCTGGTCTCGCTGGATGCCGATGTCACCGGCATGACCTTCGGCGCCGCCGTCCAGGCAATCAGCCAAGCCGCCGGCACGGTGTTCCAGCAGCTGGTCGCCGCCTACTCGACACCCGGGTCCGATACCGTGCTGCGCGGCGGCGACTACAGCGTGGTCGACATCTCCGGCTCGCTCAAGGATCCGCTGGTGGTGCCCTTGGAAGATGCCCTGGGCGGAGTGGAGACTGACAGCGGGCAGGGCGCCATGATCTTCGGGGGCGCCAGGGATAACCCCATCCCCGGACTGGTCCAGGTCGGCAAGTTCCTTCATGACCTCACGTCCGTACGGGATCCGAGCAGTGATGTACCAATTGATGCCTTTCCCTATCTCCGGTCGCTCAACGATCTGCTGCATATAACGAATTCAAACCGACAGATCCTCGTCGCCGACAGGCAGCGCCCCTCCACAGGTGTTGCGGGGATCGGGGCCGCGACCGAGACCGGCTCGCTTATGGTCTACCCCCTCGACAGCAGCCTGCGCCTCGAGGAAGGGCTGTCGATTTCCGGCATGGGGATCAGGTTCGCCACGCGCTGGCGACAAGCCGGCGCCGACGCCCAGCCGCCGCTGCAGGACCTGACCCTGCTCGACGAGCCGGGCGGTTCCGGAAGGGTCTATAACCAGATACGGCTGAAGCAGTCCCTGACCGGCGAGGAATCGGGCGCGAACACGATGTCCTTTTCCACCGAGGTCGGGACGGCGACCTTCGACAGCACACCGCAAAACCATAATTTTGACGAGCCCCGGGACTATGGCAGCTTCGTCACCAATAGCGTGACCGACAGCCTGCAGGTCAATCTGGACGGCTACAATGTCACTACCGGTTCCGGCTCGGACGTCTACAGCGGCCTGTACTACGTGCCGCAGAACGCCGGACTGGTGCAGTTGAGGGATCCGAATTCGGGTACGCTGCTCGGCTGGGGATCTACGCCGACGGATGGAGAACGGGACGGCGAGGTCATCGGTTACCACATGTTCTCCGGCGGCTTCGCGAATCCGATGACCGCGGTCGAGCGTTCATTCTCGATCGCCGTTCAACGCGCGAGCGGGATGGGGTCCAGCAATGCATCCGGTATCTATAACGTCGTCGAGTACGCAGGCTACCTGTCCGAAGGCCTGAACGGCAACACCCCGACGGCATTCGTCGAGACCGGGACGGGTTACGGCGCTTTGAACCTGAGCGGTACCGGGGTCGTATCCTCGGGGACCCTGGTCCGCAAGCGGGCGACCTTCGATGTGGCGGCTGCGCGGGGCGAGACCGGGGCCGAGCCGAATATCTCGGGCGAATCCGGCACCTTCATGCCTGCCACCTCGGGTGAGGCCGGCGAGACATTCGCGCTCGAGGTCGACGGCGTCACGATCTTCACGTTAACGTCGACCGACGCGGGCGAGACCGTGGAGGCCGAGGATATCCAGGCAGGACTCGACAACGCCACCGTCCAGTTCGATCTGGCCTCGGCCGGCATCGTCGTCAGCGGCACCGTGGCCGGCGGGGACCTCTTTTTCACGAAGCCCGAAGGCGCGCCGTTCGATATCGTGGTGACCAACGAATTCACCGGCATCGCGAGCGCGGCGGGCGGGTTCGAAGGGGCTGATTTCGCGACCGGCACCCGTACCATCGACAATGGCTCTCCGGCGATACCCAACGCCTCGGGCGCCTCCGGAGAATTCACGACCGGGACGGCGGGTGCGGCCGGCGAGACCTTCTCGCTCGGCATCGACGACATCACGATTTTCACCTTCACGTCGGCATCCGCCGGCGACACCGTGACCGCCGCAGATATCCAGGGCGGGCTCGACGATACGAACGTTCAGACCAGTCTGGACGAGGCAGGGTTCACCGTCAGCGGCAGCGTCGTCGGCGGCGACCTGGTCTTCACCAAGACCGACGGCTCACCATTTACGATCGATGTCGTCAATACCTTTACCGGCACGGATGGCTCGCCCGGCGGCTTCGAAGGCGAGCATTTCGCGACGGGCGCCCGCACGATCACCGGTGGCACCGTCGAGGTGCTGGTCGTAGAGACGGCCTCGGGGGCATCCGGTGAGTTCACGACCGCGACGGCCGGCGCGGCCGACGAGACCTTCTCGCTCGGCATCGACGACATCACGATTTTTACCTTCACGTCGACCGCCGTTGGTGAAACAGTCGAGGCCGCGGACATCCAGGCCGGGTTCGACGACGTAGCGGTTCAGGATGCCTTGGCCGTGGCCGGCATCGTCGTCGCCGGCACGGTTGCAGACGGGGACCTGGTCTTTACCAAGCCCGACGGTACGCCGTTCACGATCGAGGTCGTCAACACCTTTACCGGCACCGTGGGTACGGCCGGCGGCTTTGCGGGGACCGATTTCGCGACCGGCATCAACACGATCACCAACGGCAGCGAGGCGGTACCGAATGCCTCGGGCGCGTCCGGCGCTTTCACGACCGCGACGGCGGGCGCCATCGGCGAGATCTTCTCGTTCAGTGTCGACGGCGTCGTCATCTACACGCGTACGTCTGAAGCCATCGGCGATACCGTCGTGGCCGCCGATATCCAGGGCGGGCTCGACGACGTAGCGGTTCAGGATGCCTTGGCCGCGGCCGGCATCACGGTTGCCGGCACGGTGGCCGACGGGGACTTGGTCTTTACGAAGATCGACGGCGCCGCGTTCGATATCGTCGTGAACAACGGGTTCACCGGTATCGACGGCGCGGCGGGCGGTTTCGACGGCGCAAACTTCCAGCCCGGTACGAACACGATCACCGGCGGCACCGAGGCCGCGGCTGCGGAGCCGAATAGCT
>CAZJKV010000037.1:7625-8114 GCA_964546765.1 uncultured Chromatiales bacterium
CACGCGGGCCGACGGCGTGGCATTCACGATCCTTGTGACGAACTCGTTCACCGGCCTGAACGGTGCGGCGGGCGGTTTCGCCGGCACGAGCTTCCAGACTGGTACGAACACGATCACCGGCGGCACCGAGGCCGCGGCTGCGGAGCCGAATAGCTCGGGCGCGTCGGGCGCGTTCACGACCGCGACGGCGGGGGCGGGCGGCGAGACCTTCTCGCTCGCAGTCGATGCCACCACGGTATTCACGTTCACGTCCGCAAATGCGGGTGATCAGGTGACGGCCGCGGATGTGCAGGGCGGTGTCGATACCAATACCGGCGCACTGAACACCGCCGGCTTCACGGTCAGCGGCACGGTTGCGGGCGGTGACCTGGTCTTCACGCGGGCCGACGGCGTGGCATTCACGATCCTTGTGACGAACTCGTTCACCGGCACACCGGGCGGCTTCGCCGGGGCGGACTTTGCCGCGAACACCCCGCATGTGATCGACAA
>CAZJKV010000037.1:8214-16773 GCA_964546765.1 uncultured Chromatiales bacterium
ACCGGCAATCTCGAGTTCTCGAAGGCCGACGGCACGGACTTCACCATTGTCGTGGTTAACACCTTTACCAACACGCAGCTGTCTGCGGGCGGCTTCGCCGGGGCGGACTTTGCCGCGAACACCCCGCATGTGATCGACAACGGCGCCGAGGCGATCGAGGCGATCGCGACGGTGTCGGGGCAGTCCGGTCCCTTCACGACCGCGGTCGCGACCGCGGCCGGCCAGGCCTACACGCTGACCGTGGGCGGCGTCCAGGTGTTCACGTTCACGTCTGTAAATGCGGGTGACGAGGTGACGGCCGCGGCTGTCCAGGGCGGCATCGTTGCAGCCACGGGGGCGCTGAACGGCGCCGGCATCACGTTCACCGGCAGCGCCGAGACCGGCAATCTCGAGTTCTCGAAGGCCGACGGCACGGACTTCACCATTGTCGTGGCCAACAGCTTCACCGGCGGGTCGCTTGGCGCGGGCGGCTTTGCCGGGGCGGACTTTGCCGCGAACACCCCGCACGCGATCGACAACGGCGACGAGGAGATCGAGGCGGTTGCGACGGTGTCGGGGCAGTCCGGACCCTTCACGACCGCGGTCGCGACTGAGATCGGCCAGACCTACTCGCTGACGGTCGGCGGCGTCCTGGTATTCACGTTCTTGTCTGAAAATGCGGGTGATGAGGTGACGGCCGCGGCTGTCCAGGGCGGGATCACCACGAACGCGGGGACACTGAACGGCGCCGGCATCACGTTTACCGGCAGCGCCGAGGCCGGCGACCTCGAGTTCTCGAAGGCCGACGGCACGAACTTCGATATCGTCGTGGTCAACAGTTTCTCTGGCGGGTCGCTTGGCGCAGGCGGCTTCGCAGGGCCGGACTTTGCCGCTAACGAAGCCCAGTTGATCGATCGCGGCGCCGAGGAGATTGAGGCGGTTGCGACGGTGTCGGGTCTGTCCGGTCCCTTCACGACTGCGGTCGCGACTGAGATCGGCCAGACCTACTCGCTGACGGTCGGCGGGGTGCTGCTGTTCTCGTTCGAGGCGGTCGCGGTCGGCCAGACCGTGACGGCGACGGACATCCAGGGCGGGATCACCACGAACGCGGCAGCGCTGAGCGCGGCCGGCATCGAATTCACCGGCAGCGCCGAGGCCGGCGACCTCGAGTTCTCGAAGGCCGACGGCACGAACTTCGATATCGTCGTGGTCAACAGCTTCTCCGGCGGGTCGCTTGAGGCGGGCGGATTCGCGGGCGCCGATTTCGCGAACGGCACCCAGTCGATCAACAACGGCGCCGTCGCGGTGCCCACGACCTCGACCGAATCCGGCGTATTCACGACCGCCACCGCGATCGAGGTTGGGCAGACCTACTCGCTGACGGTCGGCGGGGTGTTGCTGTTCTCGTTCGAGGCGGTCGCGGTCGGCCAGACCGTGACGGCGACGGACATCCAGGGCGGGATCACCACGAACGCGGCAGCGCTGAGCGCGGCCGGCATCGAATTCACCGGCAGTGCCGAGACCGGGGACCTCGTGTTTACCAAGGCCGACGGCACGGACTTCGAGATCGTCGTGACCAGCGACTTTACCGATTCAAGCAATTCGGCCGGCGGATTCGCCGGGACGGATTTCGCGGTCGGCGCCCAGCTGATCGAAAACGGTACCGTCGCTGTGGATGCGGTGCCGACGGTTTCGGATCCGTCCGGCGCCTTCCTGACCGCGACTGCGGTCGAGGCCGGCCAGACGTATACACTGACCGTCGGCGGTATCGAAGTATTCACGTTCACGTCGATATCCGCAGGCGATACCGTGACCGCCGACGACATTCAAAGTGCCCTCGATGATCCGAATGTTCAGGCCGATCTGGCCGTGGTCGGTATCACCGCCAGTGGCACCGTCGCCGGAGGCGATCTGGTATTCAGCAAGGCAGACGGCACGGACTTCGACATCGTCGTGATCAACACCTTCACCGAGGCGAGCAATTTGCCCGGCGGATTCGCAGGGGCCGATTTCGCGGGCGGCAGCGTGCCGATCGATAATGGCGCAGTGCTCGGGATCAATGCCTCGGGCTTGTCCGGCGCCTTCGAATCCGGGATGGCGGGCGCCGCCGGTGAGACCTTCGCACTGAGCGTCGCCGGCGTCACGATCTTCAGCTTTACATCCTTGGCGGCCGAGGACCTCGTGCTCGCCGAAGACATCCAGAATGCGCTCGACAACCCGGGTATCCAGGCCGATCTGGCCGAGGCCGGCATCACTGTCAGCGGCACCGTGGCCGGAGGCGACCTGGTATTCACGCGTGAGGACGGCTCGGCCTTCGATATCGTGGTGATCAACGAATTCACTGGTACGATCAGCCTGACGGGCGGATTCGCCGGGGCGGATTTCATCGTCGGCACCCAGACCATCGACAACGGGACCGTGGCCGGGCCGGCGCCCGCCCTCTCGTCCGCGTCCGTGCAGCAGGCGATATCGTCGGGCTCCTACAGCGTGCAGTCGAACGGGGAGGTGACGCTGGTCCTGACCATCGGCGACGATATCATCACGGGCAGCGGGGCTGTGACCCAGGATGGTGACTTTATCGCGCTCGCGACCACCATCAACAGCGGCGAGAGTCAGCGGCGGGGCCGCGGCATGCTGATACTGGTTCGCCGGCCGTAAGCGGTCCGCAGCGCGCGATATCAGTCTTCGTCATCGATGACCATCGGCGCTGCGCTCATCACCGTGCGCGCCGCGGACAGCGCGTGGCCCCGCTTGATCGGCGCATTGAAGTCGGCGAGCACGTCTTCGAGGGCGCCGAGACAGAACAGCACGTTGCGGGCGTTGCAGGCATGGCCCATCAGTCCGATGCGCCAGACCTTGCCGGCCATCGCGCCGAGTCCCGCCCCGATCTCGAGACCGTACTCACCGAGCAACTGTGCGCGCACCATCGTGTCGTCGATGCCTTCCGGGATCCGGATCGCGTTGAGTTGCGGCAGGCGCTCGTCCTCCGGGACGATGAACTCGAGTCCCATCGCTTCGATGCCGGCGCGTAACGCCTGATGAAGGTGCAGGTGCCGGGCCCATGCGCTGCCCAGGCTTTCCTCCCGCAGCATGACCAGCGCTTCGTGCAACGCATACAGCGTATTGACCGGCGCGGTATGGTGATAGGCGCGCTTGCCGGCCCCGCCCCAGTAGCCCATCACCAGGGTCAGGTCGAGAAACCAGCTTTGCACCGGCTTCGTCCGGGCCTTGAGCCGCGCCAGCGCCCGTTCACTGAACGTGACCGGCGACAGACCGGGGACGCAGGACAGGCATTTCTGGGTGCCGGAGTAGACGGCGTCGAGTTGCCATTCGTCGACGAGGAGCGGGATGCCGCCAAGCGAGGTGACAGTGTCGACGATTGTCAGGCAGTCGTGGTCGCGCGCCAGATCGGCCAGCAACTTGGCGTCCGAGCAGGCGCCGGTCGAGGTTTCGGCGTGGACGAAGGCGACGATGGATGCGTCGGGATGGGCATTCAGCGCATCCTCGAGCTTGCCGGGATCGACGGCCCGACCCCACGGATCCTCGACCATGACCGGCACGCCGCCGCTGCGCAACACGTTCTCCTTCATGCGTCCGCCGAATACGCCGTTCTGGCAGACGATGACCTTGTCGCCGGGTTCGATAAGGTTGACGAAGCAGGTCTCCATGCCGGCGGAGCCGGGCGCCGACACCGGGAAGGTTATCTCGTTACGGGTCTGGAAGGCGTACTGCAACAGGGTCTTGAGCTCTTCCATCATCATGATGAAGGCAGGGTCGAGATGGCCGAGCGTTGGCCGCGCCATTGCTTCCAGCACGCGCGGGCTGACGTCGGATGGACCCGGGCCCATCAGGGTGCGCCGGGGCGGGTGGAACGAGCTGATTTTCATAGCCATGTCCTGAGTGCTGGGTGGTTGCGGAAATACCGGGGCGCTCAAGCATAATGGAATCCCGGGGGATTTTCATCCCCGCACATCGTGGGGTAGAAGCGCGGTACGGCTTCAGTGGGAACGACTGATGGCGACGCTCGACATCGTGACCTCGGCCCATTCCAGGGCTGAGAGGTAGGTGGCGGAGACCGCGTCCTGATCGATACCGGCGGCATCGACATCGTCCCACTCGCCGCGTTCGTGGGCGATCACGAGATTCAGCAGCGATGCGTAGGGACCGGTATGATTCGCCAGCGCCTCGGAGATCTCGGGCGCCAGCGGCAGCAGTTCCAGGACCTTGTCGATCGGCTGGTCCATCAGGGCGTCGAGCGTCGAGAACAGGCCGACGATGAAGGCCGAGTCCTTGTTGCCGATACAGGATATCTCCACGAGAAGTTCGCACATCTTGGCGCGGATCAACGCGGTCGTGATCAGCTCCTCGGGCTTGTCGTCAATGCCGGTCAAAGCGATCAGGTTGGCCCAGCGCCGGATCTCCCGTTCGCCGAGATAGACGATCGCATGATGTATGGACTCGATCTTCTTGCCGGGGGAGAAGGCCGCCGAGTTGATGTAGCGCAACAGCTTGTAGCTCATCGTCGGGTCCTGGGAGATCAGTTCCTCGAGGCCCTTGATATCGAGTTCGGGGCGCTGGAGCTTCGCCATCATGCGCATCGCGTTGACGCGATTCGCCGGCATGCGTTTGCCCGACAGCACGCGTGGGCGGCACAGGAAATATCCCTGGTACATGTCGAAATCCAGCTCGCGACACAGGTCGAACATCTCCGGGGTTTCGACCTTCTCGGCGAGCAGCTTCACCGGGTAATTCCGCAGTATCGCGAGGTGTTCACGGACCTGGTCGTTGCCGAGGCTGAGCACATCCAACTTGACGATGTCGGCCAGCTCGAGCAGTGGTTTCAGTTCCGGGTGATAGGTGAAATCGTCGAGCGCGATGACATAACCCTTGTTCTTGAGTTCCCTGACCGCCGCAGTGACATCGCTGTCGACGAGGATGTCCTCGAGGATCTCGATCACCAGCTGGTTTCCCGGCGGGGGCAGCAGGTCGCTATGGATCAGAAAGTTGCGGGTGACGTTGACGAAGGCCTTGTGCGCGCCGACGACCTTGCCGAGGCCCATCTCCCAGAAACTGTTGACGATGATTTGCGAAGTCGCCTGGTCGCCGTCGGTAACATTGGAGAATGCACCGGCCCGATGGCGGTACAGCAGCTCATAGCCGATGACGCGTTGTTTGGCATCGAAGATCGGTTGCCTGCCGATGTGGTATTGCTGCATTATGCCGGTACCGGGTCGTTCAGTATCATCGCATCCATGCCATGCTGCGCCAGCAGGAATGCCGCGGCGGCACTGCGCCGCACGTTGTCGCAGCACACGATATAGCTCCGGCGCTGATCGAGTATCCCGGCGACGTGGCGCAGGATCTGCAGCGGCAGGTTGATGCTGTCCCGCAGCGGATGTTTCGCAAAGGCCCTGTACGAACGGACGTCTACCAGTATGCTGCCCTTGAGCATCATCGCGGCGACGTCGCCGTGACTGATCCAGCGGATGAACGGGCGCACGATCAGGGTCAGGAATTCGCCCTTCGAGAAGCGTAGCAACCTGCCGTCCTCCAGCGCCGTGACGGTGAAGTCATGGGCCTCGTTGGCGATCAGCGCGGCCTCGCCAAAACCATCCAGTCTGCCGAGATCCGCGATCCCGTCATCCCGTCCCCGGCGGCGCGAGAGCCGGAAACTGCCCGATTCGATAATGTGATACGCAGCGCTGTCCTCACCTTCGCGGATCACAACCTCGCCGGCGCTGACCTCGATGGTGTTCATGCGTTGCATCAGGACCTGCAGGTGGCGCGCCGGCAGGCGCGCGAACAGCGGTGAGGCGAATATCGGTCCGAGATCGAGTTCCTCTCGCTTCGGGGGCAGGGGAGTGAGCGATGCCGTTTCCGCACCGTCCGGCTCGGGGACGGGATGCAACAGGGATTGGAGGTGGCCGGCATCGACGCAAAGTACAGTGGCGGCGGTGCGGGCCAGTGCATTTACCTCGCGCGGGCGGTGATCGGCGATGGCCTGCCCGGCCTCCGGGGTCGCGGCCTTGAGCATACAGATTCGGTTGTCGGCGGAGACCAGGGCGATCTGCCCGGAAAGCAGAAACAGCGCGCGGCCATCGGATTCGCCGATGTCAAACAGTCGCCTGCCGGGCGGGATCCGCTCTACACTGGAATGCGCGAGCAGCTGTTCGACCTGTGCCGGGGTGAGCTGGTCGAGCGGCGAAAAGAGGCTCAGATCGGCCATATCGATGACCGCGTCAGCGGACCCCATCAGCGACTCCTTGATTTTCAAGCAAAAATATTGCTGGTCTGTTAGGGATTTATTGGAGCTCTTGTTGAAAACTATAGCGGCGGGCGGGTGGTGGGTCTTGAGTCCGGCAGGTCTCAAACGGCGCCGGTGTCACCTGGCTGCCCTGCGGTGAATCGCTTCCCAAACCAGGCGGACAGGGTATCGATTTCTTCCATGGAGACACTGTGTCCGATGTCGTAGGCATGCCATTCGACCCCATAGCCCGCTGCGAGCAGCAGGTCGCGTGAATGCCGGGCCAGGGTGTACGGGATAATCGTATCCTGCCGGCCGTGCGCCATCAGGATCGGGATCGCCCGGTTGGACGGATGAGCCTCTTCAGGGAGGCTTGCGGCGAGCGGCAGATAGGTCGAAAGCGCAATGATGCCCCCGAGCGGTTCCAGGTAACGCAGCCCGGTCTGTAGCACTATCGCCCCGCCCTGGGAAAAACCCGCAAGCACGATGCGCCGTGAGGGGATGCCGCGGTCGATCTCCCGCGCTATCAGCCGGCACAGGTCCGCCTCCGAGCTTCTGATGCCGGCCTCGTCTTCCTGCCAGCGACGCTGACCGGGATCGGCGATATCGTACCAGGCGCGCATAACCATGCCGTTGTTGATCGTGACCGGCCGGTGCGGGGCATGGGGAAACACGAACCGGAGCGGAAACGTCCGCGGGAGTTTCAGTTGCGGGACGATCGGTTCGAAGTCGTGGCCGTCGGCGCCGAGGCCATGCAGCCAGATTACCGCGGCGCCAGCGGCTTGCTCGGGCTCGATCGTGACGCAAGGCAGCAGTTCGTGATCCTGATCCTGATCCATTGTGGGCTCCCGGTCTTTACTCAATTATACTGGCGAGTCTGGTCTGCCATTGGGAGACATGTCTTGTTCAGCGGACATCGGGCGCGTCGGCGCGCCCTGATCATTGTACTGTTGTGTGGCCTGCTGATCGCGGCATGCGGTCAGAAGGGTGATCTATATCTCCCGGGTGTGGACCCGGCCGAGGAAATTCAGCAGGACGATCACTTTTAATGGACCATTTCCATGTCAGGGACGGCGTGCTTCATGCCGAAGACGTCGACTTGCAGGCCGTCGCCGCGAAGTACGGCACGCCCTGCTATGTCTATTCGCGCTCGACGGTGGAGCGCCACTGGCGGGCCTTCGACCAGGCCTTCGCCGGCCGGGACCACCTGGTATGTTTCGCGGTCAAGGCCAGTTCTAACATCGCGATCCTGAACCTGCTCGCGCGGCTCGGTTCGGGTTTCGATATCGTCTCCGGCGGAGAGCTCGAGCGGGTGATCGCGGCCGGCGGGGATCCCGCGAAGGTCGTGTTCTCGGGCGTCGGCAAGACCCGGGCCGAGATCCGGCGCGCGCTCGAGGCCGGTATTTACTGTTTCAATGTCGAGTCGCCCGCCGAACTCGAGCGTATCGACGCTATCTCCACGGAACTCGGACGCCGGACGCCGGTGTCGCTGCGGGTAAATCCGGACGTCGATGCGAACACCCACCCGTATATCGCAACCGGGCTCAAGGAGAACAAGTTCGGGATCCCGGTCGACGAGGCGCGCGCGCTGGCTGCGCGCATCGGCGCAATGCCCGGCGTTCGGCTGGTCGGGCTCGATTGCCATATCGGCTCTCAGCTGACAGGGCTCGCGCCGTTCGTCGATGCGATGGACAGGTTGCTCGTGCTCGCGGACGCGCTGGCGCGCGACGGCATTTCAGTGCATCACCTGAATATCGGAGGCGGACTCGGGGTGCGCTACCGTGACGAGATGCCGCCGCTGCCGGGCGAGTATGCCGCCGCACTCATTGCACGGCTCGGCGCGCGTGAGTGCCGGCTGTTGATCGAGCCGGGTCGTGCAATGGTCGCGAACGCGGGCGTGCTGCTGACGCGCATCGAGTATCTGAAGCCCGGCGCGCACCGGAACTTCGCGATCGTCGACGCGGGTATGAACGATCTGCTGCGTCCCGCACTATACGATGCCTGGCACGAGATCGTGCCGGTGGTGACGGGTGGCGCGGCGCCTGAGCGGGAATGGGATGTCGTCGGGCCGGTGTGCGAGACCGGGGATTTTCTCGGCAAGGGGCGCAGGCTCGTGCTTGGCGAAGGCGATCTGCTCGCGGTGCGCTCGGCCGGCGCCTACGGATTTGCGATGAGTTCGAATTACAATTCCCGGACGCGGGCGGCGGAGGTGCTGGTCGATGGCTCGGAAATGCACCTGATTCGCGAGCGTGAGCGCGTGTCAGACCTGTTCAGCGGGGAACGGTTGTTGCCCTGAGGGTGTGTGTTCTGCGCTGTGACGGTCGCCTGTCCATGAC
>CAZJKV010000038.1:0-16420 GCA_964546765.1 uncultured Chromatiales bacterium
CGGATTCGAGTAAGCGGGACGCGACGCATGGCCAGAGAGGTCGCCAGAGAGGTCGAATGGGAAACCGTGATCGGGCTGGAGACGCATGTCCAGCTGAGTACCCGAAGCAAGATCTTCTCCGGCGCCTCGACCGCCTACGGCGCCGAGCCGAACACCCAGGCTTGCGCAATCGATCTCGCCCTGCCGGGTGTGCTGCCGGTGCTGAACCGCGAGGCGGTGCGCCTCGCGGTGCGCTTCGGCCTCGCGGTCGGCGCGCAGATTACGCCGCGCTCGATCTTCGCGCGCAAGAATTATTTCTATCCCGATCTGCCCAAGGGGTACCAGATCAGCCAGTACGAACTGCCTGTCGTCGCGGGCGGCCGCCTTGCGATCCGCTTCGGCGACGGGCAGGAAAAGGTCGTCGGCATCACCCGCGCCCACCTCGAGGAAGACGCCGGCAAGTCGCTGCACGAGGACTTTCACGGTATGAGCGGCATCGACCTCAACCGCGCCGGCACGCCTCTGCTCGAGATAGTCACCGAGCCCGATATGCGCAGCGCCGCCGAGGCGGTCGCCTACATGAAGAAGCTGCACACGCTGGTGCGCTGGCTCGGCATCAGCGACGGCAACATGCAGGAAGGCTCGTTCCGCTGCGACGCGAACGTGTCGGTGCGGCCGAGGGGTTCGGACAAGCTCGGCACGCGCGCCGAGATCAAGAACCTGAACTCGTTCCGCTTCGTCGAGCAGGCGATCGGGTACGAGGTCGAGCGCCAGATCGAGATCCTCGAGGGCGGCGGCACGGTCGTGCAGGAGACCCGGCTCTACGATCCCGATCGCGGCGAGACCCGTTCGATGCGCAGCAAGGAAGAGGCCTTCGACTACCGCTATTTTCCCGATCCAGACCTGCTGCCGGTCGTGCTCGATGCGGCCTTTGTCGACGAGCTGCGGGCGGCATTGCCGGAACTGCCCGATGCGCGGCGCGCGCGTCTCGTCGCCGATTACGCGCTGCCGTCCGCGGATGCCGAGTTATTGACCGCGAGTCGCGAGCTGGCCGATTTCTTCGAGTCCACGAGCGCGGCCGCCGGCGGACAGCACCGGCTCGCGGCGAACTGGGTCATGGGCGAGCTGCTCGGCGCGCTGAACCGGGAAGGCCTCGGCATTGAGGCGAGCCCGGTATCGCCGGCGCAGCTCGGCAGCCTGCTCGCGCGTATCGCCGATGAGACGATCTCCGGCAAGATCGCCAAGCAGGTATTCGAGGCGATGTGGCAGGGCGAGGGCGACGCCGACCAGGTCATCGAAAAGAACGGCCTGCGCCAGATCACCGATAGCTCGGAACTCGAACGCATCGTCGACGAGGTCATCGCCGCGAATCCCGAACAGGCCGCGCAATACCGCGCCGGCAAGGACAAGCTGATCGGTTTCTTCGTCGGCCAGGTCATGCGCGCGACCCAGGGCAAGGGCAACCCTGCCCAGGTCAATGCGCTACTCGCGAAGAAGCTTTCGGCTGGATAATCTATTCGATTTCGAGCGGGACTTCCACCGACGCACCGCCGCGTATGCGGTAGCCGCGCATCTCGAGCACGCCCCTGGTGTTCAGCGAGACGATCAGGTAGAGCGCATCCGGCCAGCCGGCCTCTGCGAGGTCGATCGCGGACGGGGCGGCAGGGCTCGCCGGATGTGAGTGATAGATCGCATACAGCTCCTCACCTGCCTGTTCCATACCGAACAGCGTCCGGATCAGCGCCTCGGGATCCATGCGGTAGCGGTGCGCGGGATCGCCCGCGACATTCGCAATCGGAACACAGTCGACGGGTACGCCGTCCCGGGCTGCGATTACCCCGCAGATCTCACGCCCCGTCTCTGCTCGCGCATGATCGAGGAGCTTCGTTGCGATCCGGCGCGGTATCCGCGCGCTCATGCGTCATGGTCCGGCCGCCGCGCCGCCGCAATGCGCGGATGCCCAGCGAGGTCGCGAAGGCTTTCGACCTCGACATATCCGTGTCCTGAAAACAACGCCGCCACCGTGCCGGCCTGATCGTATCCGTGTTCGAGGACCAGCCACCCGCCGGGGGCAAGGTGCTCGCGTGTCTGAGCAACCAGCACGCGGATCGCGTCGAGTCCGGTCGCGCCGGCGGCGAGCGCTGCCTGCGGCTCGTGGCGCAGATCGCCCTGGCCAAGATACGGGTCACCGCTCGCGACATATGGCGGGTTGCTCGCGATCAGGTCGAATGTCCGGCCATCGAGTCCGGCGAACCAGTCACCGTGATGGAATTCGACATTCTCCGCACCGAGCAGCGCGGCGTTGTCGCGCGCGACCGCGAGTGCGGCAAGGCTGATATCGGACGCGGTGACGCGGCAGTCCGGACGTTCGAGCGCGAGCGTCAGCGCGATGATGCCACTGCCGGTGCCGAGGTCGGCGATCTCGCATTGCCGGCCTGCGGGCAGGCGCGCGAGCGCCGCCTCGACGAGGTGCTCGGTTTCCGGCCGTGGAATCAGCGTATCCGGCGTGACCCGGAAGGTGCGCGACCAGAACTCACGCGTGCCGGTCAGGTAGGCGACCGGATGGCCTGCGGCGCGGCGCACAACCAGCGATTCGAAATGCCGCGCAGTATCCGCGGCGAGCGCATCCCGCCTGCGGGCGAGCAGCCAGCTGCGCGGGCGGTCGAGGGCGAACGCGAGCAGCACCTCGGCATCCAGCGTCGGGCTGGCGCTGGACGATTCGAGCCTTGCGGCGGCTCGCCGGAGCGCGCTTTCGATAGTCGTGTCCACCGCCGGCACGGAGGTGGTCATCGTTGTCATACCGCCAGCGCCGAGAGTTCCTCGGCCTGGTATTCACCGGTCAGCGGGTCGATGACCTGGTCGAGATCGCCTTCCATGATCTCATCGAGCTTGTACAGCGTCAGATTGATGCGATGGTCGGTCATTCTGCCCTGGGGAAAGTTGTAGGTACGGATGCGTTCGGAGCGGTCACCGCTGCCGACCAGCAGCTTGCGGGTACGGGCCTGTTCGCTCTGCTGCTTCTCGCGCGCCTGCGCGGTCAGGCGCGCCTGCAGCAGCGACAGCGCGCGGGCGCGGTTCTTGTGCTGCGAGCGTTCCTCCTGGCATTCGACGACGATGCCGCTCGGCAGGTGCGTGATGCGGATCGCCGAATCGGTCTTGTTGACGTGCTGGCCGCCGGCGCCCGAGGCGCGGAAGGTGTCGATGCGAAGGTCGGCGGGGTTGACGACGATATCGTCGATCTCGTCGGCCTCCGGCAGCACTGCGACTGTACACGCCGAGGTGTGTATGCGGCCCTGCGACTCGGTCTCCGGGACGCGCTGCACCCGGTGCGCGCCGGATTCGAACTTGAGGCGCGCATAAACACCGCGTCCTACGATGCGCGATATGATCTCCTTGTAGCCGCCGTGCTCGCCTTCGCTTGCGCTGATGACCTCGATCTGCCAGCGGCGGCGCTCGGCGTAGAGCGAGTACATCCGGAACAGGTCGCCGGCGAACAGCGCCGCCTCGTCGCCGCCAGTGCCGGCGCGGATCTCGAGAAAGGTGTTCGCCTCGTCGTTCGGATCGGCAGGGATCAGCAACTTTCTGACCTCGAGCTCGATCTCGCCGGCACGCCGCTCGATATGCTCGAGCTCGTCCCTGGCCATTGCCCGCACGCCGGGGTCCGTATCGTTCAGCATCTCCTCAGCCGCTGCCCGCTCGTCGAGGCGAGCACAATAGTCACGGAAGGCCGTGACGACGGGGGTGATCTGGGCGTATTCCCGCGACAGGTCGCGAAAGCGACCGCTGTCCTGCACGGTCCCGGCGTCGGAGAGCAGCGCCTCCAGTTCCTGAAGCCGTTCGCTCAGGGATTCGAGCTTGCGCCGTATCGAAGGCTGCACGGCGAATTATTCGTCCGTATCCTTGATATCGAGCAGTTCCCGTGCCGCGCGCAGCAGATCGCTGCGACCTTCGAAGCCCGCCTGGCGCAGCTGGGCGGTCGGCGCGTGGGCGAGCTTGTTCGCCAGTGCACGCGTGGTCATTGCGATCACCTGCTCGGGATCCTCGCCGCGACGCAGCATGCGGATCGCCTTGTCGAGCTCATGCTCGCGCACCTCTTCGATCGAGTCGCGATAGGCGCAGATCGTCGACACCGCGTCGAGCGAGCGCAGCCAGCCCATGAAGCGCAGGGTCTGGCTATCGATGATCTCCTCGGCCTGCAGCGCGGCCTGCTGGCGCGATTTCAGGCCCTCGTCGATGATCTCCTTCATGTCGTCTACGGTATAGAGATAGACATCGCGCAATTCGCCGACCTCCGGCTCGATGTCGCGCGGCACCGCGATGTCGATCATCAGGATCGGGCGGTGCTTGCGGGCCTTGACCGCGCTCTCGACCGCGCCCTTGCCGAGAATCGGCAGCTGGCTCGCGGTCGATGAGATCACGATGTCGGCATCGGCGAGACAGGACGGGATCTCCGCGAGCGTGATCGCCATGCCGTTGACCTCGGTGACCAGCGCCTCGGCGCGCGCCAGCGTGCGGTTCGCGATGATCAGGCGGCCGATGCCATTCTCGCGCAGGTGCCGCGCGGCGAGTTCGATGGTGTCGCCGGCGCCGATCAGCAGCGCGGTATGCTCGCGCAGGTCACTGAAGATCTGTTTCGCGAGGCTGACGGCCGCGAATGCGACCGATACCGGGCTCGCGCCGATCGCGGTATCGGTCCGGATCTGTTTGGCGACCGAGAAGGTATACTCGAAGAGCTTGTTCAGGTGCTTGCCGACGGTGCCTGCCTCGCGTGCCGCCAGGTAGGCATCCTTGATCTGGCCGAGTATTTGCGGCTCGCCAAGGATCATCGAGTCGAGTCCGCTCGCGACTCGCAACATGTGACGAACGGCGCCCTGATCGGGGTGGGCGTAGAGATAGGGGTGGAGTTCGTCCGGATTCAGATTGTGATAGTCGCTGAACCAGCGGATCACCCGCTCGTGGTCGATGGTATCTGCGGAGCACACCATCTCGGTGCGGTTGCAGGTCGACAGGATCGCGGCCTCGCTGACGCGGGAATTCGAGGCCAGGTCGCGCAGGACGAGCGGCAACTGCTCGCGCGCGAACGCCACCCGCTCCCGGATCGGTAGCGGGGCCGATTTATGATTGAGTCCGACGGCCAGTAACGCCATGCGCTTTGTCCAGCGTAATCAGCGAACGCCCGCGGCGCGCTGTGGGTATTGACGTCTCTTGTCTGCCAATTTTACCTGATTTTCTTGGGAAAAGAGGATATTATCCTCATCTTGGGTACATACGGGGAGGGGATTAGCCATTCTGTCCAGACCAGGGTCATCGTCGATGCAAGGATTCCCGCTGAGTTTTATCTTCGTTCTATTATCCCTGGGAGTGTCCGCCTGCTCCAGCCTGACTGTCCAGGACCGCCCCGAAGACATCGCCACCGCTCCGGTCGCGGTCGTATCGAACGGGGCTCTTCCCCGCCTGCCCGGCCATGAATTGAGCGGGGACCTATTATACCAGATACTCGAGGCCGAGATCGCCCTCCAGCGGCAGCACTACGACGTCGCGGTCACCCGTTTCCTGCAGTTGGCCGAGGCGACCCGCGACCCGAGATTCGCCGAGCGCGCCGCCCAGATCGCGGCCTTCATCCGCAGCGACCCCGCGACCCTCGGCGCCGCACGCCTGTGGCTCAGCCTCGATCCCGAAAGCAACGACGCGCACCAGATGATGGTAGTCGCGGCGATCAGGACCGGACGGCTCGAGACGGCACTTGAACACGTGGAGGCCGTACTCGCCAGCGCCGACGGGCCGCTGGAAGAACGATTCGAGATGATGGCCGGTCTGCTGAGCCGCGAGCACGACCTCGAGGAGGCGCTGCGCCTGATGGAGCGATTCGTCAGCACCCGCCAGGACGATCCCGACGCCCTGTTCGCCTACGGCAACCTCGCCTTGCGGGCCGGGGACCTGGGGCGTGCGAACGCGACCGTCCAGCAGGTGCTGGAGTTGCGTCCCGGCTGGTACGGCGCGATCCTGTTGCAGGTCCGTGTGCTGCAACTCCAGGGACAGCAGGACGAGGCGCGGGAGTTCCTCGCCCAAGCCGTCGAGGCGAATCCCGGCGAGGCGCGCCTGCGGATGATCTATGCCCGCCTGCTGATGGACATGCAGCGTTACGATGAGGCCATCGCGCAATACGAATCGCTGATCGACGCGGTCACGCCGAATACCGAGATCCTGTTCACGCTGGCGTTGGTGCACCTGCAGCTCGAACGCTTCGACGAGTCCGAGGCCTATCTGTATCGCGTGCGTGACGCCGGCAATCATGACGGCGACCTCAATTATTATTTCGGCTGGATCGAGGAGAAGCGCGGCAACATCGACGAGGCGCTGACCTGGTACGCGCAGGTTCCCCCGGGTGGCGAGAGCTATCTCGAGGCACGGATCCGGTTGACGATCCTGATGGCGGGACAGGGCGATCTCGCCGGCGCGCGCCAGCAGCTGCATCAATTGCGGCTGCAGCAACACGCCAGCCAGAAGCGCCTGTACCAGATCGAGGGGGAAATATTGCGCCAGGCCGGCCGGCCCATTGACGGACTCGATCTGTTGACCGGCGCGCTCGAACGCTTTCCCGGCGATTTCAACCTGCTCTATGCGCGCGCGCTGATGGCCGAGGCCGCGGACAGGGTCGACATCGTCGAGCAGGACCTCGGTTACATCATCGAGCGCGATCCGGAGCATGCAGATGCGCTGAACGCCCTCGGGTACACGCTCGCCGACCGCACCGATCGTTACCGGGAGGCCTATGAGTACATCAGCCGCGCGCTCGAGCTCAAGCCGGACAGTCACGCGATCCTCGACAGCATGGGCTGGGTGCTCTATCGCCTCGGCAACCATGAGGAGGCGATCAGCTACCTGCGGCGCGCGCTGGAGATCCAGAACGATCACGAGGTCGCCGCGCACCTCGGCGAGGTGTTGTGGGTGAGCGGCAATACCGAGGAGGCCGTTGAGGTCTGGAAGCGCGCCCTCGAGGCGTTTCCTGATGAAGCAATGCTGCAGGAAGTCATGCAGCGCTTCATGGAGTAGGGCTTGCGCCTCCAGCGCCTGCTGCGGGCCAGCCGGGTTACCTGCCAGGCCCTGCTTGCGCTGCCGGTCCTGTTCGTAGCCGCCTGCAGCGTCACCCCGCCGCGCGCGCCGCCGGCCGATGTCTCCGAGGTGTTGTGGCGGCAGCACGTCGAGGACCTGGGCGCGCTCGAGACATGGTCTTTCAGCGGTCGCGCCGCACTGAGCGGTGATGACGTGCCGTCACGGACCATCCGCATACTCTGGCAGCAGCAGTCGCCGCAGCGCTATGACATCGCCTTCTCGTCGCTTATAGGGCAGCGGGTCGCGGAACTCGGCAGTGACCCGGACGGCGTCGAGTTACGGTTGCCGGGCGAGCCACCGGTCACTGCCGCCACCTCCCGCGACCTGCTGACCGCGGCGCTGGGCTGGTCGGCGCCGGTCGAGAGCCTGCGCCACTGGGTGATCGGCCTGCCCGACCCGGAGGCCCGGGCCTGGCGAGAACTCGATTCCTGGGGGCGCCTGGGCAGGCTGGAGCAGGACGGCTGGCACGTCGAATACATGCAATACACCGAGGTTGGCGGTCTGGCGCTGCCGCGACGGCTGACCGTCACTCATCCCGGCATCCGCATCAGGCTCGTCATCGACCGCTGGGTCCAGGGGCAGGCTGATGCGCGCGACTGATGCCGCCATCCCGGTGCGGACCCCCTGGCCGGCGCCGGCGAAACTGAACCTGTTCCTGCACATCGTCGGCCGTCGCCCGGACGGCTATCACCTGCTGCAGACGGTGTTCCAGTTCCTGGATTATTGCGACTGGCTCGGCTTCGAGCCGCGCGCTGACGGGCGCGTCGTCAGGCTCGATCCGCTGCCCGGCATCGCGCCGGAGCAGGACATCACGGTCCGCGCCGCCCGCCTGCTGCAGGCGCGGACCGGCGTCGACCACGGGGTCGGGATCCGCATCGACAAGCGCCTCCCGATCGGCGGCGGCCTCGGGGGCGGCAGTTCGAATGCCGCGACGACGCTGTGGGCCCTGAACCGGCTCTGGGGCCTCGATCTCGGAGTCGACGTCCTTGCCGGCCTCGGGCTCGAACTCGGCGCGGATGTCCCGGTATTCATCCGCGGCCGGGCGGCCTGGGCCGAGGGCGTCGGCGAGCGCCTGACACCGATTGCGCTCGACGAGCCGTGGTACCTGGTCGTCGTGCCGCCGGTCCGGATCCCGACCGCGAGCGTCTTCGGCATGCCCGATTTGACACGTGACTGCGAACTCCTCACAATAGACCGCTTTCTTTCGGGTGATCAGGGGGTTAATGTCTGCGAAGCGGTAGTCTGCGCGCGTTACCCCGAGGTGGGCGCCGCGCTGGACTGGCTGCGTCGTCACGTCGCATTAAGCTCGGGTGGCGTCGTCAGGATGAGCGGGACCGGCAGCTGCGTATTCGCGCGCTGCGACCGGCGGGAGGCTGCCGAGGAGTTGCTGGCGAGCCTCCCGCAGGAATGGCGCGGATTCGTCGCGCAGGGGCGGAACCGCTCACCGCTGATGGCCCGGCTCGAGGGGACCGAATCATCGGGATCGGGTTTCGATGCAGGTTCGGGGTAGAATGCGGCTGACGACGTGATGCGGGCGAACGGTATGCGGGTCGGTGCGCTTATTGGGGCGTCGCCAAGTGGTAAGGCACGGGATTTTGATTCCCGCATTCCCAGGTTCGAATCCTGGCGCCCCAGCCAAACATGGCCTCGATGCGTCGGGGCAAGCGACAGGGACATGAACGATTTCGGACAGCAGGCCGGGGGCCTCGCAAGTTGAATTTTTCGGGCGATGAGGGATTTCGCGGACCCGACAGCCGCATGGTCGTGTTCAGCGGTTCCGCGCATCCCGATCTGACTGCGAGCATCGCGGCGCGGCTGAATCTGCCGCTCGGCAAGGCCAACGTCGGACGCTTCAGCGACGGCGAGGTACAGGTCGAGATCTCGGAGAACGTGCGCGGCAAGGACGTCTTCATCGTCCAGCCGACCGCGAACCCGACTGACGGCAACCTGATGGAGTTGTTGCTGATGGTCGACGCGATCCGTCGTTCGTCGGCCTACCGGATCACCGCGGTGATCCCTTACTTCGGCTATTCGCGCCAGGATCGACGGCCACGCTCGGCGCGCGTACCGATCAGCGCGCGCGTCGTCGCGGATATGATCACCGGCGTCGGCACTAACCGGGTTCTGACGGTCGACCTGCACGCCGACCAGATCCAGGGATTCTTCGACATCCCGGTCGACAACGTCTACGCGTCGCCGGTATTGCTTACCGACATCTGGCGCGCGAAGTATCACCGGCTGATGGTCGTGTCACCGGACGTCGGCGGCGTGGTGCGTGCGCGCGCGATGGCGAAACAGCTCGGCGGCGCGGACCTTGCGATCGTCGACAAGCGGCGGCCGGGCCCGAACATCGCGAAGGTCATGAATATCATCGGCGATGTCCGCGGCAGGACCTGCGTGCTGCTCGACGACATGGTCGACACCGCCGGCACGCTGTGCGAGGCCGCGCGGGTACTGAAGGAGGAGGGCGCATCGAAAGTGGTCGCCTACTGCACGCATCCGGTGCTGTCCGGCCCCGCAGTATCGCGCATCGAAAACTCGGTGCTCGACGAACTGGTCGTGACCAACACGATACCGCTGCAGCCCGAGGCGCGGGCCTCGGAAAAGATCCGCCTGCTCTCGATCGCGGACTTGCTGGCCGAGACGATGCGGCGCATCAACACCGAGGAGTCGGTCAGCTCGATTTATATGGAATGACCCGCCGTGGCGGGATTTGGTGACGGCCTTGCCGCCTGGTCGCGGGCGGCAAGGCCGTGTTTCTGTCAGTGTAATATCCGGAGATAACGACGATGGCCATAAACTTTGAGATCGAAGCACAGGTCCGTCACGACGCGGGGAAAGGAGCGAGCCGCCGCCTGCGTCGTGAGGGTAAACTCCCGGCGATCATCTACGGCGGTGGCAAGCCGCCGCAGAACCTGATGATCGCGCATAACCCGGTCATGCACAGCCTGGAGCACGAGGCCTTTTATTCCCACATCCTGAACGTCAGGATCGACGGGAAGACGGAGCGCGCCGTGCTGAAGGACCTGCAGCGCCATCCGTATAAGCGGGTGCTGCTGCACATGGATCTGCAGCGCGTCAGCGAGGACGAGAAGCTGCGCATGCGCGTGCCGCTGCATTTTCTCGGCGAAGAGAATGCGCCGGGCGTCAAGCAGGGCGGCGGCATCGTGTCACACCTCGTCACCGAAGTCGACGTGTCCTGTCTGCCGAAACACCTGCCGGAATACCTCGAGGTTGACGTCAGCAACATGAACGTCAACGACACGTTGCACTTGTCCGATATTCCACTGCCCGAAGGCGTGGAGCTGATCGAACTGTCGCACGGCCCGGAGCATGACCAGCCGGTGGTATCTATCCACATACCGCGCGCGGCGATCGAGGCCGCGCCCACCGAAGAAGCCGAGGCGCCCGAGGCCAAGGCCGAAGGCGGCGAGGCGGGCGAAGAGAAGGGCGACTGACGGCTGGTGTGAGCTGCTGGTCCGGGCGAGATGCAAGCGCCGGTCGAACTCATCGCCGGCCTCGGCAATCCCGGCGACAAGTACGCCCAGACCCGTCATAACGCGGGGTACTGGCTGCTAGACGCACTGGCCCGTCGACACGGCGCCGAGTTCATGCCGGAGTCGCGCTTCAGCGGCGAGACGGCAACCGTCGAGATCGACGGTCGCCGCGTCCGCCTGATCAAGCCGTCAACCTTCATGAATCACAGCGGGCAGGCAGTCGGCGCGCTGGCGCGCTACTTTCGTATCGCCCCCGAGAATGTCCTGGTCGTGCACGACGAGATCGACCTGCCGCCCGGGGTTGCGCGGATCAAGCGCGGCGGCGGGCACGGCGGGCACAACGGCCTGCGCGATATCATTGCGTCCCTGGGTGGAGATGCGGGATTCCTGCGCCTGCGCATCGGCGTCGGTCACCCCGGCAGCGCGAACGAGGTCGTCGACTACGTGCTCAGGCAGCCGCCGGCTGCCGAACGAAGCCTGATCGTCGAGTCCATCGTCCGCGCCCTCGAGGTCCTGGCCCAGGTCGTAGCCGGCGATACCGAGAAGGCGATGCATCGACTGCACAGCGCTCGTGACGCGGCGCAACCCGGTTCCTGATTACACGGCGGATACATCATGGGATTCAAATGCGGTATCATCGGCCTGGCGAACGTCGGCAAGTCGACCCTGTTCAACGCGCTGACCAAGGCCGGCATCGAGGCCGCGAACTACCCGTTCTGCACCATCGAGCCGAACGTCGGCATCGTGCCGATGCCCGATCCGCGCCTCGCCGCGCTCGCGGCGATCGTGCGCCCGCAGCGCGTACTGCCGACGACGATGGAGTTTGTCGACATCGCCGGGCTCGTCGCCGGCGCGTCGAAGGGGGAAGGCCTCGGCAACCAGTTCCTCGGCCATATCCGCGAGACCCAGGCGATCGCGCATGTCGTGCGCTGTTTCGAAAACGACGACGTCGTCCATGTCGCCGGCAAGATCGATCCGCTCGGCGACATCGACACCATCAACACCGAACTCGCCCTCGCCGACCTCGAGACCGTAGAGCGCCACCTCGACCGCGCAGCGCGCGCCGCGAAGACCGGCGACAAGGAGGCGCTCGCGCGCAAGGCGCTGCTCGAAAAGGTGCGCGCCTGTCTGGACGAGGGCAGGGCGATACGCTCCGCCGGCCTCGGCGACGACGGCTTCGAAAAATTGCGCGAGCTGCATTTGCTGACGATCAAGCCGACGATGTATATCGCGAACGTCGCCGAGGACGGCTTCGCGGACAATCCCTTGCTCGACGCCGTGCGCACGCGAGCCGAGGGCGAAGGTACGGAGGTCGTACCGGTCTGCGCCGCGATCGAGTCCGAGATCGCCGAATTGCCCGAAGCAGAGCGCGCTGACTTTCTCGCCGATCTCGGTCTCGACGAACCCGGCCTGAGTCGCCTGATCCGGGCCGGCTACCGGCTGCTCGATCTGCACACCTATTTCACGGCCGGCGAGAAGGAGGTGCGTGCATGGACGATTCAGGTCGGTGCGACCGCGCCCGAGGCGGCCGGCGTCATCCACACCGATTTCCACAAGGGCTTCATCCGGGCCGAGGTCATCGCCTATGACGACTTCATCGCCTGCAACGGTGAGCAGGGCGCGAAGGAGGCCGGCAAGTGGCGCCTGGAAGGCAAGGACTACGTCGTCCGTGACGGCGACGTGATACATTTCCGTTTCAACGTGTAACAGTCACTTGTGGCCGGGACGCCGAATCGCTATCATTGGCATCCGCTTCGATGTGCCGTTTCTCTGATAAATGGCTATGTAGCTCAGTCGGTTAGAGCACGGCATTCATAATGCCGGTGTCGCTGGTTCGAGTCCAGCCATAGCCACCAACCACCGCCAGCGGACGCCGGCGCCCGCTTTCCCCGACGGCGGCGCCCAGACGAAAGAGCGATCAATGACAGAGAGGGACGAACAACTGACCCGTATCGATCCCACGGCCCGCGTCGCGGACGGCGCCCGGCTGGGATCGGGTGTCGAGATCGGACCCTACTGCATCGTCGGTCCCGACGTGATGCTCGGCGACGGCTGTCGCCTGGTCGCGCAGGCTCACGTCACCGGGATCACTTCCCTCGGCGCCCGCACCGTCGTCTGGCCGCAGGCCGTGATCGGCACCGCGCCGCAATCCGTCCATTACCGGGGCGAGCCGAGCCGACTCGTGATCGGCGCCGACTGCATCCTGCGCGAAGGCGTCACGATCAACACCGGCACCGCCGGCGGCCGGATGGAGACCCGGATCGGAGATCACTGTTTCCTGATGGCGGGCGCCCATGTTGGACATGATTGCGTCGTCGGCGATCATGTGGTCTTCGCGAACAACGCGACGCTCGGTGGACACGCCGAGATCGGCGACCATGTCTTCCTTGGCGGGTTGTGCGCGGTGCACCAGTTCGCGCGCGTCGGGGCGCAGGCGGTAATCGGAGGATTGGTCGGGGTCTCCGATGACATCATCCCGTTCGGCGCCGCGATCGGGCACCGCGGCGAACTGGCCGGCCTCAACATCGTCGGCCTCAAGCGGCGCGGTTTCTCCCGTGAGACAATCCATCACCTGCGCAGGGCCTACCGGACGCTGTTCTTCGGCGAGGGCTCGTTCGCGGAGCGCATCGAACGCACTGCCGGGGCCCATGCCGGCAACGCCGACGTCGACACCATCATCACGTTCCTGCGATCGGCCGGCAAGCGACCGGTCGCGTTCCCGCGCGTACGCTAGGCCAGCCGCAAGGCCAGCTGCGCGACGCGGCGCCCGATTGCGCGGCACAGCCGTTTTTCCTCATCGGTCACCGGCGCGTCGCTGTTCGCGCCCGCCATATGGCTCGGGCCATAGGGCGTGCCACCGCTCTGGGTGCTGAACAGATCGGGCTCGTTATACGGCACGCCGACGATCACCATGCCGTGATGCAGCAGCGGCAGCATCATCGACAGTAGCGTGCTTTCCTGACCGCCGTGCAGGCTCGCGGTTGACGTGAACACCCCGGCCGGCTTGCCGATCAGCACGCCGGACAGCCACAGGTCACCGGTCCCGTCGAGAAAATACTTGAGCGCCGCGGCCATGTTTCCGAACCGGGTCGGGCTGCCGAGCACCAGCCCGGCGCATTCCTTCAGGTCCCCGTGAGTCGCGTAGGGCGGACCCGACCCGGGAATGGTGTCTTCGACGGTCTCGCAGACCGTAGACACCGCCGGCACCGTGCGCACCCGCGCCGCGCAGCCCGGGACTTCCCCGATGCCGCGCGCGACGTAGTCCGCCATGCTCGCAACACCGCCATAACGGCTGTAATACAGGACGAGTATCTCGGCCATGTCAGAGGATCCCGAGGACCTTTTCGGGCGGGCGTCCGAGTGCGGCCTTGCGGCCAGCGACGACGATCGGCCGCTCGATCAAAATCGGATGTCTGACCATCGCATCGATCAGCGCGGCCTTACCGAGCGTCGGTTCGTCGAGGCCCAGCTCCGCATAGGGCGCCTCCCTGCGCCTCATGATCTCGCGCGGCTCCATCCCGAGCTTGTCCAGGATCGCGCCCAGCGTCTTTCTGTCCGGAGGCGTCTTCAGGTATTCGATGACCTCAGGTTCGATGCCGCGGTCCCGGAGCAGCTGCAGGGTCTGCCGGGATTTCGTGCAGCGCGGATTGTGATAGATTATGACCTTCAATCCATATCTCCTGACGGTGGTTGGTCGGGTGTCCGCTCATATTAACGCGAGGCTGCCTGATTTACTCATGATAGCAGAGACAAGGACAACAATGACCGCGGCCGCGGCGCTGCTGTGTCTGCTCCTGGCCGCATGCGCGACCACCGCGCCGACCCAGGAGATGAGCGACGCACGCCAGTCGGTGCAGGCGGCCACCGCCGCCGGCGCCGAGGAACTCGCACCGCAGAACCTGGATGCGGCCCGCGATTATCTCGAGCGGGCCGAGCGCGAGCTCGAATTGAGATTCTTCACGCGCGCCCGTCACGACGCGATGATCGCGAAGAACGAGGCGACCAAGGCCCACAAGATCAGCGTCGCGATTCGCAACGCGGCGCGCGCGATCGAGGGATCGTCGCGCCCGGACGCGGATCTTGCGGAGGCGAGGGAACTGCTCGACAAGGCAGGGGCCGCGGCCGCCCGGGGGCGTGACAGGGCGGCGATACGATTTGCCGAAGAAGCCGCGCGCCTGGCGCAAGGTGATCCGGAGACGAATTGAACGACGGCCGGGTAAACGGCGCTCGGGCACGGGAATACCTCTACATCGTCCGTCGCTTTATCCTCTTTTTGTCCAGCCGCCTGCGCGAGGACCGCATGGTCGTGACCGCGGGCGCGTTGAGTTATACGACCCTGCTCGCGCTGGTGCCGCTGTTCGCGGTGCTGTTTTCGATCGTCGCCGCATTTCCGGTCTTCGATGCCGCGGTCGGGCAGATGCGGATGTTCATCTTCGATAACTTCGTCCCGGCCTCGGGCGAGCAGGTGCAGCAGTACCTCGAGGAGTTCGTCGCGCAGGTGAACCAGCTAACCGGTATCGGGGTCGCGTTCCTGGTGGTAACGGCGCTGCTGCTGATGGACACCATCGATAAGGCGATGAACCGGATCTGGTATGTAGACAAGCGGCGCCCGCTGCTGATCAAGTTTGCTGTCTACTGGGCGGTGCTGACGCTCGGGCCGATGCTGATAGCGATCAGCATCGTCATGACGACCTGGCTCGCGTCACTGCCGCTGCCGCTGCTCGACGAGGCAGGCGCTACGGTCTCGACGCTGGTCTGGATGATGCCGTTCATCGCGACGATGCTCGCGTTGTCGCTGATGTACATCGCCGTGCCGAACTGCAGAGTGGCGATCTGGCCCGGCATTGCCGGCGCCGGCATCGCCGCGCTGCTGTTCGAATTCGCCAAATACGGATTCACGGTCTATGTTGCGAGCGTGCCGACTTACGCGACGATCTACGGCGCGCTGGCCGTGATTCCGCTGTTCCTGGTGTGGCTCTACATCTCGTGGATCATTGTACTGTTCGGCGCCGAGCTGGTGTACTGCCTGGCGAACTTCAGGGTGGAGGAACATGCGTCGGGATGACGCCCGCTACGTGATCCTGCCGTCCCGCGCGGCCTGCAGGACCAGGGCGTCGAACTCCTCGGCCGTCAGCAGGCCACTTTCCGCGGCGATGTCGCGCACCGGGCGGCCGCTCTTTTCCGACAGCTTCGCGATCTCCGCGGCCTTCGCATAGCCGATGCGGGTGTTCAGCAGCGTCGCGAGCCCGACGCTCGCATGCAGGAATCCGCCGCAGCGTTCCCGGTCGACCTCGAGCCCCTTCAGGTTGCGCTCCGTCGCCGCATCGACGGCGTTGCCCAGCCAGTCCATTGCGTCGAACAGCGCCGAGCCCATCGCCGGCATCATCACGTTGAGTTCGAGCTGTCCGGCCTGTGTCATCGCGGCGATCGCCGCATCCTGGCCGATCACCTGGTAGCAGACCTGGTTCAGCATCTCGAACATCACCGGGTTGACCTTGCCCGGCATGATGCTCGATCCCGGCTGTACCGGCGGCAACTGAATTTCACCGAGACCGGTGCGTGGACCCGAGGCAAGCAGGCGCATGTCATTCGAGATGCGGATCAGCTCCAGCGACAGGTCGCGGATCGCGGACGACAGGCGCTGGATGTCGTGCATGGACTGCATCTGCGCGGCAAGGTCCGCGGCCGGGCGGATGGCCTCACCGGTCAGGCGCGCGAGTTCGCGCGCGGCGTCCTCGGCATAGCCGGGCGCGGTATTGAGTCCGGTGCCGGCCGCGCTGCCGCCGAGTCCGATCTCGCACAGCGGGCCGCGTGCCGCCTCGAGACCGTCG
>CAZJKV010000039.1:0-8605 GCA_964546765.1 uncultured Chromatiales bacterium
GTCAACTGGGGCCGCGACCTGCCCGAGCCGCGCGTTGCGGACCTGCGCAACGTCGTCGACGGCGATCCGGCGCCGGACGGCAGCGGCACACTCACGATCCGGCGCGGCATCGAGGTCGGGCATGTGTTCCAGCTCGGAACGAAATACAGCGAGGCGATGAACGCGACCTGCCTCGACGAGCAGGGCCGCGCGGTCGTGATGATGATGGGCTGCTACGGCATCGGCGTGTCGCGCATCGTCGCCGCCGCGATCGAACAGAATCACGACGAGCGCGGGATCATCTGGCCTGCGGGGCTCGCGCCGTTCGGCGCGGTGATCCTGCCGCTGAATGCCCATAAGTCGCAGCGCGTGCGCGAGGCGGCCGAACGGCTATACCTGGACCTGCTCGCCGCCGGCATCGATGCCCTCTATGACGACCGCGGCGAGCGACCCGGCGTGATGTTCGCGGACTGCGAACTGATCGGCATCCCCCACCGCCTCGTCGTCGCCGAAAAGGGCCTCGACGCCGGCACCATCGAATACAAGCACCGCCGCAGCGACGAAATCCGTCACATTCCGCTCGCGGACGTGATCTCCATCCTCAAGTCCTGAGCGCCGCGACCCGATTAAGGGGTCAGAGTAGACGCGGTCTACTCTGACCCCTTAAGACATGGACAGATGAAACAGTATTTCGCATTCTTTCTGCTTGCCGCCCTGCTGGCCATCGGTCCGGCCGTGGCGAACGTCGACCCGCGCGACGATGCCGAGCTGCGCCGGGCGCTGCTCGTGGCGGTGCAGGACCCCGGCAGCTTCACCGACCGCTTCGAGGCCGAGGTGTGGCTGTTCGACATGTCGCAGCGCCTTAGCCGGCGCATGCCGGACGTCCACGAGCGCCTGCGCTTCCTGAAGCTCGTGCACTATGAGGCGAACCGTGTCGACCTGCCGCCGGAACTCGTGCTTGCGGTCATCGAGGTCGAGAGCGCGTTCGACCGCTGGGCGATCTCGCGCGCCGGCGCCCAGGGCCTGATGCAGGTGATGCCGTTCTGGCTCGTCGAGCTCAACCGCCCGCACGACAACCTGCACAATCCGGAGACCAACCTGCGCATGGGCTGCACAATCCTGCGTCACTACCTCGACCGCGAGCGCGGCGACCTCAAGCGCGCCCTCGCCGCCTACAACGGCAGCCTCGGCCGCGACGAATACCCGCACCTCGTCTTCACCGCGCTGCGCGAGCGCTGGTACCGCCAATAGCCCGGAATCCCCCCTTCGCTTGCGAAGGGGGCAGGGGGATGCGAGCGCAGCGAGCAACCGAAAACAGGGCTCTAATCATTGCGGTCAGAGTAGACTGAGATTACTCTGACCCCAATGGGCGGCCTTGGTGAGTTGCCTGCCGTATTTCGTCTAGCGTGTCCACGCTGAGATGCTGATCAAACAACGCACGGTAGGCCATCAGACGCCTGGTCGAGTGGTTATCGAGTGACATATAGAGTTCATGTGGTGTTACCAGGGCATCGTAATTGCCGAAGGCATTGGCATTATAGCTTGACCAGCGATATTCCACTGGACTGGCAGCCATCATTGCACGAACTGGATTCAATTCTATATAGCGATAGCACGTCAGCAGCCAGCTCTCGGATGTGATCAATGCGGCGCGGTAACGGCCCTCCCAGAGTGTCCCGGATCGACCGTATTTAGTGTTGAAATATCTGACATAGCACCTGCCAACCGCCTGCATCGTCATCGCGATGGCATCATCGATCGCTGGCGTCATTATGAAATGCACATGATTGGTCATGAAGACATAGGCATGGATTCTGCACCCGTAGCGTTTGCAGGATTTCATCAGTACCTTGCGGAAGTACAAATAATCGCTGTTCGACAGAAACATGGGCTGTCGATTATTTCCGCGCTGAGTCACATGATGCGGTTGTCCTGCAATGATATTCCTCGGTAACCGTGGCATCGCATCCTCGACGGCAAAGTGAGTTCGATGCGAACTTAAACGAACAGCGCCTGGGAGCCGATCAGGGGTAATCTGAAATGATGGGGTCAGAGTAGACTCGGTCAATCGGGGTGATTGACCGAGTCTACTCTGACCCCAATGGGTTACTCGTCGGTGACGCAGCCTTCGGAGGCGTTCTTGACGGTCTTGATGTAGCGATAGAGGGTGCCGCGGTCCGCCTTGTACGGGGGCATTTGCCATGCTGTGCGGCGGCGAGCGAGTTCTGCGTCGTCGAGGGCGACGGCCAGCGTGTTCGCGTCGGCGTCGATCGTGATCGTGTCGCCGTCGCGGATCAGCGCGATCGGGCCGCCGTCCTGGGCCTCGGGGACGACGTGGCCGATGATAAAGCCATGCGAGCCGCCGGAGAAGCGGCCGTCGGTGACCATCGCAACATCCATGCCGAGCCCGGCGCCCATGATCGCCGAGGTCGGTGTCAGCATCTCGGGCATGCCGGGCCCCCCCTTCGGACCCTCGTAGCGGATCACGACGACGTCGCCCTTGGCGATCCGGCCCTGCTCGAGCGCGGCGAGCATGTCCTCCTCGCCGTCGAACACGCGCGCCGGACCCGCGAAGCGCACGCCTTCCTTGCCGGTGATCTTCGCGACCGCGCCGCCTGGCGCGAGGTTGCCGCGCAGGATGCGGATATGGCCGGACTTCTTGATCGGCGTCTCGAGCGGCAGGATCACGTCCTGGCCGGCCGCAAGCCCCGGCACGTCCTTCAGGTTTTCGGCGATCGTCCTGCCGGTCACGGTCAGGCAGTCGCCGTCGATCAGGTCATGCTCGAGCAGGTACTTCATCACCGCCGGCGTGCCGCCGACCTTGTGCACGTCTTCCATCACATACTTGCCGCTCGGCTTCAGATCGGCGATGAACGGGATGCGGTCGCTGACCCGCTGGAAGTCGTCGATCGTCAGCGTGACGCCGGCCGCGCGCGCCATCGCGATCAGGTGCAATACCGCATTCGTCGAGCCGCCGAGCGCGATGACGATGACCATCGCGTTCTCGAACGCCGCGCGCGTCATGATGTCGCGCGGCTTGATGTCCTGTTCCAGCAGCAGCCGGATCGCCGCGCCGGCGCGGCGGCATTCCTCGATCTTCCCGGGATCGACCGCCGGCGTCGAAGAGCTGTACGGCAGACTCATACCGAGCGCCTCGATCGCGGACGCCATCGTGTTCGCGGTGTACATGCCACCGCAGGCGCCGGGGCCGGGACAGGAGTTCCTCACGATCTGCTCGCGCGCCGGCTCGTCGATGCGCCCGGCGATGAACTCGCCGTAGCTCTGGAACGCCGAGACGATGTCGAGGGTCTTCTCGCCGGCATGGCCCGGCTTGATCGTGCCGCCGTAGACCATCAGTGCGGGGCGGTTCAGCCGCCCCATCGCGATCACGCAGCCCGGCATGTTCTTGTCACAGCCCGGGATCGAGATGTTCGCGTCGTACCACTGCGCCCCCATCACGGTCTCGATCGAGTCTGCGATCAGGTCGCGCGACTGCAGCGAGTAGCTCATACCCCGGGTCCCCATCGAGATCCCGTCGCTGACGCCGATGGTGTTGAAGCGCAGCCCGACCAGCCCCGCGGCCACGACCCCCTCGCGAACCGCCGCGGCGAGGTCGTTCAGGTGCATGTTGCAGGTGTTGCCCTCCCACCAGACGCTCGAGATCCCGACCTGGGGCTTGTCCATGTCCGCCTCGGACAGCCCGACGCCGTACAGCATCGCCTGCGAAGCCCCCTGGGACTTGCGCTGGGTGATCCGGGAACTGTAGGGGTTCAGCTTGCGGGACATCGTAATCTCCGGGGGTTCTGCGTATAATGAAGCGCTTATCAGGATAACAGGGTTGACGGGGTCAGAGTAGGCCGACCCCATCTGATTTTGCATGTCCAGAATCGAACAAAAGCTCCTCCACTATACCGGCAAGGCCATCGCGGATTACAACATGATCCAGCGCGGTGACCGGGTGCTGGTCTGCCTGTCGGGCGGCAAGGACTCGTACACGCTGCTGGCGATGCTCGACCTGCTGCGCCGCAACCGTCACCGGGCCTTCGAGATCTTCGCCTACACGCTGGACCAGTCCCAGCCCGGCTGGGACGACAGTGGCCTGCGTGCCTGGCTCGAGGCGCGGCAGATCCCGTACCAGGTCGAGCGCCGCAACACCTACGCGGTCGTCGTCGACAAGATCCCGGAGGGCAAGGCCTACTGCTCGCTGTGCTCGCGCCTGCGCCGCGGCAACATCTACCGCTACGCGAACGAACACGGCTTCACGAAGATCGCCCTCGGCCACCACCGCGACGACCTGATCGAGAGCGCGCTGATGTCGATGCTCTACAGCGGCGCGATCCGCTCGATGCCGCCGAAGCTGCTGACCGACGACCGGCGTCACATCGTGATCCGCCCGCTCGCCTACTGCCAGGAACAGGACATCATCGAATACGCAAACGAGCAGGGTTTCCCGATCATCCCCTGCAACCTGTGCGGCTCTCAGGAAAACATGACGCGCCGCCGCGTCAAGGAACTGATCCGCGACCTCGCCGAACAGAACCCGAAGGTGCCGAGCAACCTGCTGAACGCCCTCGGCAACCTGCACCCGAGCCAGCTGATGGACCGGGAGCACTGGGACTTCAAGGGACTGGAGCAGCTCAGGAATAAATTGGGGTCAGAGACGGATTTCCCTGAAACGTTTCAGGACACCCTCGACCAGTCGGGGAAATCCGTCTCTGACCCCAATTTATTCGGGGGCATGAACCGGTGACAGCCCGCGTCGACGCGATCGCCGCGCCGACCTACGGCCGCCTGCTGCTGCTGACCCTTGCGTTCACCGAGGGCGCGGCGGTGATGATCGCGGAGCTGGTCGGCGCGAAGATGCTGGCGCCGCTGTATGGCAGCTCGCTGTATGTGTGGGGCGCGGTCATCGGCATCACGCTGATCAGCCTGACTGCCGGCTACTATCTTGGCGGCCTGCTGTCGTACCGCAAGCACCGGCGCGAGATGGTGTACTGGTTCATGCTGACCGCCGCGCTGCTGATCGTGCTGATGCCGACCGTCGGGCACGCGATGATGACGCAGGTCGGCGAGATGGAGACGATCCGCGCGATCCTGCTGCTGACCTCACTCTACCTGCTGCCGCCGCTGCTGCTGCTCGGCGCGACGCCGCCGCTGATCATTTCGATCCTCGCGAGCGAGGTCCATGAATCCGGCAATGTCGCCGGCCGGGTCTACGCGATCTCGACTGTCGGCGGCATCCTCGCGACCTTCGGCGCCGGGTTCCTGCTGATTCCGGAAATCGGTCTGACGCGCACCGCGATTGCCGGCGGCATCGGCTTGTCGATCCTGCCCCTGATCCTGCTGCTCGGCCGCAGGCACTGGCCGGCGCTGATATTCCCGGTGCTGCTGGTCGCGATCCTGTTCCCGCGCGGCGAGACGGTTCATCACCCGCAGGTGGAGATTCTCTATGAGTCCGAAGGCCTGCTCGGGCAGCTCAAGGTCATCGACTACGCCCACATTGACACCCAGGGCGTGACCAGGCGCACCGATCGCATCCTGTTCGTCAACCGTACCGGCCAGACCTGGGTCAACCGCGACACCGGCGAGCCGATCTGGGACTACGTCAAGTTCCTGAAGACCATCGGCAGTATCGCCCCCGACGGGTCACGCACGCTGCTGCTCGGCCTCGGCGGCGGCATCGTCGCGAAGAAGATGCAGGAACTCGGCCACACCGTCGACAGCGTCGAACTCGACGAGCGTATCGCGAGGATCGCGCGCGACTATTTCGACCTCGATCACAGCGGCGACGTCATCGTCGACGACGGCCGCCATTTCCTGCGCAGCACCGACCGGCGCTACGACCTGATCATCTTCGACGTGTTCCAGGCCGAGGTCCCGCCCGCGCACATGCTGACGCTCGAGGCCTTCCGGGAACTGCGCGGACTGCTGAATCCCGGCGGCTTCGTCATCATCAACTATTCCGGCTTCATCACCGGTTCGACCGGCCTCGGCGCGCGTTCGATCTACAGGACCCTGCTCGAGGCCGGCTGGCAGGTCGACCTGCTGCCGACCGGCATGCAGGAAGACACCCGCAACAACCTGATGATCGCGTCCCATGGCGACCTCGACTTCACCCGCCCACGCGTCCCGATCATCGTCAACGGCCGTATCCAACCGCTCACGAGATTCTTCATGGACCCGGCGGAGATCAAGCTGGACGACGCGCTGATCCTGCGCGACAACCGTCCGGTCCTCGAAAAGCTCAACCTCGAGGCCGCCGCGATCTGGCGCAAGGGTTATTACACCTTCTTCACCAAGGGCTTCATTGAAGCGGGATTGCCGCTGTTCGAATAGGGATCAGTCCTGATCCACGATTTCCTGCCTGAAGATATAGGCGGCGCCGCGGCCCGTGGCGCCGGTGTCGACTGGATACGGCGGCAACAAGACAACCTCATTCGATGCGCTGTTCTCCGCCGGCGCGCCGCCCGCGACCAGATCGCCGGTCGCCGACATCGCGATGGCCGATCCGAACAGGATGCCGGTCCTCGAGTTCGGAACCTTGATATAGGACACCTGAGTCCACCGTTCGTCCTCACGCAGGAATGCATAGGCCGCGCCGCTGGTCGGCGCGCCGGTACTGAGCTGATTGCCGTCGACCGTCGTCGCCGCGCTGCTCTCGCCGGGCGCGCCGACCACCAGCCTGTCTCCGTCACCGGACAGCGCCAGGCTGAAGCCAAAGCGGAAATTCTGCAATGAATTAGAGGCCTTGATGAAGGATTGCACGACCCACGCATCGACCGCGCGGGTATAGACATGCACCGCACCACTGTCCGTAAACAACGGCGCCCCGGCATTCTGCCCGGTGATGATGACATCGGGCCCGTCCGCGGCGTTCCAGACGCCCGAGGTCCTGCTACTCTGGGCGGGCACGCCGATCGCGAGGGTAGCGCCATCCCCGGACAACGCGAGGGTCCAGCCGAACTCACGATTCGTCGTCCCCGCTGGTCCCTCCACCGGCCCCGAGATGTAATCCGACGTGAGTCCCCAGTTCGAGCCGTCACGCGTATACAGGTGAACTGCGCCATGCCCGGCAGACTGACCGCCAGAGGAATCACCCGGCATGCCGACGCCGAGCGTCAACTGGTCCGACTCCGCTGACATCGCCAGGCTCCAGCCGAACCGTTCGGGTATCAGGCTCGGCGCGGCCAGAAAATCCGTCGGCTCCGGCGACTTGATGAAGGCCTGGAGGCTCCATCCTCCGTTCAGGGCATAGACATAGACCGCCCCGCTGCCCCTCGCGTCGCTGTCGTCGTGCGTGCCGCCGGGCGCGAACACGCCACCCTGCCCGCTCGATTCGCCCGGCGCCCCGACTGCCAGGGTATTGCCAGACAAGGCTACGCTGTAGCCGAAACCGTCCAGAACGCTGGCGTTGAACGCCGTGATGCGATCCTGAACGACCCAGTCTCCGTTCCCCGCCCGCGTGAAGACATAGACCTCGCCGCTGATCGGGTCATCATCATCCCCGAATTCCCGCAGGAAATCCCAGCCGGGCGCGCCGACGATCAGGGTGTTCCCCGTTGCGGACAACGCCACGCTGCGGCCGAAGTTGTAGCGCTCGACACTGTCGTCGGGGACGAGACGGGCCTGTTGCGACCACGCGCCGGAACCGTCACGCGTGTAGATATAGACCGCGCCGACGCCGTCGCCTTCCTCGGGCGCACCAACTGCCGCGGTAAATCCGTGCACCGGGTCGCTGTCCGCGGACAGCGCGACGCTCGTCCCGAACCGGAACTGCGCGCCCGTGACGGACGGCTTCAAATAAGCGTCCGCCCTGTAAAGCGGCGGGTCCTGGCGGACGACGGACACGGAATAGGCGAGGGTCAGCGGTTCTGCGGCCCCGCTGACCGGGTGCGTCACGACGATGTCGATCGCGTTCGGTCCGATCTCTAGCGGGATCGCCTGGCTCGATCCGTCCTGATCAGCGACGGCGCCGTTGATCTCGACGATGGCCCCATCCGCGGCTGCGGTGGCCGTGACGACTATCTCCGAGATGCGGTTCTCCACATCGCTGACATAGGTGGTCGTCTCCGGGTCGAACGCCGGGTCGAGCGCGAGGTTGACCTGTTGCGGTGGTTCGTCGTCCGTGGTCCCGGCGATCGTCAGCGCAATGAGTTCCGCGCTTCCGATCCGGGTGACCGTGATCGTGTACTGCTTCTGCGTCACACCGTCGGGCGCGGTCACCACGATCCCGATCACGTTCGTGCCGACGCCTAGCGCGAGCGGGTTACTCGCCGCGCCGGACGCCACCACTTCCCCCTCGATCTCCAGGGCAGCGGTCGCTTGCGCGGTCTCGGCGGTCACGGTGACGCTCTCGACTTCGAACGCGACCGTCGCGTCATAACCGGTCGTGTCGCGCTCGAAGTCCGGACTCAGCGCCGCATCCGACAGCGCGAGCGAGACCAGGTCCGCATCGACGTAAGCAAGGCTGGATACGAACACCTGGTAGGTCACCTGGGTCACGCCGTCGGCGGCCGTGACGACGATCTCGATCACGGTCTCGTCGATCTGCAGCGGTATCTCCGGACTCGTCGCGCCGGACGCGACCTCCTGGCCATCGACCGTGATCGTCGCGCCGGCGTTGATC
>CAZJKV010000039.1:8705-16263 GCA_964546765.1 uncultured Chromatiales bacterium
GTGATCAGGGTCAGATTGTTGCAGGAGGACGCCGGCGTCACGTCGACGCAGGCGAGGCTGAGTCCCGACAGATAGGCATTGTCAACGGTTTGCAGCGCGAGCAGCAAGTCGTTCAGGTTGCTGAAGCCATCGTTGTTGCCGTCCGAGAGCACGAGATCGGCATCGGTGAATTGCAGCGTCAGGGTCTCCCCCGCGACGACGGTCAACGGCTTTGCGGCGGTCGCGAGCTCCACTTCAGTACCGTTGTCGTCGTAGGTGAAGCGCACTGATAACGTTGCGTCACCGGCCGCGAGTTCATTGCATTCGCCGTTCGCCGTCGCACCGGCGATCGTCATCCCGATCGAGGTTCCGCCCGGGCATGTGATCCGGCCCTCGAGTGCGCCTGCGTCGAGACCGCTGTTGACCAGTCTGGATATATCGGCCTCGACGATCACATCGCCGGTGGTCGGCGCCGGCGATCCGCCACCGCCACTGGAACAGGCGCTGATAACGAGCGCGGCCAGCGCGATCACGGCCCAACTGAAAACCGGGATCGTGGACGGCAACGTCCGGGGATCAGTCATGCGAGCCATCTGCTGCAAGGCCTCCGATGGTTTGAAACATGCTAGTCGGTCAGGCGCGGCGCAACGCGGCTGAAATAGAGTATCGGGAACAGCGCCAGCAGCACCGCGGTCGCATAGAGTGTCTCGCGCATGCCGATGTTCGGGATTGCATAGAAGGCGACGAAATAGGTCGTCAGGATGCCGCCGATCGTCGACACCGCGTAGACCGTCCCGGCAGCGTGGCCGATCTTGCGTTCATGGGTCGTGACCAGCCGGATGATCATCGGCGACACCATGCCGAAGCAGACCAGCGGGGGGAACAGAAACACCAGCGAAGACAGGGTGATTCCGAGCCTGAGTTCAAACCCGAGTGTCGCCTCCATGATCATCCCCGCAGTCCACGGCATCACCGCAACCAGTGCTGCGGAGGTCAGCATGATCACGAACAGCGTGCGCCGGTGCGGAAAGCGTTGCGAGACGATGCCGCCGAGGAAATAACCGGTCGTCAGGCCGCCGAGCGTCAGGCCGAGCACCGCGGCCCAGACGTACAGCGAACTCCCGTAAAAGGGCCCGACCAGCTTCGCGCCGACGATCTCGACCGACATCAGCGCGCCGCCCTCGACAAAGGCGACCATGAACAGGAACCAGAAAGACGACAGTGAATGGTCCGTCGACTGCGGGCCGGGATTCAGGGCTTCGGTATGCTGCATCGGCTTAGCTTAGCACAACGACTTTAAAAGCCATCGTCGCCGAATTCGTCGTCCGGCGGCGGTGGCGGTGGCGCGCCGAGGTCGTACGACCCGCCGGTCCTGTTGAAACGGTTGAAATAGGCCGTCCTGCCGTTCGCAGTGACTGCCCACAGGATCTCCGCGCTGACCGGATTCGCATCGAGGATCAGCGCAAAGCCCTCGTATCCGTCGCCCTCGAACGGGATGGACTGGCCGCTGCCGTCGTCGCCGTCGCAGGCGCCACCGATCCCGGTCAGACTCAGCTCCTCGATGCGATAGAGATTGCGTTCGGGATTGGGACCTCGCCATCGGCCGACATAGTTGCAACCCGGCGTATCGTTACCGACCAGATTACCCGTGTCGTCGGTCGTATAGGTCAGCGTGTACGGCGGGGTTGCGTTGGGTACGCTGAACTCCCAGATGCCGCCGATCACGGGTTCGCCGTTCAGATCGACGCTGGGGCGATTATAAAGGGATACGCCGGCGCCATCGGTCAACGGGCACATCGGCATCAGCGTCGTCGCCGCGCCGACCGTGACGTTCAGCGTCGAGGCCACGGTGATCGTCAACGGCTGGTTGGCCGCCACCAGCCTCCCGGCGCCGTCATAGACCTCCGCGGTCCCGTTCAGGGTCGTGGTGTTATAGCGACCGATATAAAAATTGCCGACGATCGGGGTATTCAGGGGGTTGTCGCCGGTCAGGCGCAATACCACGAGGTCACCACCCGCGATCAGCCCGACCGTCGTACCGCCGCCGATGAAGTTGCCGCTGCCGATCCAGATACCGACCGGCGTGGTCAACTGGACGCCGCAGGCGCCGCCGGTGCCGGGGCCCCCGACCACGCCGCCGTCCGCGCAGGCGGTCAGACCGAGCACGGCAAGTAACGCCGGGATCAGCAGTGGATGGACCTGTCTCGTGCCGCTCTTCATCACGGCGCTTCCGGATCTGCCGGCGGCTCGGGATCGACGAACGGGGCAATCGCGCGGAATAGGTAGGCGGCCCCGCGACCCGACGCGTCGTTATCGCCGGGGTAGTCCGACCCCATGATTACGCCGCTCTGTTCGCTGCGTTCACCCGGCGCCCCGCCGGCGATCAGCTCGCCGTCGCCGGACAAGGCGACGCTCGTTCCGAATTGTACGCTGGTACGCGAATTCGGTACCTTGATGTACGCGATCTGCGACCATTCCCCAAGGACGCGACGGAACTGATAGCCTGCGCCGCTGCCTATGGCGCCGGCAATGTGCTGGTTCCCGTCGACCGTCGTTGCCAGGCTGTTCTCACCGGGGGCGCCGATCAGGAGGAAGTTGCCGTTCCCGTTCAGCGCCACGCTCGTCCCGAAGCGGAAATTCGTGCGCGTGTTCGAAGGCTTGATAAATACCTGCTGCACCCATCCCTCTCCGTCCTCCTCATCGACCACAAAGGCAAAGACATAGGCCGCGCCGCTGTTGTTTGCCTGCGGAACGAGATTCGGTGACGGGTCGATCCCCGTGGTGTTGCTGATCTGCCCGGGCATCCCGACCGCCAGCAATTCTCCGTCATCAGACAGCGCAACGCTGATGCCGAACTCGTCAATGGACCTCGGGGGCGTTGTACGCGTGACGTCCAGCGGCTCGCCCCAGACGCCGGTCTCGCGTTTATACGCGGTGACCACGCCGCGCATGTCATTCAGTCCCGGCGCCCCGGCCGCGAGGACATCGCCGTTCCCGGACAAGGCGACACTCGCGCCGAAACGGTCCGGGGTGTTTCCGGTATTCAGTACGGTCAGCTTCATCATTGCCCGAGGCGGAGAGCAAGGCGGATTGCCACTGAACAGGCAGTCGTAGACGAAGACCGCACCACGATCTTCGCCTCCGCCCAGAAAGTCACCGGGCTGTGGATCTTGATATACGTCCTCATCGCTGACGCTCGCCTCACCCGGCGACCCGACGGCGAGCGTGACGTCGACGCCGCTTCCGGCCAACGCGACGCTGTGACCAAATCGATAGCCGAAGCCGGCGATGAACGGCGGTATGTGGATCGGCGACTCCACCCAGATCCCGTTCTCGCGGGTATAGAGATAGACCGCGCCGTGGTGGTCGATGACCGCATTCTGATCATCCAGTTCGACGGACAGCGAGGGCGACCCGACTGCGAGCGTATTCCCGTCCCCGGCCAGCGCGACGCTGTAACCGAAGGCATCGCAGGACGTAAACGGGGTGTCCGCGAGGCATGGCTCGGGATCCGGACCTTCCAGGGTCAGTTGCGGCGACCAGACGTTGCCGTCGAAGGCATAGAGATACACCGCGCCGCGTCCGCCCAAGGCGCCCGGCGCACCGACAGCAAGGATGTCGCCGTCCGCGGTGAGGGCTACGCCCCTGCCGTGGGCAAACGCGGCCCCGATGTCGACGGGCTTGACATAGGCCTCCGGCACATACAGCGGCGGCGGCTGGCGAATCACCGTCAGGGTATAGGTCCGTACGAGGGGATCGTCCCCGCCGCTTGCATCGTGCGTCACCCTGATCCTGATGGTATTGCGGGCGCTCTCCGGATCCTCTTCGTCGAACGCCTTGAGCGCGACCGGCGTGCCGGGCGCGAACTCCTCCAGCCCCCCGGGCGTGACATGCTCATAGACGACGACGGCTTCCGGCTCCAGCGCGGCCGCGCTGACGATCACCTCCGCGATGCGATTCTCGGCCATGACATCATAGGCGGTCGTGGTGGCCCGGAAGGCGGATTCGAGCGACAGCGTCACCTCGTTGTCTCCCGGCGGCAGATCTTCGGCGAGGCCGATGATCGATACGGACGCGAGATCCGCGCTGCCGAGCCGCGAGACCGTGATGCTGTAGATCGCTTCATTGGTGCCGCTGAGCGAGGTCACCTTGACCTCGATCGGCGGGTTATCTCCGACAACCAGATCGATCAACCCGCTTTGCATCCCTTCATCGACCGGGGTCACGGTTTGACCGATCACCTCGATGGTCGCCGCCGGCTCCACGGGCCGCGCGGTGACGCTCACGCCTGCGACTGAATTCGCGACGCTGGCGGAATATTCCGTGATGTCGCGCTCGAATGCCGGCGTCAGCGTACCGATGCTCAGGGACAAGGCCGCGAGGTCGGTGTTGTCGCGCGACAGGCGGTCGATGAACAGGCGATAGGTGCGCGTGTTCACGCCGTTGGTGGCGGTCACCACGATCTCGATAATGTTCTCGCCGTCCTGCAGCTCGATGGCCGGGCTCGTCGCGCCGGAGGCGACCGCCGTGCCGTTGATGCTGATCGTCGCGTTGCCGACGAATGCCGTCGGCGTCACCGTGACGGCCTCGACCAGGGCGCTCTGGGTGCTCGAGTAATCTCCCAGCGGGGTACCCTCGAAAGTAGCCCCGGCTATAAATCCCTCGGGCGGTATCGAGCCGTCGGGTGTCACCAACCGGAAGCCGTCGCAGGGCAGATCCGGGTCGACGCAGGCCATGGTGAGGTTGGTCAAATTGGCATTGGCGGCCAGGATCGCGCCGCCGCCGCCCCCGGGGGTGCCGATCCCGCTGCTGGTCGCCCCGCCGCCGCAGCCGGAGAGCAGTATCGCCGCCGCAAGCAGCAGCGCAATGGCGCGACATTGCAGCGGGAGGATCATCCGGGATTCACCAGGGAAAATGGACAGGACCGCAGATTTCGAGTGCCGGGCATGGCATGGCGGCGCGTGTCTTCACGGTCGGGCCAGCGCCAGGTGCAGGGCACCGCTGTTGCCGGCGACGATGATGCGCAGCAGGGTTTCGTTGTCGTACAGGGCCGCGAAACCCGTGAGCGAACCCGCACAGCCGATGGTCGCACCGCCTAGCGTGATCTCGTAGAGGTTTCGTTGCGCATTCGGCGTGCTTATCTGGCCGCCGTAACTGCATGCGCCTTGCTGCAACAGGACGATGCCGGTCTGACTGATATCCAGCGTCAGGCTCGGCGACACGCCGTCCTGCCAGGTCCCGGAAACAAGCGTCAGACTCGACGTCCGCTGATAATCATTGTCGGGCTGTAGCTGGATCTGCTCCGAAGTCAGTGTACCCCCGACCTCGGTGACGGTGATGACGAGGAGTTGGCCGCTGGCGCTGCTGTTATCGGGACCGAGTACCCCGGCGAAGCGCAGAAACCCGGGCGTGGCCGGGTTGCCGGGATTGTATCGTCTGACCTGTTCTGCCTGAAACTGGGTGCTGCTGTTGAGGACATAGGCGCCAGCATAGACCACGTTGGTATTGTCGACCATCAACAGGTCGCCGTTGTACAGCATGGCCGCTTCCACTTCCTGGCCGGACACGATATTCGCGCCCAGTATGTCCCCTTCCCACAACCCGGTCAGCGTCGCCAGCGACACGGAGGAACCGCCGCCCCCAATGCCCCCGCTCTCGCTGTTGCAGCCGGCGAGCAGCAACACGGCGACCAGCAGCGACAACCCGGTGTATGACCCGCGACTATTCATCCGCATGTTTACCTCGCGAAATCCAGCGCTACTGCGCGATCGTCGCCATTCGTGACGACCAGCGTCATCGAGTTCGCGGTGGGCAGGGTTACGTAACCGCTATAACCATCGCCGGCAAACGGGAACGGCGTCGGGACGATCGTGACATTGCCCTCCTGGTCGGTCTCGGTGATGTCGACGATCAGGTCGCAGTCTCCGGGTTGGCCGTCCGTGACTACGAACTCGCTGACGTCATAGAGGTTGCGGCTCGCGTCGATCAGCTCGATCTCCCCGCTATAGAAACACCCGTTGGCGTTCTGGCCGTCTAACACGGCGCGTTCGCCGACGACGTTGATGGCGAGCGCCAGGGCCGGCGGTTCCGGCGCCTGAGACTCTTCATTCACGACCACCGACCAGACCCCTGCAAGTTGCGCCAGCGACGAACTGCGCTCGTAGGTTGGGTTGCGCAGGAACTGCATCTGGATCAGGCCGACGGCGGTGCCGAGGTTATAGGACATGTCCAGGTTGTTGTCGCCGCTGATCGCGGCGTCGATGATCAGTCGCGTCGAGCGCCGCCCGTCCGGCCGGAACACATATACGTCGTCCGATCGCGCCCTGGCGGCAGTGGTCAGCGTATAGTCTCCATCCCATACCTGCCCGTTGCTTTCGAACATGATCAGGCGGCCGTCGCGCATGAAGCCGGTGAAGGTGCTCTCCCACTGTTCCGGCAGGCCCGGCGGATTTCCGACGTAGGCGCCGTCCCAGATGCCCGTAAAGGATTGCAGGTTGATGACGCCGCCGTCCGAGGTGGTACCCCGCCCGGGCAGGGTGTCGGGCACGCCGTCCTCGCACGCGGCGAGCAAGAGCAGCGCCGGCGCCAACAGGCAAGTCGCGAGAAGACGGGGTGTCATGTATCCAAAACCTCCTGCTCAGTGGTCGATCCATGACGCTGGATTTGCCGGTCGGAGTCGCCCCTGGTCGATTTCGGGTAGGTTCCGGAGTCGATTCTGGGGCGCCGCGGGGGCCAGTCGTACGACCGGCCATCGGACATAGGACTATGGGCCTATTATACCAGAATCAGGTCCCTGCCAATATTCCGACGACATGCCAATAATATGAATTGGCGGACATTAGTAAACATTTGGCGCCTGCGAGGCGATAACGGCAGGCTTGCGGCCATCGCGGCGCTCTGAGATATTGACAAGCTATTTCAACAAAGGTTTTACGGGCTTGAACGAAAAAGAGCTACCAGGCTTCGTCTCGTGGTTCCGCGCCGCGTCGCCGTATATCCACGCGTTCCGTGGCCAGACCTTCGTCCTCGTGTTCGGGGGCGAAGTCGTCGCAGACGGGCGCTTCACCGGCCTCGCGCACGATATCGCGCTGCTGCAGAGCCTCGGGATCCGCCTCGTGCTGGTGCACGGCAGCCGCACCCAGATCGAGCAGCGCCTGCGCGCCCGGGGCGGCGAGAACCAGTACCTGTACGGACTGCGGGTCACCGACGACGAGGCCCTGGCCTGCGTAAAGGAGGCGGCCGGGGCGGTCTCGGTCGAGATCGCGGCCCTGCTGTCGATGGGGCTCGCTAACACGCCGATGGCCGGCGCGCGGATCCGTGTCAGCTCCGGCAACTTCGTGACCGCGCGGCCGCTCGGCGTGCTCGACGGTGTCGATTACGGCTATACCGGGACGGTAAGGCGAATCGACCATCAAGGCATACGCCAGCAGCTCGACAATGGGGCGATCGTGTTGCTTTCGCCGATCGGCTATTCGCCGACCGGCGAGGTTTTCAACCTGAGCGCGCAGGAGGTCGCCGCGGCGACCGCGGCCGCGCTCGGGGCGCGCAAGTACCTGTGCCTCGTCGAGGCGGCGGGCCT
>CAZJKV010000040.1:0-4436 GCA_964546765.1 uncultured Chromatiales bacterium
GGGCGTATGAACAGTTCGGTCAGTACATTGCCGCCGGAGGACGCGCGCTCCGGCTCGGCCGGCGGCGGCCGGAAACGCAGCGCGGCGTTCGGCGCGACGAGCGCGTCGCCGACCTGCTGCACGACGATGTCCGCGGTCGCGGTCATGCCGGGCAGTAGCAGTAACTCTCTGTTGTCGACCGACAGTACCGCTTCGTAACTGACGACGGTGGTGCCCTCGACCTCCTGCGGCGCGTAACGCACCTGCGTGATCACCGCCGGGAAGGTGCGGTTCGGCCAGGTATCCACGGTGAAGGTCGCCGCCTGCCCTTCCCTGACCTGGCCGATGTCGGCCTCGTCGACCAGGACATGCAGGCGCATGCGTCGCAGGTCCTCGGCAATCACGAACAGCACCGGCGTCTGCAGCGACGCCGCAACGGTCTGTCCGGACTCGATCTGGCGTTTCAGCACGACGCCGTCGATCGGCGAACGGATCTTGGCCTTGGCGAGATCGCTTTCGATCGTTTCGAGCGTCGCGCGCGCGACCGAGACCTCGGCGGCGGCGCTCATCTCGCCGGCCTTCGCGCGCAGCTGCGCCGCGTGCAGCGTGTCGAGTTCCTCCTGCGAACACAACTGGCGCGTTGCGAGCTGGTCGCAGCGCCGGAAGCGCGACTCGGTCTCGATGACGGTCGCCCGTGCCTCCTCGATGCGCGCCTCGGCCGAGGCCAGCGACGCGCGGGCCTGGAACACCTGGGCCTCGAGGCGCACCGTGTCGAGTTCGGCGATGACCTGGCCGCGCGTGACGCGGTCGTTGAAGTCGACGAGCACCCGTTCGATCGTGCCGGACAGTTCGCTGCCGACCTCGACCTGGTTGACCGGCTGCAGTGTGCCGGTCGCGGTTACAAGCACCGTGATGTCCGCCCTGCCCGCCTCGACGGTGCGGTAGGTGATCGTCTCGCGGTCGGCGGACAGCCACTGCGCGGTTGCGATTACGACCGCGGCGACCAGTGCGAGCGCGGCCCAGACGCCCGGACGCCGCCACCACGGCCGCCGGCGGCCGCCTTGCAGCAGGGCCTCGAGATCCTTGTCGGCGATGCTGCTGCCGGAGTGCTTGCTCGGGGGTTCGTTCATGTCGCGGGGCTGTCCGTGGCTTCGGTTGTCTGTTACAGGTAGATCGCGGAGATCACCCGGAAGTTTCCCATATCCGGTCCGGGCCGCGTCGGCCTTTACATAGTTTTACACAGATTTACCCCGGTCTGACCGCAACTTGCGTGCGCAGGCGCGATACTCGGGCTGTGGTCGGGGCCGCCGGTCCCGCATGACTTCCTGAACAGGAGACACCCAGATGAAGAAAGCAACGATGGTCATCAGCAGCCTGCTCGCGCTCGCAATCGCCGGCGCGGGCATCGCCGGTAGCGCCGAGGCCCGCCCACCCGGCGGTCACTGGCATGAATCGGGATACGGCCAGCATCACCCGGGCCATGGCATGTCCTACGAGCGCCACGGCACGATGCCGTACCGCCTGTTCGAGCGGCTCGACCTCAGCGAGACGCAGCGCGCGGCGATCCGCGACATCCGCGAGGCCCGGGCGCCCGAGTTACGCGAGAAGGCCCAGGCCCTGCGCGAGGCCGGCCGTGAACTGCACGGCTATGCGCTGAGCGACGACTTCGATGCGAACCGCGCCCGCGAGCTCGCGTCACGACGCGCCGATCTCCAGGCCGAGTTGCAGGTCCTGCGCATGACCGGCTTCAACGAGGCCTGGCAGGTCCTGACCGATGAGCAGAAGGCTCAGGTCGCCGAGTGGCGCGCGCGTCACGGTGATAAATCGCATCGTCATCAGAAGTCCGGACGCGACGGCATGCGTTGGCATCATCACGGGTGATCCGGGCGCAACGGCCCCCGCGCTGCCATGGATGGGGCGCGGGGGCTATTTTTCATGCGCGCGCGGGCCGGCACAGCACCCGGCCCGTCAGGGATGACAGGCCGCACGGACATCACCTATGATGCCGGAAGGACCTGACAGACGCAGACATGACACAAGGAGGACGCGCGTGAGCGACATCGATGAGATCCTGGTGGCCGTGGACGGTTCCGAAAGCGCCCGCAATGCCGCCCGTTTCGCCGCGCGGCTCGCCGCGGCGTTCAACATCCCCTGCACGCTCGCTTACGTGGTCCAAATCGGGAAGGCGTCGTCGATCGGGATGGCGAAGATGTCGAGCGATCAGATCGAGGCCATGAAACAGCAGCAGGCGCGGCCGGTGTTCGAAGACGCGCACGCCGCGATCGGCGCCGCCGATGCCGGCGAGCTGATCCTGTTCGGCGACCCCGCCGAGGAGATCCTCGGGCATATCGCCGGTCACCCGAATACCCTGGTCGTCATGGGCCGGCGCGGCCTGTCGAGGGTACAGTCGATGCTGCTCGGGAGCGTCAGCGAACGGGTGATGCGCGAATCAAGCGGTGCGGTGACCATCGTGAACTGATTCGCCCTGCGGTCGGGCACGGCGCGCGGGATCTGCTAAACTCGCGCGGATGAGACCCGGTCCGCAACCGCGATGAGAGAGACGTTGATTGCGCTCTCCCGGGCGCTCAGCAGCAGCCTGCGGGATCTCCTCCCGATCATCGGCGTCATCACTTTCTTCCAGGCCTTCGTGATCCGCCAGCCGCTGCCGGAGATCGGCGGCATCCTCGTCGGCCTGCTGTTCATAATCGTCGGCCTGACACTGTTCGTGGAGGGCCTGAAGATGGGCCTGTTTCCGCTCGGCGAATCGCTCGCGGGCGCGTTCGCGCGCAAGGGCAGCCTGTTTTGGCTGCTGGTGTTCGCGTTCGCGCTCGGCTTCTCAACGACGATCGCCGAGCCGGCGCTGGTCGCGATCGCCGGCGAGGCCGCTGCGGTCGCGGCGCTCGAAGGCGCGATCGCAGACGACCCCGCCGCCCGCGACGCCTATGCGCTGACGCTGCGCATCGTCGTCGCGCTCGCGGTCGGCGCCGCAATCATCCTCGGCGTGCTGCGCATCCTGCTGGGCTGGCCGCTGCACTACCTGATCATCGGCGGCTACGTGCTCGTCATGGTCATGACCGGCTTCGCGCCGGTGGAGTACATCGGCATCGCCTACGACTCCGGCGGCGTGACGACCTCGACGATCACCGTCCCGCTGGTCACCGCGCTCGGGGTCGGGCTCGCGGCGAGCATCCGCGGGCGCAACCCGGTGCTCGATGGTTTCGGGCTGATCGCGTTCGCGTCGCTGACGCCGATGATCTTCGTGCTCGCCTACGGGATGCTGCTCTGACATGGACGCGTTTGAAAAGCTGCTCGAGGTCCTCGGCGCGACGATGCTCAATGTCGTACCGATCATCGTCTGCATCATCGGCTTTCAGCTGTTTGTGATCCGGCGCCGGATCCCGCGCATCCGGCGCGTGGTGACCGGTTTTGTGTTCGTCATCCTGGGGCTGGTGTGTTTTCTCGTCGGCCTCGAATGGGCGCTGTTCCCGCTCGGCGGTGCGATGGCCGAGCAGCTGACGGCGCTTGCGAACGCGACCGACCGCGCCGGTGAGGCCATCGCGCCGCACTGGAGCGAATACGGCTGGGTCTACCTGTTTGCGCTCGCGATCGGCGTCAGTGCGGTGCTGGTCGAGCCGGCCGTTATCGCGGTCGCGCTGAAGGCGAACCAGGTCTCGGGCGGCACGATCAGCATCCTCGGGCTCCGGCTCGCGATCGCGATCGGCGTCGGGGTCGGCATCGCGATCGGCGCGTTTCGGATCGTCACCGGCGGCTCGCTGCACGGGTTCATCGTCGGCGCCTATCTGATCGTCATCGTCCAGACCTTCTTTGCACCGCGGCAGATCATCCCGCTCGCCTACGATTCGGGCGGCGTGTCAACCTCGACCGTGACCGTGCCGCTGGTCGCGGCGCTCGGGCTCGGACTGGCATCCAGCATCCCGGGACGAAGTCCCCTGCTCGACGGCTTCGGCCTGATCGCGTTCGCGGTGCTGTTCCCGATCATCTCGGTAATGGCCTACGCCCAGATCGGCGAGTGGCTCGGCAAGCGCGCCGCCGCCCGCCGCAAACTTCCACCTGACATGGAGGGACCCTGACCATGCATTTCAAACTGATCATCGCGCTGGTCGACGACGACAAGACCGAGGACGTCCTGCGCGCCGCGCGGCAGACCGGCGCGACCGGCGCCACGGTCATCGGCAACGCGCGCGGCGAGGGCCTGCGCGAAAAGAAGACCTTTCTCGGCCTCGAGCTGGCGCTGCAGCGCGACGTGCTGCTGTTCCTGGTCGAGAAACGGCTGACACGGCATATACTCGAGACTATCGAGAAGGTCGGCGAGTTCGACAGCACCTCGGGCACCGGCATCGCCTTCCAGCTCGATGTCGAGGACGCCGTCGGCGTCAAGCACCAGGTCAGGCATCTGCTCGAGGAAAGCGAGGGGGCGACGACATGAGCGACGAAAG
>CAZJKV010000040.1:4536-9138 GCA_964546765.1 uncultured Chromatiales bacterium
ACCCGGGCCGTGATGCAGGGCAACTGCCAGATCATCGACGGCCTGATGACCGTGCGCGAGGCGATCCACATCATGAAGTCGACCGGCGCCGAGGCCCTGATCGTCGACAAGCGCGACGAGCACGACGAGTACGGCATCGTGCTCCTGTCCGACATCGCGAAGAAGGTCCTCGGCCCCGACCGCTCCCCGGACCGCGTCAACGTCTTCGAGATCATGACCAAACCGGTGATCTCCGTCTCCCCCGACATGGACATCCGCTACTGCGTCCGCCTCTTCGAAAAGTTCGGCCTAGCCGTCGCCCCCGTCATCGACCACCACCAGGTCCTCGGCCTCGTCCGCTACAAAGACCTAGTCCTCGAAGGCATGACCTGAATTGGGGGTCGGACCACGGCAAGTTGCTGATGGTATTTAACTTGTTGTCGATTTTCGGCTGTATTTAGGGCTTAAAGGGGCATTTTTGGGCCTGAAAATGGCCGAATAAGAAGAATCGGGCTCGCGCAGGCACGCGAGGTCCACTTCGATTGCCACTTCCCGCGATCGCGCGCGGCCGCCCAGTTGTTGCTGCACCTGTTTGACGAAGTCCTCGCTGCCGAACGCGAGGCTGCGCGTCCAGCGTTCATCGCGGACACTCGACCCCGATCGCAGGGTGTCGTCGACCCAGTCGCGATGATGACGACGCATCGCCTCCGCCTCGGTGAGACCAAGCGCCGCGCATAGCGCCGCCTCGTCAATGATCCGGTAACGCAGTGGCGGCGACTGGATCTCCCGATAACCACCCTGCCCCCAGTCGCCTGGATGCGTGACGGCGCCGGCGCGTACCATGTTCAGATCGATGTAGATCAGGCAGCGGGCGAGATGCTCGCCCGACTCCACCGCGGTTGCGTGATAGCGGTCCTCCCAGAACGCGCCTTTGCGACGCTTGCGCTGATTGAACTCCTGCGCCGCGCGCGCCGCGACCAGCTGCATCGAACACGAGATCTCGTCCCGGCCCTGGTCGCGGACCAGCAGGTGGATATGGTTCGAGGTGACGATGTAATTGAGCACGCACAGGCCGTAGCGCTTGCGCGCCTCGAACAACCAGTAACGCCAGCGTCGGCGGTCATGCGCGAACCGGAGCAGGAATTCCTGCTTGTGGCAGCGATGGGTCAGGTGCCAGATGAAGCCGGGGATGAAATGACGGTGTGCGCGAGCCATGAAACCTCCTTCCTTGGAGTTGTCTTAAAAGGCCAATTCTGAGTCCAAAAATGGGCATCTAAGATCAAAATACCGCCGATTTCGACGTTGGAATTTATCCTAATCAAACAGTTATCGTGGTCCGACCCCCAATCTTGCTGTATAGTATCGGCCTTTCGGGTCCGGGACAGGCTTGGGTCGTTTATCAGATTATGGGTGCTACTCATTGATTACATTGGCTAACATAACCATGCAGTATGGCGCGAAGCCGCTGTTCGAGAACATCTCGGTGAAGTTCGGCAACGGCCATCGCTATGGGCTGATCGGCGCGAACGGCTGTGGCAAGTCGACGCTGATGAAGATCATGGACGGCAGCCTCGTCCCGACGGCCGGCAACGTCTCGGTCGCGCCGCATACCCGCGTCGGCAAGCTGAGCCAGGACCAGTTCGCGTTCGAGCGGTATTCGGTCATAGACACCGTGATCATGGGCCATGCCGAACTGTGGCAGGTCAAGCAGGAGCGCGACCGCATCTACGGCCAGGCCGAGATGTCCGACGAGGACGGTATGAAGGTCGCCGATCTCGAGGCCCGCTTCGCCGAGCTCGACGGCTATACCGCCGAGAGTCGCGCCGGCGATTTCCTGCTCGGCGCCGGCATCGCCGAGGAGCTGCATTTCGGCCCGATGAGCCAGGTCGCGCCGGGCCTCAAGCTGCGCGTGCTGCTGGCCCAGGCGCTGTTCTCCGACCCGGACATCCTGCTGCTCGACGAGCCGACCAACAACCTCGACATCAACACCATTCGCTGGCTCGAGGGCGTGCTCGACGCACGCAAGAGCACGATGATCATCATCTCGCACGATCGTCACTTTCTGAACGCGATCTGCACCCACATGGCCGACATCGACTACGGCGAGCTGCGCGTGTACCCCGGCAACTACGACGACTTCATGATCGCCTCGACCGCGGCCCGCGAGCGCCTGCAGTCCGAGAACGCGAAGAAGTCGGCGCAGATCGCCGACCTGCAGCATTTCGTCAGCCGCTTCTCGGCCAATGCCTCGAAGGCCAAACAGGCGACATCGCGCGCGAAGCTGATCGACAAGATCAAGCTCGATGAGGTCAAGGCCTCTAGCCGCGTGTCGCCGTTCATCCGTTTCCGGCAGGAGAAGAAGTTGCATCGCCTCGCGGTGACGCTCGAGGACCTCGGTCACGGCTTCGACGGCGAGACGCTGTTCAGCGGCGGCAGCCTGATGCTCGAGGCCGGTACGCGGCTCGCGATCATCGGCGAGAACGGCGCAGGCAAGACCACACTGCTGCGCTGCCTGATGGATGAACTCAAGCCCGACAGCGGTACCATCAAGTGGGCCGAAAACGCGAAGCTCGGCTACTGCCCGCAGGACAGCACCGCCGACTTCGACTGCGAGCTGAACCTGTTCGACTGGATGAGCCAGTGGCGCAAACCCCGCCACGACGACCAGATCGTGCGCGCGACGCTCGGCCGGCTGCTGTTCTCGTCGGACGACTTCAGGAAGCAGGTCAGGGTCTGTTCCGGCGGCGAGAAGAACCGCCTGCTGTTCGGCAAGCTGATGATGATGGATCCGAACGTCCTCGTCATGGACGAGCCGACCAATCATCTCGACATGGAGGCGATCGAGGCGCTGAACCTCGCGCTCGAGCACTACGACGGCACGCTGATCTTCGTCAGCCACGACCGTGAATTCGTGTCGTCGCTCGCGACCCGGATCATCGAGATCAGGGACCATAAGCTCGTCGACTTCCACGGCAGCTATGATGAATACCTGGCCAGCCAGCTGGCGCCGAGACCCGCCGCGGCGGCCTTGACGCGCTAGGGTTTTGCACTAGGGTCTTGCAAGAGACAAACCCAGAATCACTATCTGAAAAGGAATCAGCCATGAAAAAGACGATATTCGGACTTACCGCGGCAGGCCTGATCGCCACCGGCTTCGGCGCCGGCGCCGCCCATGCGAGCGGCTGGACCATTCTCGCCGGCACCAAGCCCGGCTACACCGCCGAACCCACGGTCTCGCTGATGCTCGGCCGCATGAGCCCGGGCGACGAGTTCCGCAGCGCGACCATCGTCGGCGCCGAACTGTCGTTGAACTGCCCGCTGCTGCAGCCGCCGACCAATCGCGTCCGCCAGCAGATCAGCTTCGTGAGCTACGACAAGGGCCGCACCGAAATCAATAGCCTGGAAATCAATCCTCACTATGTGGTTGAAGTCGCCCCGGGCCTCGAACTCGGCGCCGGCCCCGGTCTCGGCCTCGTCATGGTCGACACCCCGGGCGGCGACGGCACTGTCCTTGGCCTGCAGTTCGGCGCCAGCGCCCACTACCATGCCAGCAGCCCGCTGTTCATCGGCGCCGAGGCCCGCTACCAGGTCACCACCGAAGACAGGTTCGGCAGCGGCGGCCCCAAGACCGACGTCAACAACTTCCGCTTCGCCATCAAGCTCGGCTACAGCTTCTGATCAGGTGATCGGGGGTCGGACCACGGCAACTATCAGAAATCTCAGTCATTGATCCGGAAAACTGCGGCTTTTTAGGCCTTAAACGCCCATTTTTCTGCCCGAAATCGTGCCTTTAAGCGAGTCGAACCCAGCAGGCAAACACTGCGCGAAACTTAAACGGGCCATTTCACCCCCAAAAATGCCCCTTTAAGCATTAAATCAGACCATTTTCTCAGCCTGATCAGAACTAAATCAGCCTGTTACTGTGGTCCGACCCCTGAGAGCCAGCGGATCAGGTCGTTGAGGAGGTGGTCGAGGGCGCGGTTGGTGGCGGCGACGGCGGCGGGGGGGGTGGCTTCGGTGCTGTCGGCGTCGGACTGGAAGCGGCGGGTGGCGATGACGGTGCCGGTGCGCAGGTCGATCAGGCGGGCACGGAGGTCGATGCGTGCCACACCACCCGCGCGCTCGCGGAAGTCGTGCTCCAGCTCCAGCAGTTCCGTCTCGAGGCGATAGTCCGCCGGCGCGGACGCGGCCATCGACAGGACCGTCTCGAACAGGCCGGCCTGCTCGACCGCCGTAACGAGATGCGGATGCATCATCCGCGCCGGCTCGTCCGCCCAGTGGTTGCGCGCGTAATAGCGCCGCTCGAAGCGCTGCTGCCGGTAGGCCATCTCGGTAGTCGCGAGCGCACCGACCGCCGTCGGCCGCGCTACGAGCAGCGTCGCGGCGACCTGTGTCCCGACCGCTTCAACGGCAAGCGCCGCCGGATCCAGCTCCCACACCACCGGCGTCTCGTCCTTCGGCGCCTGAAAGGCCGTGCACGCCGCGAGCAACGTACTTGCAAACAGTATCAATGCCCGCCGACCAACCATCGCGCCTCTCCGTGTCTCAGTCATCAGCCCCTTCTCCAAGCCCCGGTGCACTCAGTCATCAGCCCCCTTCCCCCGGCCCCGGCGTGCGCGGCGG
>CAZJKV010000040.1:9238-14931 GCA_964546765.1 uncultured Chromatiales bacterium
GCCCCGGTGCACTCAGTCATCAGCCCCCTTCCCCCGGCCCCGGCGTGCGCGGCGGCGCGCCGAATAACAGCCTGTTCGGATGCTCGCTGAGCTCCCTGCCAAGACGCTCCAGCGTATGCGTCAGCCCCTGGATATCCTGCAGCAGCTGATTCACCTGCGGCAGCGTCTCACGCCCCATCTGTTCAAACGCGCGGGACCCGCTCGCACCGGTCTGCTCCATCGCCTCCGCGGCCGCCGCGACGCCCTGAGCCGCATTGCTGAAACTGTCCAGCGTCTGCTGCACGCGCGCGATGGTCTCAGGCGCCTCTTCGAGCACTTCCCGCGCCTGCTCCGCGAGCAGTCCAGTCTCCCGCAAGGTCACGGCGATGTCATCGGCGTTCTCCGCAAGCACGCCACTGATGCGCTCCAGATGCGCCACGATTGCAGAGATGGACTGGACGCTCTCGTCAGACAACAGCGACTCGAGCTGCCGCGACAGCGAGATCACGCTGGCCAGCCCCTCCTCCACCGCATCCTCCAGCCGCGTTGCCAGCGAAGTCGCGTTCGGCAGCACCGGATACGGATAATCGGTGATCTTCGGCGGACCGGCCTCGTCGGTCCCGGGCAGCAGCTCCAGAAAACTCAGACCCGTCAGCCCCTGTCCCGTCAGCCTCACCCGCGTGTCGGCGCGAATCGGCACGTTGCGCTGCACGCTGATCAGCACCCGCACCTCGCCGTCATCGGTCAGCCCGAGCTCGCGCACCCGGCCCACGTCGACGCCAAGATACTTGACCGTTGATTTGCGGATCAGCCCGGTCATCGATTCCTCGGGGATCACCAGGTAGCGACGCTCGTCGTCACTGGAGAGATCCGCCGTGAACCATAACCCGGCAGCCACCAGCGCGATGCTGAGGATCACGACAAACAACCCGACCAGCGTGTAATTCGCACGACTGTACATGACACCCTATCCTTCAGTCCGCATCGTCGCTAGACCCATGAAAATACTCCCGTGTCAGCGGGTCCGGACTCGCGATCAGCTCGTTTATCGGACCCTGCGCCCAGACCCGGCCATTGGCGAGAAACGCGACGCGATTGGTCGTGCGCCGCAGCGACTCGGGGTCATGCGTCACCATCACCACCGTCAGCCCCAGCAGATTACGCAGCTCGACGATCAGCGCGTCGAACGCGCTGGTGCTGAGCGGATCCAGGCCGGACGTCGGCTCGTCCAGGAACAGCAGCTCCGGGTCCAGGGCCAGCGCACGCGCCAGCGCGGCGCGCTTGATCATGCCCCCACTGAGCTCCTCCGGGTACTTGTCGGCCGCGCTTGCGGGCAGCCCCGCGAGCGCGATCTTGACGCCGGCCAGGTCCTCGCGGACATCGCGCCTGAGGCGCGCGTGCTCCTTGAGCACCAGGATGACATTCTCGCGCACGGTCAGACCGGTGAACAGCGCGCCATGCTGAAACAGCACACCCATCCGCCGCCTGATGCGGCGCAACGATTGGCGATCGAGGCTGCCCGCATCCTGCCCGAGGATCTCGATGTGTCCTTCATTCGGCTCCTGCAGCAGCATCATCTCCTGCAGCAGCACCGTCTTGCCCGCCCCGCTGCCGCCGACGATGCCGAGGATCTCACCGCGCATGACGTCCAGGCTCAGCCCGTCGTGAATGATCGCTTCATCGAAACGCGTGACCACATCTGTGACGCGCAGCACGCAGTCACTGGAAACGGCCGTCTGGCTGGCGACGGACAGGCTCACAGATCGAGCACCGTGAAGACGATCGAGAAAATGGCGTCCGCGACGATCACCAGGAAGATGCCATGGACCACGCTGCGCGTCGTGGAACGCCCCACGCTCTCGGTGCTGCGCTGCACCTGGAATCCGTGATAGCAGGCCACCGTCACGATCAGCGCCGCGAACACCGGCGCCTTGAGGATGCCGACCCAGAAGCTGCTCGGCGCCACCGCCTCCGGGATGCGCTGGATAAACTCCTCGTAGCCGACACCAAACCACGCCGAGGCCACGACGATTCCCCCGAGCATCCCGAAGAAGTCCGCATAGATCGTCAGCAGCGGCATCACGATCAGCATCGCGATCAGCTTCGGCAGCACCAGCATCTCGAACGGGGTGATGCCGATGACGCGCAGCGCGTCGACCTCCTCGGTGATGCGCATGGTGCCGATCTGGGCGGTATACGCGGAGCCCGAGCGGCCGGCGACGATGATCGCGGTCATCAGCGGGGCCATCTCCCGCAGCATCGTCAGCGTCAGCAGGTCGACCAGAAAGATGTTGGCGCCGTACTCCTGCAGCGGGGTACCGCCCTGGTAGGCGATCACGACCCCGGTGAGGAAGGTCAGCATCCCGAGTATGGGTAAGGCGCGCAGGCCGCCGTGGTCGATCTCGGCGACCACCTGGCGCCAGCGGATGCGGTCCGGCCGCAGGAGCCGAGGCAGGCCGTCGCTCGCGACGGCCCCGACGAAGTCGAAATACGCCAGCATGCGCCCGACCATCGAAATGCTCCCCGCACCGATCCGGGCCAGTGGGTTGATGCGCGTTTCGGGCTCGGCGGCCACGGGCAACTGGCGTTCCGTGACCAGGTCCAGAAAGGCCTGGTGCGGCGGCAGCACCCGTTCAGCGGACACGATGCCGCCCTGCTGCTGCAACTTCGTCAGGTGACGGCGCAGACAGACCGCCCCGGCGGTGTCGAGCCGCCGGACGGCGCTGGTGTCCAGATCGATCTGCCCCTTCAGGCCGCGCGGCGGTGGCGGCATCCGGCGTGACAGCCCGGCCCAGGTCCAGTCGCCGGAACACGCGAGCACCCGGGTGGCCTCATCCCAGGCCAGGGATGGCGGCATCACGGCGTCATCGGAGGTCATCCGTCCCCATCACCATCGTTGTTGTTCTGATGGGTATAGAGTACAGAAGGAAATTCGCGGCGTCAGCCATCAGATTTCGGCGCCTCCACCGCACCCTGATAAAAGTCCTCGCATTCATCCTCGCCGACAGACAGGGCGTCCAGCCCACGTTGCAATAGATTCAAAGGCGCTCCCAGCAGCGACTCTACCATGTTGGGTTTTTCGATAACCGGTGCATCGAAGGTGCCGTGAATCGCCTGCCGGATCACGACGCAACCATCGCGGTTGACCACCGCCACAACGGCATCGTCGATCTTCCGCGCCGGCAGATCCAGAGATGCCCGGGCGGCAAGACGGTTATGCCTTGTGGCCATGGCCACGTCTCGCGCGTGCGCGGTGCCGTCCTTGATCTCCCACTCAGAGATGAATTGCAGGATGTCGGTCTCGCCACCTTCGCTGCCCATCAGTTGCATAAACTCGGAGCCTTTGGTGACAGCCAACCAGGCAGGTCCGGCAACGATCACAGCGGCCGCATCCACAAGACTGAAGCGTTGTGTGTCCTTGTACTGGGACAATTCCTTGTCCAGGTCCACGCCCTTCAGCCGCAGGTCCCGACCGCTCAGTCGTACATCGCCGCTCAGGTGTTGTATCATCGCTTCAAAATCATCGCCATGGCTGGTCAGCGCGATCAGCAAGGCCGCGCTGCCTGAGACGGTGTCGCCGGCAGGCAACCAGTCCTCCGGCAAGGCACCCACCAGCAGCTCATCGAACTCGAGATTAAGCGCCCAGCTCGTCGGGGTGTCACTGAAATCCATTTTAAGCTGCCCCGAGCCGTTGCTTTCGAACAAGGTCATCTCCCATCCATCGGTACTGAACTCGCCGTCCTGACCGGTCAGCCTGAATGCCACATCGGAGAATGTCAGCGCATTCAGGCTGACCGTATCGGCGGACACCACCATGGACAGCGATGAGCGGCTCAATGGATGCCGGCCGTCATCGGCCGACTGCCATTGCAAGTCGGACAGGCTGACTTCGAGGCCGGTCACAGCCGCCGTCCGGCCCCGGTCGTGATCTTTCCAGTAAACTTCACCTTCGCGGATATGCAGATCGAACTGTGCGCGCCCGTGCCCCGTAGCCTTGCGTTCCGGTCCGAGATCGAAGTTCAGCACACCGGAGGCGTCCCGTTCCAGGCGCAGCACCGGGTTATCCAGATGCAGTGCACCCGGCGCCAGTCGGCCACGCAACAGCGGTAGCCAGCGCAGGGTGACACCGGCCGACGCCAGATGACCGATAGCGTCATTTTTCGCATCAGATCCTGACTCAGCGCCGATCATTACATCAGTCACGCGCAATGCAGGTCGGGGCAATAACCGCAGGGAAACTTCACCGCCAACTTTGACAGGCACCATCAGGTATTCGCTTGCCTCTTTCTCGATACGCTGCCGGAGATCGTCTTCGGACCAGAACAGCACCAGTGCCGTGCCAAGCAGTAACAGGGCTGCGATCAGCGCCGCAAGCAGGAGCAGCATGAGACGCAGCGGATGCCGGGTGATCGATGTCAGGGCATGTACAGGCATCAGGAAGGTAACGCCGGTGGTGGCGACTTCTCCCGCGCCGCCTGCGCGGCCTTCAGCCGTTCGACATGCTCGATCAACCCGTCCATGGTCTCCTTGAGCAGGTCCAGCTCGTCGATGGTCAGGTCCTCGAGGTGTTCCAGGTTGTACTCGATGGTATCGACGATCTGCCGCGCCGGGCGCTGTAGCGGCCGCATGAAATACGCGGTCACCGTCGCGACGATCGCGCCGAAGAACAGCATCGACCCGAGCACGATCCAGACCGCGCCGATCACCTTGGCCATGCCACTCAGCGGCTCACTCGCGATCCCCGCCGTCGAAAACGCGGCCACGCCCCAGTAGAGCGCGTCGCCATAGTTCCGGATGCCGCTATCCGGCGCGCCCTGCTCAGCCAGCCAGATCGCGACCGCGAACAGCAGCCACGACACCAGCAACAGCAGTACCAGCCACATGAACGGCGTGTGCTCGAGAATGTCGCGAAAGAATCGCCGGGAGCGTTTCATGTGCCGTTCCGCTACCACCTTCACTGAACTCCGCCATCGTTTACAGACAGATCATCCATGAAATCATCCATCGGAATGAGCCATCGCTTCCGTTCCCCTTCGCACATCGTAACACCAGAAGGAAGGCCATGAGCACCAACCTCGCCGGTAATGGCCAGGTCGCGATACCGGAGCAGTGTCGTGACATCTTAATTCCGCCAGCCATAGCTGGTATCCTGCAAGGCTGTCAGCGTCTAACCTGTAACAAGGATGGAACCATGGCCTACAACCGCAATCACGCCCGCTCCCTGTGCACCGCCACCGAATTCCAGCTGTTCGCCGCGAGTCTCGCCGACTCGATCCGGTCACTGACCCCCGCCCAGCTCAAGGCCAAGCTCGAGCGCGCCAGGAGGCTGCGCGACAAGTATCGCGATCTGTACCGCCGCCAGCGCATCACGGCGCGCGATCGCACCGGCACCAAGAAGGGCAGCGCCGAGCGGACGAAGAACAAGGCACAGCTGTTCGACGAGGCCGTCAAGCGCTTCACCGAACAGGCCAAGGCCAAAGCCGCCACAGACAAGCGTGCAGCGGCGCGCGCGAAGAAGACGAACAAGAAGAAGGTGAAGAAATCACCCCCCGCCGGCAAGGGACCCGCGGCGGTCACGGCGAAAACCGGTTTCGTCAGCGAAAAGGCCCTGCGCGCGAACCAGCGCAAGCATCTGCAGAAGACGCGGTCGAAGGCGATACAGGGACACGTGCGCGCCGCAGGGAAGCGGCGGCAGGCACGCAAGGATGCGCGCA
>CAZJKV010000040.1:15031-16201 GCA_964546765.1 uncultured Chromatiales bacterium
GCAACCGCCTGCTCATAGGACTCACCGTCAGCCATGCAACCTGGAAGCTCAGGCACTTCCACAATAAATGACTGATCCTGCTCGCTCCAGTAGATGATCAGCTCATATCTGATTGACATCAGTTGCTCCCAGACGATATCGCTTGAGAATGTTTCTGATCTGTTTGACCTGGTAGGCCTTGGCCTTGCTTCCCTTGGGCTGCAAATTGATGATCTCGCTTCTGAATTTTCATTATCGATAATAACAGCGTGTTTTATATCGAGATGGAGACGCTCCAGACGCTGAAAACAGCCTGATAATGAATGCCACCGTCATTGAACCCCGCCGTCGTTCCCCGACAGGTCGTCCATGAATTCATCCATCGGAATGAGCCGCCGCTTTCGTTCCTCTTCGGTCATCGCGTCGATTTCATCGACCCGGCGCTTGAGTTCGTCCTTCGTTTCCCGGATCTGCGACTCGTCGAAACCGTAAAAGGTCATATCCCAGAGGCAATGCGCCGCGATCTGCGGCGCGGTAAATTCGGTCAGTGTGGCAGGATCGATCTGCATGCCGAGCCAGCGCTCCCAGGGCTCGAGCGAAATAGAACAATCGACGGCCGAATACGGCTCACGCCCCACAACGTCGATATGCGGCTCGTCGTCGATTCCTTCCCTGAATACTTCCGTCAGGACGATGCGCGTCTCGGAAGCCAAAGGCGCCAGCCCGCGCAGCCGTGCCAGCACAATCTTGTACCGGTCGATGGATTCCTTCTCGTCCGGATAGCTCCACAGCAGGCTGGCCTTGAAATCCGGCCAGTCGATGGATTTCAGTAGCTCGGCGAATGTCATCAGATCTGCGGAACCCTTTGTCATGATAGCGTGGAGCGCCTGAACGCCAACAAGGGATTATCTTTTGAACATCTTCTCCAGTTCCTCCCTCGCCGCCTCCGCCTTCCCGTCAGGCGCCGCGTACGCCTTCGGATTGATCCGGAGATAGCCGCAGAAATTCGCGCGCTGCTTGTCGGCGACCAGGTCCGCGATCGGCTCGCGACATTGCTGCGGCGCAGCCGGATCGTAGAACTCGCACATCCGGCACACGTGCAACTGCGCCCGGCACTGCGGGCACTCGGCGAGGCGGGCCAGCGGGAGGAGCAGATCCTGTTGCGGGGCGCCGCATTTCCAGCAGAGGCAG
>CAZJKV010000041.1:0-16034 GCA_964546765.1 uncultured Chromatiales bacterium
TGTTGCCTTCCTGGATCAGGTCGAGGAACTGCAGGCCGCGGTTGGTGTACTTCTTCGCAATCGAAATCACGAGGCGCAGGTTGGCCTCGACCATCTCCTTCTTCGCGCGGCGCGCCTTGGCCTCGCCGATCGACATCTTGCGGTTGATGTCCTTGATCTCGTTGATCGTCATCCCGGCCTCGTCCTGGATCGCGATCAGCTTGTTCTGGGCACGCAGGATCTCGTCCCGGCATTCCTCGAGGGCCTTCGAATACTTCTTGCCGGCCTTGATCTGCTTCGGCAGCCAGCCGAGGTCGGTTTCGTTGTCCGGGAACGAGGTGATGAATTCCTTGCGCGGCATGTGCGCCTGGCTCACGCACAGCGAAATGATGACCTTCTCCTGGGCGCGGATGCGATCGACGGAGTCGCGCAGATTCTGGATCAGCTGGTCGGTCAGGCGCTGGGTCAGCTTGATGTTCATGAAACACTCAGCAAGATCGCAGCGCAGCTTCACAGTCTTGTCGTGCGTCATCCCGTGCTTGCCGGCGGCGTTCATCGCCTTCTTGTAACGCTTTTCGAGATCGCCGAAGCGCACACGCGCCTCTTCCGGATCCGGGCCGGTATCTACGGCCTCTACGGTCTCGTCGCCATCGTCGTCATCGTCATCGCCCGAATCGTCGTCACGAACGCCGGTAAACAGGTCATCGTTGACCGCGGCCTGGGCCTGCGTCGCGTCGCTCTCACCCTCGTTCGGATCGACATAACCGAGGATCACGTCGCCGAGTCGCACCTCGCCGGCGAGCACCTTTTCATAGGTGCGCAGCAGTTCGCCGATCGTGTCCGGGTAATCGGCGAGCGCGAGCAACATCTGGCGCTGGCCGTTCTCGATGCGCTTCGCGATCTTGATCTCGCCCTCACGGGTCAACAGTTCGACGGTGCCCATCTCACGCATGTACATGCGCACCGGATCGGTCGTGCGTCCGAACTCGCTGTCGACGCTGGCGAGCGCGGCCGCCGCCTCCTCGGTGACGTCGTCGTCGCCGTCAACCGCGGTATCGTTGATCAGCAGGGAGTCGTCGGGCGCGAACTCGTGCACCGCGATGCCCATGTCGTTGATCATGCCGATGATGTCCTCGATCTGCTCTGGATCGACGATGTCGTTCGGCAGATGATCGTTGACTTCGCGATAGGTCAGGTAACCCTGTTCCTTGCCCTTCGCGATCAGGGCCTTCAATTGCGACTGCTGCTCTTGCTTCATATCTGGTATCCGAACCTCTGATGGACTGGCCTGGCGGACCTGGCGACCGGCACCGAAGATGCAATAAACGGCCGATTCTACAATAGATTGATGGCTGATTAGAATAACCCGGTAAATTTCCCCGAGTGCTCAACCCGCCGACGATTTCTCCTCAAGTAACTGTTTTAATACGTCTTTATCCTCCTGGCTCAGGGATCTCCAGGGTTTGCTCCTGATACGGGCGATCTGCAGATCGAGATAGCGGCGGTTCAGGCGTCGCATCGCGTCGGCAAACTCCTCGTCCAGCCTGTCGGACGATATCAGCGCCTCCTCGCGGGCAAGCCTCGCGAGGTATCGGCCGTTTTCGTGCTCCCGCCAGTGCTCCAGTAAGCTGCCCGTACTGTAGTGGGGGTTATCCCGCAACAAATCAAGCATTTCGACAAGCAGCGCCGCGCCGGGGATGTCGGCTTGCGCGAGCCTCCGGTAATCGTCCTGCTGTTGCGCCAGCGCCGGCTTGCGCAACAGCAGGGTGATCGCCCTGCGCACCAGGGAACCCACCAGGCGCGCCCCAGGCCGTGCTTCGCGCCGCGGCCCGACCGCGGAAGCCGGTGCCGGACCGTCGACGGCGATGACCTGCCCGAGTACGTCCGCCCCGGTCCGGGACAGCTGCGCAAGACGCTCGATCATCATATGGCGGAACACGCCCTGCCCCAGTTTTGACAAGTACGGGCGGGCAAGTTCCACCAGGCGGGCGCGACCGTCTATGGTCTCGGTATCGGCACGCTGCATCAAAGTGTCATAGAAGAAGGTCGAAAGGGTGACGGCCTTCACGAGGCGCCCCTCGAACCCTTCGCGCCCCTCCTTGCGGACCAGCGTATCGGGATCCTCCCCTTCCGGCAGAAACATGAAGCGGGCCTGACGCCCGTCGCGTATCGCCGGCAACGCATTTTCGAGCGCGCGCCACGCAGCCTGCCGACCGGCGCGATCACCGTCGAAACAGAACACCACCTCCGGGACGATACGGTACATGCGCTCCAGGTGTTGCGGTGTCGTCGCGGTGCCGAGTGTCGCGACCGCATAACGGATGCCGTGGCGCGCGAGCATGACGACGTCCATATAACCTTCGACGACCAGCAGTCGGTCGAGATCGCGCATCGCGCTGCGCGCCTCGTACATCCCGTAAAGCTCGCGGCCCTTGTGAAAGACGTCGGTCTCGGGGGAGTTCAGGTACTTCGGCGTATCGTCGCCGAGCACCCGCCCACCGAAGGCGATGACCCGCCCACGCACGTCACGGATCGGAAACATGATGCGGTCGCGGAAGCGGTCGTAACAACCACCCTGGTCCTTCCTGATCACGAGCCCGGCGCCCATGAGCCTGTCCTCGCCATAACGACCGCCAAGTGCCTTGAGGAGACCGTCCCAGCCGGGCGGCGCGTATCCCAGGCCGAACTCGGCTGCGGTCTCGCCGTCGAGTCCCCGTTCCCTGAGGTATACGATCGCGGCGTCGCCGCGGGGATGATCGCGCAACTGGCGCCGGTACCACGCGGCGGCCTCCTTGAGGACCTCGCAATGATCGTGGCCGGCGGCCTTGCGCGCCGGGCCGCCTTCTCCGCGCGGCACCTCGATACCCGCCCGCCCCGCGAGCTCGTGCACCGCCTCGACGAAGTCGAGGTGATTGAATTCCATCATAAAGCCGATCACCGTGCCATGGGCGCCGCAACCAAAACAGTGGTAGAACTGCTTCTCGGGGCTGACGGTGAAGGAAGGGGTCTTTTCGTCGTGGAACGGACAGCGTGCGACGTATTCACGGCCGGCCTTGCGCAAGGCGACATGGCTGTCGATGACCTCGACGATGTCGAGGCGCGCGGTCAGTTCATCGATGAATTCCTGGGGGATACGCCCGGCCATAGCGGATCAAGATACAAGCTGGGCGTCGCCTGTTACAAGAGAATACATATCCCCTGCAAGCCGGGGCGTGAGACCGCGATCAGGAGCCGGCGAGGCGGTTCCTGACCTGCGCGCTGACCACGCCGACGTCCGCGCGTCCCTGCACCCGGGGTCGCAGGATGCCCATGACCTTGCCCATGTCTTTCATCGATTGCGCACCGGACTCGGTGATTGCCTGATCAATCAGCGCGGCGAGTGCTGCATCGTCCAGCTGAGGGGGGAGATAGGCGACGATGACATTGAGCTCGGACGATTCCTTGTCGACCAGGTCCTGCCGCCCGGCCTTGCCGAACTGGTCTATTGAATCGCGGCACTGTTTGATCATCTTGTCGAGGACCGCCAGCACCTGGGCGTCGTCGAGCTCGATACGCTCGTCGACCTCGCGCTGCTTGATGGCAGCGAGGATCAGCCGGATCACGCCGAGTCGCGCGCTGTCTTTTGCGCGCATCGCGGTCTTCATGTCTTCCTGGATACGGCTTTTCAGCGATGACTGCAAGGGTGTCGTCAGCTGTGGATACGCAGGTGACGCGATCTTTCTATCGAGGTGCGCTTTTGCTGACGCTTGACCGCGGCGGCAGCCTTGCGCTTGCGGACCGAGGTGGGCTTTTCGTAGAACTCGCGGCGGCGGATCTCGGACAATACGCCGCTCTTTTCACAGATCCGCTTGAAACGGCGCAAGGCCACCTCGAACGGCTCGTTGTCTCTCACACGTACATTCGGCATTCAGCAACTCCTCAGAGTAAACCGCGACGAAACAGGCCCAAAAGGCCGGTTATCTTAACGTCTGCACGGGAAAAAAGCAAAGATCCGCCTGTCGGCCTCAGGTGACAGGATTATTCTATAATTTACATAGTGTTGGGTGAATTTTCGGGCCTCGCTGGACAGTCGTCAAAGGCACTCTATATGATGCAGCAGGCGCCGTGGACCTGGAGGGGTACGACGGGGCCCAAGAACAAGCGCCCCGGGACCCGCAGCAGTCACCGGATGCAGTTATCACGCCCGTCCCGGCAGCGCGGGAGCCGGGCCATCAAATAATTGGTGCAATTGATTGCAGTCCAAGAACGCCAAAGGCTTCGAGGCCTTGGTACGACCTCACCTGAAGCCGCTCTATCGTGTCGCCCTTCGCATGACCGGACGGCACGAGGACGCCGAAGACCTGATTCAGGAACTGCTGACCAAGCTCTACCCTCGCTACAAGGAGATGCACGAGGTCGAGCGCCTGCGTCCGTGGCTGATCCGGGTCATGTACCGCCTCTTCATAGATCAGCACCGGCGCCAGTCGCGCTCGCCTATCGACCTCGCGGTCGATCAGGGCGGCATTGGCGATGCGCTCGATCCCCTCGACAGTCTCCCGTCGCAGGCCGGCGATCCGGAGCGCGAAACCGAGGAGGCCGGACGCACGCGCCAGTTGCTGCTTGCGATCTCATGCCTCAGCGAAGACCATCGCATCGTCCTCAGCTTGCACGACATCGAAGGCTACACCCTGGAAGAGATGCAGATCATCCTCGACTGTCCGATCGGCACCCTCAAGTCCCGCCTGCACAGGGCGCGTGTCCGACTGCGCGCCCTGCTCGATGAAATTCAGGCTGCGCGAATGCGGAGTAATACATGTGATTGATCCTTCAAGAAAATGCATGTCCACAGATGCAGACACTTGGGGGAACCCTTTTCCCGGTCCCAGCGTGTTAAGTAGTAACCGGGGGATGCATGGACTGCACCGATATCAAAAACAGACTGGACGACTGGCTCGACGGCGAGCTGACCGAAGCTCAGGCGGCCGCCCTCGAGGCCCATGCCGACGACTGCCCGGCCTGCCGGGTGCGCCTGGACCAGGCGCGCGATCTGCGTGAACGGCTGCGCTGCCTGCCGGCACCGGAACCCGACGCAGGATTCTTCGACCGCGCCCTGGCTGAAGCCATCGAGCAGAATACCCGGCGCAGGCACTGGCGCTGGTTCGGCGTGGGCGGGGCCTTGGCCGCGACTCTGGTGTTGGCGATCGGCCTCGGCTCCTCACTACTGCAGGACGCGCCCGCGCCCGTACTCCAGGAAGCGGCGATCGGTATCGGCATCGCGGATCACCCGCAATCGAACGCCGATCCCGAGGGCGGGGCGCTTCCTGACCAGGCGGGAGACAGCAGCGAGCCGACCCCGGAAACCCGCGACATCGGGCGCGAGCTGCACGAGGACATCCGGTAACGCCGCTGCAACGTGCTTGACGGCTGATCCTGCACAGTACGCACTTCCGTCCCGGTCCCGCCGGTCAGCGTCCCGCGCGCAGCAGTCCACCGAGTCCGGCCTGTTCGAGCACGTCGTCGAGCAGCACCCGGATGCTCGCGGCATCCTCCATCAGCAAGGCCTGCTCAAGCAGGTCCCGGGCCTGCGCAACGCTGATGCTCCGGATCACGCGCTTGACCCGCGGCAGGCTCGCGACGCTGGCGCTAAGGTTCGAGACACCCATGCCGAGCAGCAGGATCACGGCTTCCGGATCGCCGGCCATCTCGCCGCATACACCAATCGGCTTGCCGGCGCGCTGCGCCGCTGACACGGCAAAGGAAAGCGCCCGCAACACCGCCGGATGCAGGGAATCGTAAAGCGCGGCGACCCGGGTATTGTTGCGATCGACGGCCAGCATGTACTGGGTCAGGTCGTTGCTGCCGATCGACAGAAAATCTACCCGCCGCGCCATGTCCTCGATCTGGTAGATTACCGAAGGAACTTCGATCATGATGCCGACCTCGGGCATGACGACGTCAACGCCCTCCACCCGCAGCTCCCGGTACACGCGCTCAATCAACCGCAGTGACTCATCGACCTCGCCGACATGGCTGATCATCGGCAGCAGCAGGCGTACGTTGTCGAGCCCGACGCTTGCACGCAGGATCGCGCGCAGCTGGATCAGGAAGATCTCGGGATGATCGAGCGTAACGCGTATGCCGCGCCAGCCCAGAAACGGATTCTCCTCCTGGATCGGGAAATACGGCAGCATCTTGTCGCCGCCGATATCCAGCGTGCGTATCGTGACCGGCCGCGGCGCAAAGGCCTCGAGCACCTGGCGATAGATGACGCGCTGCTCTTCCTCGCCGGGAAAGCGGCTGCGTATCATGAACGGAAATTCGGTGCGATAAAGTCCTATCCCTTCGGCGCCGCGGCGCAGCGACGGCGTAACGTCGGACTGTAGACCGGCATTCGCGTACAGCGGCACACGTATCCCGTCCGTCGTCACCGCGGGTAGATCGCGCAGTTCCTCGAGACCGGCCGTCAGCTCCTCTTCCTCGCCGATCAGGCGCAGATACTCCTCCTTGACCGTCGCGGACGGGCTGACATAGATCCTGCCCCGGTAGCCGTCGACGACGAGTTCGCAGCCGTCGACACGCGCGACCGGCAGATTGCTGATGCCAACCACGGCCGGCAGGTCGAGCGAGCGGGCGAGGATCGCGACGTGAGAAGAACGGGAACCGCGCGCCGAAACGATGCCGACCAGGCGTTCGAGCGGGGCCTCGGCCAGCATGGACACGCTGATCTCTTCACCGACCAGGACCGCGCGCTCGGGAAATTCGCGACTCAGGCCTCCGGCGTTCTGCAGTCGCGCCAGCACCCGGCGGCCGACATCACGGACGTCCGCAGCGCGTTCGCGCAAGTACGGGTCATCCATCTGGTCGAACACCTGTGCGTGCTCCTTGATCGTGTCGCGCAATGCGCCCGCGGCCCAGTTGCCGGCGCGGATGCGCGCGAGGGTCTGCTCCTCCAGACCGGGACTCGTCAGCATCAGGGAATAGGCGTGGAACAGCGCGCGATCCTCGGCGGTCAGCGAGGTCGCCATGCGCTGCTCCAGTCCGGCGATGTCCTCGCGTGCCAGGTGTAACGCATCCTGAAAGACCGCGATCTCGCCGTCGATGTCGGTCACCTGCCGGTCCGGCACCGCGTCGAGGTCGGCCGGCGCATAGACGACGACTGCGGTGCCGATGCTGACGCCGGAGGCACCGGGAAGCCCCTGGATCGGAAGGGAATCGATGGCCGCGCCGTTGCCGGCGATGCGGTGAACGCCGCCGCTGGTGCTCGCGAATGCGATCGCGCCGGAGAGCTGTGAGGCGATGGTCAGGAGGAAGGCGACCTCGTCCTCGTCGTAGCGGCGGGAATGATGCTGGCGCACGACCAGCACGCCCATGATGCGGCGGTGATGGATGATCGGAACACCGAGAAACCCGTGATATTGCACCTCGCCGGTCTCCGCGATAAAGCGATAGCGGGGATGGGCCGGCGCGTCGTCGAGGTTCAACGGTTCCTCGGTCTCTCCGACGACGCTGATCAGTCCTTCACCACGAGCGAGACGCACCACGCCGACGGCCGCCGGGTTGAGACCGTCGGTCGCCATCAGCACATAGGCGTCGGTCGCGGTGTCCAGCAGATAGACCGAGCAGACATCGACCTGCATGGCCTGCTTGACCCTGGACACGATGATCGACAGGGTGTGTTCCAGGTCTCGGGCCGCATTGACCTCCTGTACGATGCGCCTGAGAGTGGCGAGCATCCCGGTCGACCGGCGCCGTTAGGCGCCGCGGCCCAGATTGATCGCGGAGTCCGCGGCCGGGAGCGGCGTGAACTTGCCGTCTATGAACACGAGTTCGGCGAATTCCCTGAGTGCGCGCCGGTAGACTTCGCGCTTGAACGAGACAACCTCGTCGACCGGATTCCAGAAATCGACCCAGCGCCAGCTGTCAAACTCGGGCCGGTCCGTCATGTCGAGGCGCACGCGTTCCTCCTCGCCGATCAGGTAGAGCAGGTACCAGACCTGTTTCTGACCGATGCAGAGCGGGCGGCTGCGACGCCGGATCAGGTGCTTCGGCAGCTGGTAACGCAGCCAGTCGCGGGTGCGGGCGATGACGACGACGTCTTCGCCGCCGAGGCCGATCTCCTCGCGCAGCTCGCGGTGCATCGCCTGCTCCGGTGTCTCGTCCTTGCGGATACCGCCCTGGGGAAACTGCCACGCGTCCTGGCCAATCCGGCGGGCCCACAGCACGCGGCCCTCCCGGTTACACAGGATTATCCCGACGTTCGGTCTGTAGCCATCCAAATCAATCACTTGCGAAAACCGCCTGCGCGTGGAGACGGTATCGATTCTCCCACAAACCCGCGCACCCCCGCAATCGATCTTCCCTTGCGCCGGCCCGGTCGATCCACTACTTTAAGCCATTTTCCGGGGGCCGACCGTGGCGCTAGCGATCTTCGATCTCGACAATACCCTGCTCGCTGGGGACAGCGACTACCTGTGGGGATGTTTCCTGGTCGAACAGGGAATCGTCGACGGCGAGGACTACGAGCGCGAGAACGCCCGTTTCTACCGCCAGTACCAGGAAGGCACGCTCGATATCAATGAATGGCTCGCGTTCCAGCTGTATCCCCTGACGCAGCACGACAATGAAACGCTCGAGACGCTGCGCGCGCGGTTCATCGACGAAAAGATCCGGCCGATCGTACTTCCTGCGGCGCGCGCGTTGATCGCCCGCCATCGTGACCAGGGCGATATCCTGCTGATCATCACCGCGACGAACGCATTCATCACCCGGCCGATCGCGGCGCTGTTGGACATCCCGCACCTGCTTGCGACCGAGCCCCGCGTACTCGCCGGCCGTTTCACCGGCGCGGTGGAGGGCACGCCCTGTTTCCGGGAAGGCAAGGTCACGCGCTTGCGGGCCTGGCTCGCAGAACACGGCCATGCGCTCGACGGGAGCTGGTTCTACTCCGACTCGCACAACGACGTCCCGCTGCTCGAACTGGTGCAGCATCCGGTCGCCGTCGATCCCGATCCGAGCCTGACCCGGCACGCCGAGGCCAGGGCATGGCCGATCATCAGCCTGCGTTGAGGGGCGGCGCGCCCTTCCTGTTCCTGCTCTTCGTACTGGCGGGCCTGAGCCTGGTGTTCGCGCTCGCGGTCGGCAGCGTCACGATCGGGTGGCGCGAGCTGCTCGCGCTGACGACCGGCGACGCCGATCCGGTGACCCGCAGCCTGGTCGTGGAACTGCGCCTGCCGCGCGCACTCGCCGCATTCGCGACCGGCGGAATGCTCGCGCTGGCCGGCGCGATGATGCAGGTGCTGTTGCGCAACCCGCTGGCGGATCCGTATATCCTCGGTGTCTCCGGCGGCGCCGCAGTCGGTGCACTGTCGTGCCTGATGCTCGGTCTCGGCGGGCTGTGGATGACCGGCAGCGCCTTCGGTGGCGCGCTGTTGTCGATGGTCACGGTGTTCGCGCTCGCGCGCAGCGGCGGGAGCTGGACCTCGACGCGCCTGCTGCTGACCGGCGTCGTCGTCGCCGCGGGCTGGGGCGCGGTGATCAGCTTTCTACTCGCGATCAGTGCCGACAGCACGCTGCGCGGCATGATGTTCTGGCTGCTCGGCGATCTGAGCCAGGCCGGCCGGCCCGGCACCGGGCTCGCGATCCTCGCGCTCGGCCTCGCGCTCGCGATGGTTTCCGCGCGCGACTTGAATGTCCTGATTCATGGTGAACTAAAGGCGCGCACCCTCGGTGTCTCCGTCGGCGGCCTGCACCTGCGGCTGTATGTGCTGGCCTCGCTGCTGACCGCGGTCGCGGTCACGATCGCCGGCAACATCGGATTCATCGGACTGATCGTCCCCCATCTGATCCGGCTGGTCGTCGGCAACGATCATCGCGTCCTGCTGCCGGCGTCGACGCTTGCCGGCGCCAGCCTGCTGGTGGTCGCCGACACACTGTCGCGCACCGTGATGGCGCCGCTGCAATTACCGGTCGGCGTCATAACTGCGCTGATCGGCGTGCCGCTGTTCCTCTACCTGTTGCACCGGATGACCCGTTGACATGAACCTGCTATCCGTTCGGGGGCTTGAGGTCTCGATCGCCGGCATCACGGTCTGCCGGGGGCTTGAGCTTGACGTCAGCGCACGCGGCCGCTGGGCGATACTCGGACGCAACGGCGTCGGCAAGACCACGCTGCTGAAGACGCTGGCCGGGCTCCACGCGCCGGATGCCGGCCGGATCGAGATCGATGGCGACCCGCCGGACCGGCAGCCGCGTCGCAGGCTCGCGCAGCGACTCGGCGTCCTGTTCCAGGAACACACCACTCTGTTCCCCGGGACTGTACTCGAGACCGCACTGATCGGACGCCACCCGTGGATCGAGGCGTGGCGCGGAGAAGGGCTGGAAGACCTGGCGCGGGCCCGCTCCGCGCTCGATGCCGTCGACCTCGGCGGTTTCGCGCAGCGCACGCTGACAACGCTCTCCGGCGGTGAGCGCCAGCGCCTCGCAATCGCGACCCTGCTGGCGCAAGATCCCGCGCTGTGCCTGCTCGACGAACCGACCAACCACCTCGATCCGTATCACCAGATCCGTGTCATGGAGCTGCTGTGCCGGATGGCCGGCGGGGAGGTTCCGCGCGCCGTCGTCATGGTGCTGCACGACGTGAATCTCGCGGTGCGATTCTGCGACCACGCGCTGCTGCTGTTCGGAGACGGCGCCGCTGCGCACGGCGCGGCGCGGGAGGTGCTGAACGCGCCCAACCTCGAACGGCTCTACGGCCATCCGGTGAACGCGATCAGGACGCACTACGGGGAATACTTTTATCCGGCGTAAGCCGGTGAGGCCTATTCCTTCAGGCTGTCACGGTTCGCGGCCTTGGCCATCGCGTCATTACGACTGACCTTGCGCTGGCGCACCAGCTCCTGCAGGCACTGGTCCAGGGTCTGCATGCCTACGGTCTGGCCGGTCTGGATCGCCGAGTACATCTGCGGGATCTTGTTCTCACGAATCAGGTTACGAATCGCGGGCGTACCGATCATGATCTCGTGCGCCGCGACACGGCCGCCGCCGACCTTTTTCAGCAGCGTCTGCGAGATTACCGCGCGCAACGATTCGGACAGCATCGAACGCACCATCTCTTTCTCGGCGGCCGGGAACACGTCGATGATACGGTCGATGGTCTTGGCCGCGGAGCTGGTGTGCAGTGTGCCGAACACCATGTGACCGGTCTCGGCCGCGGTGAGCGCGAGCCCGATAGTCTCGGGGTCGCGCATTTCACCGACCAGGATAATGTCCGGGTCCTCGCGCAGCGCCGAACGCAGGGCCTCGGCGAAGCCGAGCGAGTCGCGCCCGATCTCGCGCTGGTTGACCAGGCACTTCTTGCTCTGGTGCACGAACTCGATCGGATCCTCGATGGTCAGGATGTGGCCGAATTCGTTGTTGTTCTTGTAGTCGAGCATCGCGGCGAGCGTTGTCGACTTGCCGGAGCCGGTCGGGCCGGTCACCAGCACGATGCCGCGCGGGTATTCGGAGATCGTCTTGAACGAATCAGGGGCGCCGAGGTCCTCGAGCGACAGGATTGTCGACGGAATCGTGCGGAACACGCCGCCTGCGCCGCGGTTGTGATTGAAGACGTTGACACGGAAGCGCGCCAGCCCGGGGATCTCAAACGAGAAGTCGGTCTCGAGAAACTCCTCGAAGTCCTTGCGCTGCTTGTCGCTCATGATGTCGTACAGCATCGTCTGTACCGTCTTGTTGTCGAGCGGCGGTACGTTGATGCGGCGCACGTCGCCGTCGACGCGGATCATCGGCGGCAGCTCCGCGGACAGGTGCAGGTCCGAGGCGTTGTTCTTGACGCTGAAGGCCAGTAGCTCGGCGATATCCATCTGGTTTCGCTCCTGAATTCTGTGGCACACTGCAGGTGGAAACGACAGCGGGAAAATGCCGTTTTTCCCGGATAACTAGCGGCCAGCCCCTGCAGATCTTGAGCCTTGCCCGAACCTTCCACAGCGACGCCCACCGACGCCCTGCGCGCGATCCGCGCCCGCATCGCCGCTGCGGAACTGCACGCTGGACGGCCTGCCGGTTCGGTCACACTGGTCGCGGTCAGCAAGGGCTGCCCCGTCAGCGCGATCAGGGCGCTTGCGGACGCCGGACAACGCAACTTCGGTGAAAGCTATCTGAACGAGGCTTCCCCGAAGCTCGATGCGCTCGACGGACTCGGCCTCGAATGGCATTACATCGGCCCGATCCAGTCGAACAAGACCCGCGGCATCGCCGCTCGATTCGACTGGGCGCACGGCGTCGATCGGGACAGGATCGCGCAGCGGCTCAACGCGCAGCGACCCCCGGAACTCGCCCCGCTCAACATCTGCATACAGGTTAATATCAGCGCCGAGGCCGGCAAATCAGGCATCGATCCCGCCAGGGCCCTGGAGCTTGTCCGGTTCGCAGCCCGGCTGCCGCGGCTGCGGGTCCGTGGACTGATGGCGATCCCGGCCCCTGACCCCGACCCTGCGGCCCGTCGCGCTTCGTTTCATCGCCTGCGCGAACTGCAGGCCCAGCTGATCGATCAAGGCCACGCACTCGACACCCTGTCGATCGGGATGAGCGACGACTTCGAGGCAGCGATCGCCGAAGGCGCGACGCTGGTCCGGATCGGGACCGCGCTGTTCGGGCCGCGCGCATGAACGGCGCGCGCGAATTCCATGGCTGTTTTGGGTTAGACTACGAGCGTTCATGAAACCGTACACAATTGCCTTCATCGGCGCCGGCAACATGGCGCGCAGCCTGATCGGCGGCCTGATCGCCGACGGTTACGACCCGGCACGCCTGCATGCCGCGGACACCAGCGAAGCGGCCCGCACACAACTACAGAGGGACTTCGCGATCGCGACCCATGCCTCGAATGGCGAGGCAGCGCGGGCCGCCGATATCATCGTCATCGCGGTCAAACCCCAGGTCGTGCCGGATGTCGCGCGTGAACTGGCCTCCCTGATCGGAGGCTCCGGCAAGCTCGTGATCTCGATCGCGGCCGGCATCCGGACCGCGGATCTCGCGGGGTGGCTCGGTCCCGAGACCGCGCTGGTGCGTGCGATGCCGAACACGCCGGCGCTGGTTCAAAGCGGGGCGACGGTACTGTATGCGAGCGATCGTGTCGGGCATGCCTGGCGCGAGGCCGCCGAGAGCATCCTCCGCGCGGCCGGTCTGACCCTGTGGATCGATGACGAGGCACAGATGGACGCGGTCACCGCATTGTCAGGGAGCGGACCCGCCTATTTTTTTCTCGTCATGGAGGCGCTGGAGACGGCCGGCCGCCGGCTCGGTCTGCCGGCCGAAACCGCCCGCCTCCTGACCATACAGACGGCCTTCGGCGCCGCGAAGATGGCGCTGGAAGGCACCGACAGCAGCCCGGCCGAGTTGCGCGCCAGGGTCACCTCACCGGGCGGCACGACCGAGCGGGCGATCGAGACCCTGCGGCAGGGCGGGCTCGAGGCGCTGTTCGAGCGGGCGCTGGCGGACGCCCGCGTCCGCTCGATCGAACTGTCGAAGCAGCTTGGGGGAAGGCATGAATAATCCATACCTGTCGAACGCGACGGTCTACCTGCTTGATACGGTCTTCACGATCTTTCTGGTCCTGGTACTGCTGCGTTTCCTGCTCCAGCTGGCCCGGGCCGATTTCTACAACCCGGTGTCCCAGTTCATCGTCAAGGTCACCAATCCGCTGCTGGTCCCGCTGCGCCGTGTCATCCCCGGCATCAAGGGGATCGACCTGGCGGCCATCGTGCTGCTGGTCGTGGTGCAGATCGCCGCGCTGTACCTGATGCATCTGTTGGTCGGGCGGGCGATCACGCCGGGCGGGCTGGTCGTGCTGTCGCTGGCCGACCTGCTGTCGCTGCTGCTGAATCTTTATCTGATCACGATCCTGATCCAGGTGATCCTGAGCTGGGTCAGTCCGGGCGCGCGCAACCCGATCCTGACGCTGCTCTACGGCCTCAACGAGCCCCTGCTGCGCCCGGCCCGCCGGGTGCTGCCGGCGGTCTCAGGCATCGATTTCTCGCCGCTGGTCGTGCTTATCGCAATACAGCTGGCGAAGATCCTGATGCTGGCCCCGATCCGGGACGTCGGCATGCGACTCGCGTATAATTGACCGAGGATCCGGTCCGAGCCAGGGAGTACCACCGGGAAGCATCCCGCAGCATCCGCCTATCGGGGACAGGCTCCCCCGGGAGGGTGACTGTCACCGTTGTCCAGGAATTGTCATGCAAGGTCATACCCCGTCGCATTCCCGTCTCGCGTCGCCTCCGGCGCGGACACCCAGGGCCGCTGTCGCGCTGCTGTGCTTGCTGCTGGCTCCGTTCCTGGTCCCCGCGCAGGCCCATGCGGTGTGCTTCGTCACCGGCGGTTTCAACGAATCGACGCTGTGCTGGAACCCGGTCAATCCGCTCCCCGATGCCTTCGATATCGAGCATGTCCAGTGGAGCCCCGAACGCGGGGAATATCTCGCCGTCGGCGGGGGCGGCGCGATCCTCGCAAGCCCGGACGGCATCGAATGGACCCCGCGCGACAGCGGCACCGTGCAGCGCCTGTTCGGCGGCCTGTGGGACGGGACGCAATATGTCGTCGTCGGTGACGGCGGCACGGTGCTGACGAGCCCTGACGGCCTCGCCTGGACGGGACAGGTCACGAACACCCGGGCGCGCCTGCTCGATGTCGCCGTGAACGGCACGGGCACGCGCTTTGTCGCCGTCGGGGAGCTCGGCACCGTGCTCAGCAGCGACGATGCCGTCGAATGGAGCGGGACGACGGTGCTCAGCCTGTCTCGCCGGCCCGTCCTGTACGGGATCCTGTGGCGCAATAACCGCTTCGTCGCGGTCGGCAGTTCGGCGACGATCATCAGCAGCACCGAAGGTGTCACCTGGACCGAGCACAGCTACATCCCGCTCGAGCCCGGACAACCGCCGCCTCCGATCCTCCGGGACGTTGCGGTCAGCGATGATGGCGGGGCCTACGTCGCGGTCGGCAGCGGCGCGACGGTCTATACCAGCAATAACGGCGTCGACTGGATTCTACGCGAACCGATCCAGTCAAACCCGGATGCCAGGCTGCGCCGCGTCGCGTGGATCGGCGGCGTCGGTGAGAACTATTTCCTCGCCGTCGGAGACAACGGCGCGCCGAGCACCCCGCTGTTTATCAGATCCAACGATGGCAACCAGTGGTCTGACCTCACGAGCGCGCTCCCCGGCGATGTCGTCCCGATCACGCTGAAGACGATCGCGTACAACGGCGCGGGCCTGGTCACCGGCGGTGATCGGAGTCTGCTCCAGTCCCCGAATACCGGCCCGGAATGGGCGACTGTCACACCCGACCCGGACCTCGTCCCGGACCTTCACGACCTGCTCTCCGCCGCGTTCCCGCCCTTGCGCACCCACCTCGCGGTCGGCGCGGAAGGGGCGCTGCTGTCGAGCGCCGACGGCCTCGCCTGGGTGCGCGAGGCCAGCGGCTCAAACGAGGCCCTGAACGGCCTCGCGGCGCGACGCGACGGGGACGGTGACACAGACCGGGTCGTCGCGGTCGGCGACGACGGCACGATCCTGACCAGCGATGACGGCGAGGCCTGGTCCCCCGCGCCCGCCGGCGTGACCGCCGATCTCGCGGACGTGGCATACGGCAACGGCAGCTTCGTCGCTGTTGGCGCGGGGGGGACGATCCTGAGCAGCCCCAACGCAACGGACTGGGCCCTGAATGACCAGGGCTTCGGGTTCGATCTGCATGGCGTCGCCTTCGGGCTGGTCGGCGGCAGTCCCCTGTTCGTCGCGGTCGGCGCCGGCGGCGCGGTCCTGACCAGCGCCAATGGCGCCAATTGGAACCCGGTCACTTCAGGTACGTCGGGCACGCTGCGCGCCGTGATCTGGAACGCCGACGACACGGCGCCGCGCTTCGTCGCGGTTGGCGAGACGCAGGCTGCAACGCCGTCGGCGGCGGCGATCTGGAGCGACGACGGCACGGAATGGACGTCAGCCGGCATCACCGCGCAGGACCCGGAGCAGTCCGCGCCGGCGCCGTTGCTCGCCGTCGGCTGGAGCGGCCGCCAGTTCCTCGCG
>CAZJKV010000042.1:0-15792 GCA_964546765.1 uncultured Chromatiales bacterium
AGGCGCACCCGGACGTCTTCAACGTGCTGCTGCAGGTGCTCGACGACGGCCGCATGACCGACGGTCAGGGCCGCACGGTCGACTTCAAGAACACCGTCATCGTCATGACCTCGAACCTCGGCTCGCAGGTCATCCAGGAACTCGCCGGCGAGGAGAACTACGACCTGATGAAGGCCTCGGTGCTGAACATCGTCGGCCAGCACTTTCGGCCGGAGTTCGTCAATCGCATCGACGATGTGGTCGTGTTCCATCCGTTGCAGAAGGAACAGTTGCGCGCGATCACCGACATCCAGCTCGGCTATCTGAAGCAGCGGCTGCGCGATCGTGGGATGGAGATCGTGCTGAGTGAGGCAGCGCTCGACAAACTCGGCGAGGCGGGGTTTGATCCGGTGTACGGGGCGCGGCCGTTGAAGCGGGCGATACAGAACCGGATTGAGAATCCGTTGGCGCAGGAGATATTGGCGGGGCGATTCGGAGAAGGCGATATCATCGAGGTCGATCTCAGGGAGGACCGGCTGGAGTTCAGGAAGAAGGGGTGATCGGACGGGAACACTGCGCCATTCGTATTGGTCATTAATGAACAAGGATCACGATGGTATCTCCGATCGAAAACCTGTCGCTGATCACTGCGAAGACGATCGAGCACTACACCGTACGCGCTGTCGAATTCCGGGAGGGCACACGTGACCACGATGTGAAGCAGAACATCGAAGCGCTGCTCCGGCATATTCTCGGGACGCCGCCGTTTCGCGTACTCGATTTCGGCTGCGGTCCGGGACGTGACCTGGCGGCGTTACGCGCTTTAGGCCACGTACCGATCGGCCTCGAAGGCTCCCCGCCGCTTGCCGCGATGGCGCGCGAGCAGGGTGGCTGCGAGGTCTGGGAACAGGATTTCCTTGCGCTTAATATCCCTTCCGCCTTTTTCGATGGCGTCTTCGCCAACGCCTCGCTGTTCCACGTACCATGCCAGGAGTTGCCGCGTGTGTTGGGAGAAATTCGCGCAGCGCTCAAGCCCGATGGCGTGCTCTTCGCTTCTAATCCCCGGGGAAACAACCAGGAGGGCTGGAGCGGCGGACGCTATGGCGTCTATCACGACCTCGAATCCTGGCGCGCGTTTCTCGAGACGGCGGGGTTCGCGGAACTGGAGTACTATTATCGCCCGCATGGGCTCCCGATCGATCGACAACCTTGGCTGGCGAGTGTATGGCGCAAGAATCGTCTGGACAGGGAAGTCACCCCCATGCAGCATGAGTGATTACGCTAAGTCGCAAGCCGGGGAAGCCATTCGATAGGTACGGAAAGCGATCTGCCATCGGCCATCTCGACTATAGAGGAAATCCAATGAACAGCAGACCAAAGATCATCATATCGTCCCTTGATGCAGACAGGCTGGAGAGATTGCTGGACTCCATGCCGAAAGGCGCGTTTCCCGGCAAGGCGGATCTGGAGTCCGAGCTGGTGAGGGCCGAAATCGTCGATCCGGAGGACATACCGTCCACGGTCGTGACGATGAATTCGACGGTAAGATTCCGGGTCGAGTCTTCGCCGGACGAGTTTACCCTGACTCTGGTGTATCCCAAGGATATGGACTCGAGCAGCGGCAAGATTTCAGTGCTTGCTCCGGTGGGCAGCGCCTTGCTCGGTCTTTCGCAGGGTGATGAAATCGAGTGGCCAAAGCCCGGCGGCGGTGTGCTCCGGGTCCGCATCGAAGAGATCGTATATCAGCCCGAGCGTTCCGGTGAGTATCACCGCTAGGACCGGAGGTTGATGGGATCAAAATCGGCCAGGCCGGGCAGAGGGGTGTCGTATGGATGCCAGCAAACTTCGGGAAATTCAGGCCCCGCTCAAGACGCGGTATCAGGATAGTCCGCAGGAGGCCCTGATCACCCTGTCCGCGCAGGGCAGGCTCGCCGAAGGCGTCAGCTGCAAGGTCGAGACCGGCAGGCAACTCGTCACCGCCGGACTGCACCCGGCTACCGGCGGCAACGGGATCAACGCATGCTCGGGCGACATGCTGCTCGAGGCGCTGGTCGCCTGCGCCGGCGTTACGATGAACGCGGTCGCGACGGCGCTCGGCATCGAACTGCGCGACGCGACAATCCGCGCCGAGGGCGATCTCGACTTCCGGGGGACGCTCGGCGTCTCGAAGGAAACGCCGGTCGGCTTTCAACGCGTGCGCCTGCACTTCGACCTCGATACCGATGCCACGGAGGAGCAGATCGCGACCTTGCTGCGCCTGACCGAGCGTTACTGCGTCGTGTACCAGACCTTGCGCAGCCCGCCGGAGATCGTGACATCGCACGATAACGGAGCTGCCGAAACCGGCTGATTGCGCATAGATTGTCGCAGTGTAAATGGAAATGAGGAAACTCTAATGAACAGCAGACCAAAGATAGCCATATCGTCCCTTGATGCGGACCGACTTGAGAGGCTGTCAAGGAATGCGCATGCCTGCTTGTAGTTGGACCGGTACAATGCTTAACCGGCCATTTCTGGTCGGGAAATTGCGCTTCTAAGACCGAAATCGGCCTGATTTTTATATCTTTATCGAATGAACTCAAAGGGTTGTTATGGTCCGACCCCAGGGGCGCTTTTCGACAGGCGCGCGGAGCAGATCGCGGAAGACATTCGACTGTTCGAATCCAGTGAAATCTTCCGGAGTTTCCACCGAATCGCGAACGGCAAGGCCGACCGGGGACTTTCCGCAATGAACCGGCTATATCGTTTCGTCACCACCAGGGCAGGAACGGCAGTCAGAAAAGCGGTGGTCAAATAGGAAAGCCTCGTGCCCCGTCCTGACCATTGTCAATACGTTGGCGCACATCGGCGTAAACGTCCCTTATCCCCTTATCCGGAAATATCAGGGTGTGGCCGTAGCTATAACTGTCTGCTCGACCCAGGAAGACATGGACGTTGTCTACCGCACCGACCACGCCCCCTGTTCCTGTTGTAATGAACAGGTTGAAACAAGGTCTGCGCCAGTTGCGCAGTACGAAATACAAAGGAGGTATTATTATGAATACGAGAACCATGGACGTTTCACGCGCGAACCAGAACATGGGGCTGACAGACCGTATTTTACGAGTTGTAATCGGTTTCGCGATACTGGGTGGTGGATCGGCTTATGTCATGACGGGTGGCGGGTTGTTTACTTCCGCAATCGAGACAGCGGTGCTCGTGCTGATGCTGGTGTCGATCTACCCTATTTTGACGGGCATATTGGGCGTGTGCCCCATATATTCCCTGATGGGTGTTAGAACTTGCAGTACTAGTGGCAAGAACGCATGCGGAACTTTCCCGTACCAGGTCAAGGCCGCGACCGGCAATGCGCCCGAACATTGCGAGCCCAACGATCAGCATAGTCTTGAAGGTTGCCACGACGATTCCGAGCCCCTGCCCAAGCACGAGCACTGGCGTGTAGAACAGACCCCGATGCTGTCGCCTAGTGAGGACGACATGGAAAAATTCGCCGCCAGGGAAAAGAGACTTAATTTGTAGAAATACCATGTAGTACCAACCCCACCCCGGTCATGCTGTAACGTCCGGGGTTTTTTTGTGAGTAATTGCAATGTCAATCTCTTGCTGGGCCTGCACCCAGTCATTGATCGGATCACCTCCTTCAAAATGACGGTGCTCCGCGATGTAATAAGCAGCCTCGGCGATCATTTGATTGCGTTGTTCTTCTGAGTACTCCGCCGACTTGCCCTGATGCCTCCCATTCCTGGAACCATTGCCGGAGCCGGAGTAATTAGTCTTCGACTGATAATCACGAGTGGTCATAATACTGCCCCTTATGTTTGAAATGATGACGAAAAGACACGGATGTTTCAGTATTCAGAATGCATGGGGAGTTGTGTAAATTTGCGCCCATGCATTGTCAATGCGAGGGCCGATGAGACAAGAGTCACGGTGCGAGGGCACGAATATTCTGGTGGTTGCAGCAAGGCTGGTTCCGTGAAATCACATTTTGTACTTCCGTTGTATATTACCTGCGCATTCGTCAGTCACCAGGCATACACGCTCCAACATCGAACTCTATGCCTCATCGGTAGCAGGATTCTGCGATGAATCATCAGCCAGGTCTGTTCGGTACTCAACATACTGTTCGATATAGCGCGCACGGCCGGCGCGCCTCGTCTGCCGGCATCCTGTGTGTGCGTGAACGTACAGAGGGGTATGTCATAGTCGGCTATAAAGGGATTCAGCGCCGCTGCCCCCCTCCCTCTGACGAGCGGCGCCTTGAGAGACGCAGCAGGTAGCGCTTCTCGGGCCCTCGGTCCTCATGGATTCGGGGGTTTTTTTATCGCGCGATATAATTCTCCCGGTTATTACCCGATAGAATCTATTATTACGGGCATCTGGCGGAGAGGATCACGTCAGTTGGGTGCGGACTCGTGCGGGGGGGGGGATATGTAGTCAGGGGTTATGGAATAGCGCCGGGTCAGTTCTATCCGAGGTCTCGTGAATTGCATCAGCCGGTCGCTTTCGCGTTTCATGACCTTGTAACATTCACAGCTCAGTTTCTCGAGGCCCGGCCGGTCGATCACGGTAATCAATCCGCGATGGTAGTCGATAATCCCCGCTTTATGCAGCATGCCGGCGGCCTCGGTGACGCCTTCGCGTCGAACCCCGAGCATGTTGGCGATGAGTTCATGGGTCATCCTCACGCGGTTGCCGGGAATCCGATCCAGTGAAAGCAGGAGCCAGCGACACAGTTGCTGGATGATGGTGTGATGGCGATAGCACGCGGCTGTCTGCGCCATCTGCGCTATCAGAGACTGTGTATAGCGCAGAAAAACCTCGCGCGTGTCGATGTGGTTATTGAACTCCTTGCGGATTTCGCTGGCGGTAATACGATAGGCAAAGCCTTCGCCCGGCACGACGGCCCGACTGGGCATACTATCGCCTCCCATGAATGAAGCGATGCCGACGAGGCCCTCATTGCCGACGACGGCGATCTCCGCCGATGAGCCGTCGATCATGGCATGGAGCAGGGATATGATACTGTTGATCGGAAAATATACATGGACTTCGGATTCGAATGTTTCGTATAGCACCTCCCCGAGCGGCAGATTGACCAGCTGCAGGTGGCTAGAGAGCCGCTTTCTGGCTTCCGGCGTGATTGCAGCGAGCAGATCGTTGTTGGTCAAATCTTGTGAGTTTGGCATCGCGGCTCCTTTGCGATTCTGGAAACTACCCATTAGCCTGCCACTCATTACAACATTGACTCTGATAGAGGCTATACCAGTTTCGTACGCTAGCAAACATATTTCTGCCACTCGCAAGCGTTGCCATCGTCGCCGCCACGCGATCGATCCCCCTGCTTGTGGAATCCTAGCATTATCCGGGTGTTACATACGAAAGCGCCCGCAGGCTGCGTGCCGGAGAAGCAGCCCGGAGAGGGTCAGCGCGGTTGCGAATACGCCATTAGCCGATCAGTTTCGCGTTTCACCACGCTATAACACTCGCAGCTGAGCTTCTCGAGACGTGGGCGGTCGAGTACGGTGATCAAACCGCGCGTGTACTCGATGACGCCCGCTTTTTGAAGTTTGCCGGCGGCCGCGGTAACGCCTTCGCGCCGAACGCCGAGCATGTTCGCAATGAGTTCCTGGGTCATCTTCAGGCGGTTGCCGGGCACGCGGTCCAGTGATAGCAGGAGCCAGCGACACAGCTGCTGGTCGATGGAATGATGGCGGTTGCATGCTGCTGTCTGCGCCATCTGCGTGATCAGCACCTGGGTGTAACGTAGCATCAGTATGCGCATCTCGGCATGGTCGTTGAACTCCTTGCGCAGCTCCATGGCCGGAAGGCGGTAGGCATGACCGCTGCTCTGCACGATCGCCCGACTGGGCGCGCTATCGCCGCCCATGAAGACCGCGATGCCGACGATACCCTCATTGCCGACGACAGAGATCTCTGCCGAGGCGCCGTCGACCATGACATAGAGCAGGGATACGATGCAGGTGGCCGGAAAATAGACAAATTCGATATGTTGACCGGCTTCGTAGATCACCGAGCCGAGCAGCAGGTTAACGGGCTTCAGATTCGGGATGAGGCGCTTCAAAGCCTCAGGCGGCAGCGCTGCGAGCAATTGGTTACCGTTTGGTGCGGGCGGTGGGGTCAACAAGTCGTTTCCTTTGCGGGACATGATCCGGATGGAATCGTCGATCGCAGCTGCTTGTAACATTATAGATGGCATCATACTACTATGTTTACGTCAACTCACAGCGGGTGGCAGTCTCGCGAATTCTCGGGAAAGTGGCGTCATCATAGCTGTATCAACTGGAATTTCCGCATGCCGGCGGCCGCGCAGTCGCGAGCTTGACAAGCGCGGTGGATTGCCGCTCAATTGACATGATGTCGATACTCAATCTAAGGTACGCGGAGGCGAGATGACTGATTCTACGGCCAGGCATGGTCACCGGGGGCAGTTGCGCCAGGATGCCGAGGCGAGACTCAAGGCAGGCATCACTCCGCCTGCGATCAGCGCACCGTTCAGCGTCGATGCTCTCGCGCTGTTGCACAAGCTGGCGAGCAACCCGGATAGCGCCACTGACGCGCTCAAGCTGTTGCATGAGCTTCAGGTGCATCAGGTCGAACTGGATCTGCAGCATCTGCAGCTCGATGCCAATGAGCGCGATCTTGCCGATTCCCTGGCTCGATACAAGGCCCTGTATGACTTCGCGCCGGCCGGGTACCTCATCCTGGGCCGCGACGGTAAAGTCATCAAGGCGAATCGGGCCAGCACCGAACTGCTCGGCATCGGGCTGAAAGAAATCGTGGGTCACCCGATCGCCAGCGTGCTGGCGCCGGAAAGCCAGCCGATACTGGCCGGACTGCTCGACAATCTGCGCAATGATGGCGTTGTCGCATACTGCGACGCAAAACCCGCCAATGTCAGGGAAGATTCGCGACAGGTCCGGATCACGGCAAGCGTTTCGCCGGGCGGTGATACGGTGCTGATGGTGATGACCAGACAAGACACTGCACAGGCTGCTGTCTGACGGAGTTCCAGGTACGCCCACAAGGCCGCTGGCCCTTGGTTTTGACACTATGCAGCCGCCGTCTACCGCCGATCATCATGCCGCCTCAGCCACCACGCGCATCGTGGGCATCGGCGCCTCTGCGGGCGGACTGGCGGCGCTCGAACAGTTTCTCGGAAAGACCCCGCCGCATACCGGTATGGCCTATATCGTGGTGCAGCACCTCGATCCCACCCAGAAGGCCCTGCTTCCCGAGCTGCTGCAACGTATCACCGAGATGCCGGTGCGTGAGGCTGAACAGGACATGGTCATCTCGCCCGATTTTGTGTATGTCATCCCACCCAATACGGAACTTAGTGTCGTCGATGACACGCTGAGGTTGGCAGCTCCTGCCAAACCGAGAGGCATGCGCCTGCCGATCAACGTACTGTTTTCATCGCTGGCCAGCGCACTGGGCGATCGCGCGATTGCGGTGATCCTCTCCGGCATGGGGTCCGACGGCACACTGGGCCTGCAAGCGATCAAGGCGGTCGGCGGCCTCACCGTTGTTCAGGACCCTGCATCGGCGCAGTTCGATTCGATGCCGAACAGCGCCATCGACACGGCCAGTCCCGATATCGTTGGTCCCGCTGACGAGCTGCCGGACCGGATCCTCACCTATGTCGCGCGCTTGCAGGATTCGTCAATCACCGCCGACGCGCAAGCAGCCACCCCGACGCCACCGCTGCAGCGGATTTTTGCCTTGCTGCAGGGACAAACCCGCCATGATTTCTCGTTCTACAAGCCGAATACCCTGCATCGCCGGATCGGGCGACGTATGGCAATCCATGGCATCGCCACGCTGGCGCTCTATGCGGATTTTCTCGATAACAATCCGCAAGAGACCGACCTGCTGTTCAAGGAACTGTTGATCGGGGTGACCAGTTTCTTTCGCGATCCCGCGGTATGGGAATATCTGGCGGATGTGACCTTGCCGGAATTACTGGCGCAGCAGCGGCAGGAGCAAAAGCTGCGTGCATGGAGCATCGGTTGTTCTACCGGCGAGGAGGCCTACTCACTGGCCATGGTATTCAGCGACGCACTTGAGCGCTTACCCGGGCCGCGTGACATCAGCCTGCAGATCTTTGCCTCGGACCTGAGCCCGGACGCCATTGCCTTCGCGCGTCGCGGCCACTATCCGCAGGCGATCAGCGCCGATATATCTCCGGAACGCCTGGCCCGCTATTTCACTGCAATCGAAACCGGCTACCAGATCAACGCTAATATCCGGGACATGGTGCTCTTTGCGAAGCATGATGTTGTGCTGGACCCGCCGTTTACCAGGCTCGACCTGATTGTCTGCCGCAACCTGCTGATCTACTTCAGTCCCATGCTGCAGCGAAGGTTGCTGCCGCTGTTTCACTATAGCCTGCGCCAGGGTGGCGTGCTGTTGCTGGGGAGCTCGGAAACGGTTGGGAGATACAGTGACCTGTTCACGCCGATCGAATCGAGGCTGCGGCTCTATTTGCGACAAAACTTCATGTCTTCTGGAGTTACCGACTTTCCGGTCAAATCATTTCCCCCACTTACCAGCATGATCAAGGAGCATGCAATGACACCTCCCGAAACTCCTCCAGCCCCGTCGGGTGACAAGCTGCAGTCGATGGTGGACCATGTCTTGCTGCAGGGCTATGCGCCTGCGGCGGTCCTGCTTAACAACGAGGGCGATATCGTCTACATCAGCGGGCATACCGGAAAATACCTGGAGCCCGCGGCAGGCAAGGCAAACTTGAATATTCATGCGATGATGCGCGAAGGCCTGCGCGCGCCGATTTCTGAAGCCCTCAAGCAGGCTACTGCGCAGAAGGAACCGATCCAGTTGCACGGACTGCATATCGAGGCGCCGGCAGGCACACAGGTCGTTGACGTTACGGTACAGGCATTTCAAGAGCCGGCGGCGCTGCAGGGCATGACCCTGATTGTATTTCACGATGTCCCGCCGGCCCCGCCCGCCCGCGGTCGGCGCAAATCCAGGAGCGTCACGCAAGCCTCTCATGAGGCCGAAACACAGCAGTACCAGGATGAAATCCGCATCCTGCGCGAGGAGGCGCGCGCATCGCGCGAGGAATTGCAGTCTTCCAATGAGGAGCTTCAGTCCACCAACGAGGAGCTTCAGTCCGCCAACGAGGAACTGACCACCTCGAAGGAGGAGATGCAGTCGATGAACGAAGAGCTGCAGACCATTAATTCCGAGCTGCAGACCAAGCTCGACGATCTCTCGTTGGCCCAGAGCGACATGCAGAATGTGCTCAACAGCATAGAGATCGCGATCCTCTTTCTGGACCAGAAGCTCAACGTAAGACGCTTCACTGATCGGGTCTCGAAGATCATCAGCCTGCGGGAGAGCGATATCGGTCGACCGCTCAGCGACCTGACCAGCCAGCTGGACTATCCCTCGATGTATGAGGATGCGATTGAGACCTTGCGCACCTTGAAACCGGTAGAAAAGGAGATCCTCTCCTCCGACGGGCGCTGGTTCGCGGTGCGGATCATGCCCTATCGCAGGCTGGACGACATGATCGACGGGGTCGTGATCACCCTGGTCGACATAACCGCGACCAAGAAGCTCGAAGCGAAGCTGCGCAAGGAGTCGAAGGTTTGAGCCATTAAGGATCGTACGCGCTTCATGATCGGACCACGGCAGGTTATTGATTCGACGATAAATAGGCTGTAATAGCGGCCTTTTTTGCTCTCCCGGCTCATTTTTAGCCCCGGAATCAGGGAATAGGCGGACAGCTGGGGTGTAAACAGTCCGTTTACATCGTAGTATCAAAATTGATACCATTCCGACATGGCCGATTTAGCAAGGATGCTGATGGCTATCAGGCAGAATCCTGCCGGGGTCCGCTTCGCCGACCTCTGCAAGGTTTGTGACCACTATTTCGGCAAGCCGCGCCAGTCAGGCACGAGTCATCGTGTCTATCGCATGCCGTGGCGAGGCGATCCGCGCGTCAACATCCAAAGCGACAAGGGCATGGCCAAGCCGTATCAAGTCAGACAGGTGCTTGCGGCCATTGACCGACTGGAATCAGGCGATGAAAAAGATTGACCCGTACACCTATCGCGTCTCGTGGTCTGAAGAGGATCACGAGTTCGTCGGTACCTGCGCCGAATTTCCGAGCCTGAGCTGGCTGGACAGCTCGCCCGAGCGTGCCCTCGCGGGCATCCGCAAAGTGGTGGCCGGTTGCATCAGGGACATGAAGAAGTCAGGAGAAGCTTTGCCGGAACCGATCTCGGCGAGGACCTTCAGCGGCAAGTTCATGGTGCGCGTGCCGCCGCAACTCCACCGTCAACTGGCAACCCAGGCCGCCGAGTCGGGTGTCAGCCTGAATCGGCTGATTGCGCATAAGTTGTCGCAGTGATAACGGGAAGTGAGGACTCTAATGAACAGCAGACCGGAGATCATCATATCGGTGTCCGGCGAGGGGGTAGGTGATGAGCAAATTGCGGGTGGAAAGCTTCTCTATTTCGATCGATGGATTCGGCGCGGGTCCGAACCAGAGCCTCGATCATCCGCACGGCGTCGGCGGCATGGCGCTGCATGAGTGGTCATTTCCCACTGACACATTCCAGCGGATGTTCGGTAACGGGGTATTCAAATGAAAGGGAGCTGTCTATGTGGCGTAGTCGAATACGAGATCGACAGGCTCGACAGGCCGATCATGCACTGTCATTGCGAGTCATGCCGCAAGGCGCATGCGGCCGTGTACGCATCGATCGCGGGGGTCATGCTCGAGCATTTCCGCTGGCTGAAGGGCGAAGACAAACTGACGACCTACGAGTCATCGCCCGGGAAGCTGCGACGGTTCTGTTCAGTCTGCGGCTCGCAATTGGTCGCGATCCGTGCCGGACAGCCGCACATCAGCATCCGCGTCGCGACGCTCGACGATGACCCTGGGAAACACCCAGAGATGCATATCTGGTGCTCGGAGGACGTTCCCTGGCTGCAAGACGAGGGAGACTTGCCCCACTATGAGGAGTGGCAGCCAGGCAGGTAGGCACGGCTGGGGTCGGACCACAGCAACAGCATGAATTCTTGAGAGTTTATGCGAAAAATTGGCCCGATATTGTGCTTAAAGGCATGTTTTCAGGGTCAAAATGGCAGGTCTAATGAAACCTCTCTCAGCAGGCTTGATTAGAGGCATGTTTTCTGGCCCCAAAATGCCCTTCTAAGCCAAGAATACAGGCATTTTTCGAGGCATAATTACGATAGTTCAACGAGTTACGGTGGTCCGACCCCGTTCTACAGTTGTTGCGTCTCCTACAGTCTGACGATCTCCCTGAACCCACCCCAGAACATGCGCTTCCCGTCGAACGGCATGCTGTCGGAGTTATAGCTGGTGATGCGCGGGTCTTTCATGACCATTTCGTTGATCCTGTCGCGATCCTCACGTGACGCGTAAACGATCCATGCGAATACGACGGTCTCGTCGTCCTTGAGCTGAACACTCTGCGGGAATGACGTGACCTCGCCCGGCTTAACGTCGTCGGCGACGCACTCGACGTATTCCAGCGCGCCGTGCTCGCGCCAGACCTCGCCGGCGGTCTGCGCCATATTGCGGTAGTCATCGAGGTTGGCCTTCGGTACCGGCAATACGAATCCGTCAACATAACGGCTCATCATGTTGTCTCCTCTGTCCGGGTGGTCAGTTGCCGCCGACGCCGATTTCGCGGAAGCGCTCGATCGCCTCGTTCGGTTCGAAGTCGTCGAGTTCGTACATCTGCCGGACCTCGATCTCGCAGTCCTTGCCGCCGATCGCCGGGTTCGGAAAGCGCCGCGCCCACTCGATCGCCTCTTCCCGTGAGTCGACGCAGATAATCGTATAACCGGCGATCAGCTCATTGGTCACGGCGAACGGGCCATCGACGACGGTGCGCTTGTCGCCCTGGTAGCGGATGCGGAAGCCCTTCGCGGTCGGTTGCAGGCCGGAGCCGTCGATCAGCAACCCGGCCTTGTCCAGCTGCTCGTGATAGTCCGCCATCTCGGCGAAGAGCTCCGGACCCGGCATGACACCGGCCTCTGTGTCCTTGTCGCCCTTGACGATGATCATGAATCTCATGGCTGTTCTCCTTTGTTGAGCCAGCAAAAATTGGCATTAAAAAACGGCCGGCAGTGCAATTTTAACGCTGAAAACGGGCGTTTAGCGCCCATGCATGATTTGTCCTGAATTCAACAAGTTGTCGAGGCCAGACCCCGGTTTCATAATGCATGGCATGGAATCTCGTCTGGCAAGGACACTGATACAGCACGCGGCCCTGGCGCCTTCGGGCCACAACACCCAACCCTGGCAATTTTCAGCGAGCGGCGATGTCATCCGGATCTACCCGGACCTGAGTCGCAGTCTCCCGGTCGTCGATCCCGACGATCATGCGCTGTATATCAGCCTGGGTTGCGCGCTCGAGAACCTCGTCATCGCCGCGGGGCAGCACGGTTTCGCCGCGGCAGTCGATTACTTCCCCGAGGATGATCGTGAGGATTGCCTGCGCGTACGACTGTCGCCAAACGGCAGTGACAGTGTCGAGCCCCTGTACCGCGCAATCCCTGTCCGCCGGTCGAACCGGCGGGCCTATGATGGCAAGCCGATACCTGGCAGCGACATCGAACAGTTGCTCGCGGCGTGTCATCGCGATTCCGTCATCTTGAAGGCGTTCCGCCCCGGCGCGCCGGACACCGAGCCGATCATCGGCTTCGTCAGCGATGGCAACCGGGCCCAGTTCAGCGACCGGGCGTTCGTCGACGAGCTCGTATCCTGGATCCGGTTCTCTGCGACGGAGGTCCGGGAACGACAGGACGGTCTGACGGCCGGGGCGCTGGGATTCCCGCCGATCCCGCGCTGGCTCGGGACAATCATCATGAAGAAGCTCGTCGGCGCGGAAAGCGAGGCGAAGCGGCAGGAAAAGGCGATTCGCGGTTCGTCGCTGCTGCTCCTGTTCATCGCCCGGCGTCATGACCGTCCTCACTGGATCGATCTCGGGCGCGTCTTCGAGAGGACGGCGCTGATGGCAACGGCGCTCGGTATCGCGCATGCACATGTCAACATGCCATGCGAAGTCGAATCGGTGCGCAGACGGCTCGCCAGCCATCTCGGACTCGGACGCGACGAACAACCGCTGCTGCTGATCAGGCTCGGCTACGCGAAGCCGCTCCCGGCGTCACCGAGGCGACCGATAGAACAGATCATGAAGGTCGACCGGTAGTGAGTTGCCGCAGGCTGGCGGCCTCGATGCTCGTGTTGTCGCCGATGCCTGTCACAGGTACGCCATGAATCTCCCATTCACGGCAGATCAATTCTTTGCGGTTTTCCATGACTACAATCTGGCCGTCTGGCCGGCCCAGGTATTCCTCGTTGCAGCCGCGCTGATCGCGGCCGCTCTGAGCGCCGTACCGCTGCGCTGGTCGGGCGCAGTCATCTCCGCGATCCTCGCCTTGCTGTGGGCATGGATGGCGGTCGCGTATCACCTCGCATTCTTCACCGCGATCAACCTGCTCGCCTATGCGTTCTCGGCCCTGTCGCTCGCGGGCGCACTGGTTTTTCTGTGGCAGGGCGTCATCCGGCGAAGGATTCGATTCAAGGTATCAGGTTCGGTTCGCGGCCTGACGGGCATTGGGCTGATCATGTTCGCGCTGATTATCTATCCGGCGTGGTCAATCCTCTCCGGACATGCCTGGCCTGCCATGCCGACCTTCGGACTGCCCTGTCCGGTCACGATCTTCACGATCGGGATACTCTGCCTCGCCGTGCCCCCCTTCCCCCGCAGCGTGCTGCTGGTTCCCGTACTTTGGTCGGCGATCGGCGGACAGGCGGCGTTCCTGCTGGGCGTGACGCAGGACCTCGCCCTGATCGTCGCGGGGCTCATCGGGATCATGCTCGCAATGCAGCCGAAAGATGGATACCAGTGACGCGGACTTGATCATCCGGGCGTGCACGGCTAGCATTGCTTCAGGATTGGATTGAACCGGCGAGGACCATCCATGATGCCTCCGGTATATGCCAGGCGAATTTCGCTGATTCTGGTGCTGGTGTTCTCGTTCCAGAACGCCGTCGCAGCGCTGAATGCGGGCGGCGATCAACCTGGCGCCGGCCACCCGCAACATGATTCCGACTCACTTGTTTCCCCGCCCGGGCACCATGACCACACACTTCAGGCGGTGCGGCCGGACTCGCCCGATTTTATCGTCACGACCACATTCCGCTGCGACGATGATCCGCTCTGCAGCTGCTGCGCAGGCAGTTGCGTCCCGGCGCTCGCCGGCATCTGGAGCGTCTCCGAGCCCCTCGCCAGCGGCGCGGTATTCCTTCCGTTGTCGGCCCCGCAGCCGGCGCGCATGACCATCACGCTGTTCCGCCCTCCGATAATGTACTGACCCGGGGACAGGTCTGTCCGCTGTTTCCTCGCCGCGCCGCGATGCCGCGTCGCGCCGGGCGTTTCCGTAGACGTTTGATTACATCCTGTGGAGGATTCTGGCATTAAAATGCGTCAATCACTGTTTCTGATCGTATTGTTCCTGATGATTTTATCTCCGGCGCTGCTTGTCGCCGCGGGCGGCGGCCATGATGCACACCACGGCGATGCCGTTGAGGGACAGAAGCCCGCGGAGATGAAGCGTGGAGCCGGCATGGGCATGATGGACATGGACCAGATGAAGGATCACATGCGCGAGATGCATGAAATGATGGAGCGCATCCATCGCAGCGACGATCCGGAAGAACGCACCCGCCTGATGCAGGAGCACATGAAGATGATGCACAAGGGCATGGGAGAGATGCACGGTATGATGGGGAAGGGCATGGGCATGCCCCCTGAGCAACACCAGCAGAGGATGGAAGAGCGCATGGACATGATGCAGCAGATGATGGAACAGATGATGGAGCACATGATGGCGCGCGATGGCGGAGGCAAGTCTCGCGGCCAGGGACAGTGACAGATCATCATCACCCTGAACCTGGCAAGCCGGCGCGGCACGATCACGAGGGTCGCGCCGGCGACCATGCCGATCACGCTGCCCACGCCGGCCACGACGAGCACGCCAGCCACGACAAACACGCCGGCCACACCGTAGAAGGCTTCCGCAACCGCTTCTGGATCTGCCTGGTCCTGACTGTTCCTGCGCTGGTCTGGGAGCCGATGCTGCAGGAATGGTTCGGCTACCGTGCGCCGGTGTTCGCAGGATCGTCACTGATCCCGGCGTTGTTCGGCTCGGCCGTCTTCTTCTACGGCGGCTGGATCTTCGTGCAGGGCGCGTTCCACGAGCTGGCCGCTCGCCTGCCGGGCATGATGACCCTGATCGCGCTCGCGATCTCGGTCGCGTTTCTGTACAGCGTCGCGGTAACGTTCGGCTTCGAGGGCCACGCGCTGTGGTGGGAACTCGCGACGCTGGTGACGATCATGCTGCTCGGGCACTGGGTCGAGATGCGCTCTATCTTCCAGGCCCAGGGCGCGCTGAAGGAACTCGCGAAGCTGTTGCCGGACACGGCGCTGCGCCTGGTGAATGGCGACCGCACCGAGGAGGTCACGGTTGACCAGCTGCAGGACGGCGACCTCGTGCTGATCCGCCCTGGCGCGAAGATCCCGGCCGACGGCGTCGTGCGCAGCGGTAAGTCCGCGGTCAACGAGGCGATGATCACCGGCGAGTCGCGGCCGGTCGACAAGGAGTCCGGCGGCAAGGTCATTGCCGGCACCGTCAATGGCGCGGGATCGCTGCGCGTCGAGATCACCGGCACCGGCGAGCGCACGGCGCTGGCCGGGATCATGCGCCTCGTCGCGCAGG
>CAZJKV010000043.1:0-15791 GCA_964546765.1 uncultured Chromatiales bacterium
CCGGCGCCGGTCGCCGCGCCCGGGAACGGCGCGATCGCGGTCGGGTGATTGTGGGTCTCGACCTTGATGTTGATATGGATGTCTTCGTCTACGCCGCGGTATTCGCCGCTCGCCGGGTCGGGATAGAAACGCCGCCCGCGCGCGCCGGCGATGACCGCCGCGTTGTCGCTGTAGGCGGATAATATGCCCTCCGGCGCGCGCTGCGCCGTCGTGCGGATCATCCCGAACAGGGACCTGTCCTGCGGGCGGCCGTCGATGACCCAGTCGGCGTTGAAGATCTTGTGACGGCAGTGTTCCGAATTCGCCTGCGCGAACATCATCAGCTCGACATCGGTTGGATTGCGCCCGAGCCCCTGGAAACTCTCGACCAGGTAATCGATCTCGTCCGCGCTGAGCGCGAGACCGAGTTCGCCGTCGATCGCGACCAGGGCGGCCCGTCCGCCGCCGAGCACGTCGACGACGCGCATCGGCTGCGGATCGGCACGCAGGAACAACCCTTCGGCATCCTCCGGCGCGTACAGCACGGTCTCGGTCATCCTGTCGTGCAGTTGCGGCAACATCAGCGCGATGTCGTGGTCGGTGAAGGCGCCGCCGCTGCCGTGCGAGAACGTCCAGACGACGCCGCGCTCGATGCGGCGAACCGCGTCCAGCCCGCAGATCCGGGCGATATCGGTGGCCTTGCTCGACCAGGGAGAGACAGTGCCTATGCGCGGCACGACCAGCAGCGACTGCCCTGCCGTCGCTCCGGACTGTTCGTCCGGTCCGTATTGCAGCAGGCGCTCAAGTATCGCGCGCTCGCCGGGAACCAGCGCGCGCTCGAGATCGATGAAATGCACATGGCCGGAAGAGATCCGCTCACAGGCCGGCACGGATTCACGCAGGGCCGCGGCGAGTCTGTCGAGGCGAAAACGTGAATGGGCGGGTCCGCCGTTCAGTCGCAGCATGGCCGCTCAGAACTGTTCATTGGGGAGTATTCCAGCTCGCCCGCCCGGTCACTGGTCGAGCACTACGCCGAGACGCCTGGCGACCTCCTGGTAGGCCTCGACGACGCCGCCGAGGCCCTGGCGAAAGCGGTCCTTGTCGAGCTTCTCGCGGGTCTCGGCATCCCACAGGCGGCAACCATCGGCGGTGAACTCGTCGCCGAGCAGAACCTCGCCGTGGTGGCGGCCGAATTCGAGCTTGTAATCGACCAGCAGGATGCCGACGTTCAGGAACAGCTGGCGCAGCACGTCGTTGACCTCGAAGGTCAGGCGCTTCATCGTCGCGATCTCGTCGTCGCTGGCCCAGCCGAAGGAACGGATGTGGTACTCGTTGACCATCGGATCGTGCAGCTCGTCGTTTTTCAGGAAGAATTCGAAGGTCGGCGGGTCGAGGTCCATGTTCTCGGGCACGCCGAGCCTTTTGCAGATGCTACCGGCGGTGATATTGCGGACGACGCATTCGACCGGGATCATGTCGAGGCGCTTGACCAGGGATTCGGTGTCCGACAGCAGGCGGACGAAATGGGTCGTGATGCCGGCCTTTTCAATCTCCTGCATAATGTAGGCATTGGTCTTGTTATTGACCATACCCTTGTTCGCGAGCTGCTCGATCTTCCTGCCGTCGAAGGCGGAGGTGTCGTCGCGAAAGCGCAGCACCAGGAGATCCGGATCCGCGGTGGTATAGACCGATTTTGCCTTGCCCGAGTACAGTTCCTGCTCGACTTGCATGACTACCTCGCTTCAACCTTGCGCGTCCCTCCGGGACATTGTGGATCGGCAACGCCACGGATGCTAGCGCGCATCCTGCAGCTCCGGCGGCTTTTCGATATCGGGATCCCCGCTTGCATCCGGCCCGGTGCTGCTGCGGGCGGGAGGGATCTCCATCGCCTGCGAATACACCGGGGTGTCGAGACCCGCCGGAATCGACAGCAGCGGGCCGTCGACGCTGGCGCGATATCGCGTGTCCGGCTTGCTTGCACACGCTGAGATCAGGGGCGCCAGCACGAGCAAGAGCAATAACGGCGCCGGCGCGCGCGGCTTCACAGGACGCCCCCGTCCCGCAGCGCCCGGCGCACCGTGTCGCGATGCTGCGGGTCGAGCACCGTCAGCGGAAGGCGGATGCCGGGGCCGATCATTCCCATCTCGTGCAATGCCCATTTGACCGGTATCGGATTCGATTCGACGAACAGGTCGCGATGCAGCGGCATCAGGCGCGCGTTAATTTCACCGGCGCGCGCGCGATCGCCTGACAGTGCCGCGTCGCACAGCCCGCGCATCGCGGCCGGAGCGACATTTGTGGTTACCGATATCACGCCCTTGCCACCCGCCAGCATGAAGTCCATGCCGGTCTCGTCATCGCCGCTGTACAGATCGAGACGCCCGCCGCAGCGATCGAGGTGATCCCCCAGCCGCTCCAGGTCGCCGGTCGCGTCCTTGAGCCCGATGATGTTGGGGATCCGGGACAGCCGCTCGACGGTCGCAGGCAGCATGTCACAGGCCGTGCGTCCCGGCACATTGTACAGGATCTGGGGAATCGGCACGGCTTCGGCAACGGCCTTGTGATGGAGGTACAGGCCTTCCTGGGTAGGCTTGTTGTAGTACGGGGTCACCAGCAGGCAGGCGTCGGCGCCGCCCTCCATCGCGCAGCGCGTCAGGTCGATCGCCTCGCGGGTCGAATTGGCGCCGGTGCCGGCGATCACCGGGACCCGTCCGCGCGCCATGTCGACGGCCCTGCGCACGACATCGCAGTGCTCGGCCTCGTCGAGCGTCGCGGATTCCCCGGTGGTGCCGACGACCACGATCGCGTTCGTGCCGTTCGCGACATGAAATTCGACCAGTCCGTGCAACGCGTCGAAGTCCAGCTCCCCGTCATCGTGCATCGGGGTCACCAGCGCCACCATACTGCCGCGGAACATTGAGATCTCCACTTCAGGTCGGACCCCCATATTACTTTCAGCGCCCGGGGATGACAATTGGCGCGCGCCCGAATCGACGCTATGATGACCGTGCGGCCTGGTTCATGAACGCAATGGAGACCGTCACGTGAAGAAAATCGCCCTCGACAAGCCCGTGCCCGACTTCGAACTGCCCGCGACCGGCGGCAAGGCCATCCGCCTGTCGGAACTCAAGGGCAAAAACGTCGTGCTCTATTTCTATCCCAAGGACGACACGCCCGGATGCACGCTCGAAGGCCAGGACTTCCGCGACAGGCATGCAAGCTTCAAGCGGGCGAAGACCGTAATCCTCGGCGTATCGCGCGACAGCATCAAGTCGCACGAGTCATTCTGCGAGAAACAGGGATTCCCCTTTGATCTTCTGTCTGACGCCGACGAAAAGCTGTGTACGCTATTCGACGTGATGAAGATGAAGAACATGTACGGCAAGCAGGTGCGCGGCATCGAGCGCAGCACCTTCCTGATCGACGCCGACGGCGTGCTGCGCCGCGAATGGCGCAAGGTCAAGGTCGAGGGTCACGCCGACGAGGTGCTGGAGGCGGTCAAGGCCCTTTGACTTCGGGCTCGCCCCCGCCGCCTTCGGCAGCGGTCTCCTCTACGAAAGCCCGCGGCCACGCGTTAATGACCGCCTTTACCAGGGTCGCGAGCGGGATCGCGAAAAACACGCCCCAGAAGCCCCAGATACCGCCGAACACCAGCACCGCGATGATGATCGCGACCGGGTGCAGGTTGACCGCCTCCGAAAACAACATCGGCACCAGCAGGTTCGCGTCGAGCGCCTGGATGATCGCGTAGGCGATCATCACATAGGCCAGTTCCTCGCCCCAGCCCCACTGGAAATACGCGATGACCGCGATCGGAAAGGTCACGACGATGGCGCCGACATACGGGATGATCACCGAAAGCCCGACCAGCGCACCGAGCAGCATCGCGAAGTTGAGTCCGAGCAGCGCGAACACCAGGTAGCTGACGGCGCCGACGATCAGGATCTCGACAAACTTCCCGCGCACATAGTTTCCGATCTGCTGCTCCATCTCCCGCCATACCCTCATCGCGAGCCCGCGCTCGCGCGGCAGGTAGCCGGAGATCCAGTCGAAAATCAGCCGCTTGTCCTTGAGGAAGAAGAACACCAGCACCGGCATCAACACCAGGTAGACGATCAGCGTCACTGCGCTGGTGATCGTAGTGACCGACAGGGAGACCAGGTTCTGCCCTATTGTGCCGACCGAGGCGCGGATCTGCTGAATGATCTCCTGGACCTGGGCCTCGGAGACGAAGTTCGGATACTGCTCAGGCAGGAGCAGCAGCAATTGCTGCCCGCGCGCGATCATGCTCGGCAGCAGCTGGACCAGTTCGGTGAGCTGTCCCGACAGGAGCGGCATCAGGCCGAGCAGCACGAACAGCAGGAAGGCGAGAAACGGCAGGAATACCATCATCACCGCGGCGAAACGCGGCACGCCGCGGCGTTCCAGTCGCCCGGCCACGCCTTCCAGCAGGTAGGCAACCACGATGCTGGCCAGCACCGGCATCAGCATGTTGCCCATGAAGATGACTACCGCGAAGCCCGCCAGCAGCAGGACTCCGAGGATCACCCCCTCCGGATCCGAGAAATACTTGCGGATCCAGCGCTTGATGATGTTGTTCATGATGCTGGTCCTCGCGCCGGCGCCAGGCCGGCTCTGGCGGTGCGGGACGCGGACTGAAAAAAACCGGGCGCTGGTCCGGTTGGTCGGGCTTAAGCGGCGCCCTTTTCCGATCCCGTCGCTTCGGATTGCGGGCGGCTGACCAGTTCGACATAGGCCATCGGCGCGCTGTCTCCGGGGCGGAAGCCGCACTTGAGTATGCGCAGGTAGCCGCCGGGACGGTCGCGATACCGGGGACCGAGCTCGTTGAAGAGCTTGGTGACCGCGTCGCGGTCACGCATGCGGTCGAAGGCCATGCGGCGCTTGGTCGCGCCGTCGATCTTGGCCAGCGTGATCAGCGGCTCGACGACGCGCCGCAACTCCTTGGCCTTCGGCAGGGTCGTCCGGATGATCTCGTGCTGCACCAGGGATACCGCCATGTTGCGGTACATCGCCTTGCGATGACTGCTGTTGCGATTGAGTTTTCTGCCACTTTTACGATGACGCATTGTTCTGCTCCGGACTGCCGGCTACGGTAATGATGTCCTAGGCGGACGCAACCTCGTGTTCGTTCTCCTTGTCCCTGCTCTTCAGACCCACAGGCGGCCAGTTCTCCAGGCGCAGGCCGAGCGACAGCCCGTGGGAAGCAAGGACGTCCTTGATCTCCGTCAGCGATTTCTTGCCGAGATTCGGCGTCTTGAGCAGCTCGACCTCGGTGCGCTGGATCAGGTCACCGATGTAATAGATGTTCTCGGCCTTGAGGCAGTTCGCGGAACGAACGGTGAGCTCGAGGTCATCGACCGGGCGCAGCAGGATCGGATCGATCACCTCGGGCGTGGCAGCCGGCTCTTCATGCTCCGGGCTTTCCAGGTCGATGAACACCGTCAACTGGTCTTTCAATATCCGCGCGGCGCGGCGGATCGTTTCTTCCGGATCCACACTGCCGTCGGTTTCGAGATCGATGATCAGCTTGTCGAGGTCGGTGCGTTGTTCGACGCGCGCCGTATCGACGACATAGCTGACCCGGCGCACCGGGCTGAACGAGGCGTCCAGCTGCAGGTGGCCGATCGGCCGGGTGGTGGCCGCGCCGGCCTCTGCCAGCTCGCGACGCGCCGTCGCGGGCTGGTAGCCGCGCCCGCGTTCGACCTTGAGCGTCATGTTCAGCTCGCCGGCCTCGGTCAGGTGGGCGATCACGTGGTCTGGGTTGATGATCTCGACATCACTGACCAGCTCGATGTCACTGGCCAGCACGGCGCCCTTGCCTTTCATCTTCAGCGTCAACGTGGCCTCTTCACGCCCGTCCATGCGGATCGCGATGCCCTTGACGTTCAGCAGGATATCGATGACGTCTTCCTGCACACCCTCGATGGTAGTGTACTCATGCAGCACGCCGTCGATCTCCACCTCGGTAACGGCGACGCCGGGCATCGATGACAGCATGATGCGGCGCAGGCTGTTGCCCAGTGTATGTCCGAAGCCGCGCTCCAGCGGTTCCAGCGTGATCCTCGCGTGACGCTCGTTGATCACCTGAACGTCGACCACGCGGGGTTTCAGAAACTCGGTCGCTGAGCTCTTCATCCAGTGGCTCTCCTAAAATAAGTTTGCAATATGCAGTAAGCAGCATCCCGCCAGGGAAGCGGCGGGATTACTTCGAGTACAATTCGACAATCAGGTGCTCGTTGATCTCGGCCGGCAGGTCGGATCGCTCCGGCGCCCCCTTGAAGACGGCCTGCAGCTTTTCAGGATCGACGTCCAGCCATTCGCAACCGCCCTGCTGCTGCGAAAACTGCATCGAAGCCTGGATGCGAAGCTGCTTGACGGCGGCGCCGGTGACCGCGATGACGTCGTTCGCCTGCACCTGGTAGCTCGGGATGTTTACCTTTCTGCCGTTGATGGTGACCGCGTTATGGCGCACCAGCTGGCGCGATTCGGAACGCGAGGCGCCGACACCCATGCGGTAAAGTATGTTGTCGAGCCTGCACTCGAGAAGCTGCAGCAGGTTTTCACCGCTGGAACCCTTCCTGCGCGACGCCTCCTGGTAATAGCGCCGGAACTGCTTCTCCAGCACGCCGTAGATGCGGCGAACCTTCTGCTTCTCGCGCAGCTGTATCGCATAGTCGGTCAGGCGCGTGCGCCGCTTGCCGTGCTGGCCCGGCGGAAAACCACGCTTCTCGATCGCGCACTTGGCGCTGAAGCATTTCTCGCCCTTGAGGAACAGCTTCTCCCCCTGGCGCCGGCACAGTCGACACTTCGCTTCGGTATATTTAGCCACGCTTTACCTCTGTTCAAACACGTCTTTTTTTCGGGGGACGGCAGCCGTTGTGCGGGATCGGCGTCACGTCTGAAATACTGCTGATCTTGAATCCGGCGACATGCAGCGCGCGCACTGCCGAGTCGCGGCCGGGTCCCGGACCCTTGACCAGGACCTCGACATTCTTCATGCCGAACTCCTTGACCTTTTCACTGGCCTTTTCCGCGGCCACCTGGGCGGCGAACGGGGTGCTCTTGCGCGAGCCCCTGAAACCCGAGCCGCCGGCCGATGCCCATGCGAGGGTGTTGCCCTGCATGTCGGTGATAGTCACGATCGTATTGTTGAACGACGCATGAACGTGGGCCACGCCATCGACGACGTTCTTCTTGACCTTCTTGCGGATCCTGGTCGTACCCTTCGCCATGTGTTCTGTTCCTTATTTCCTGATCATCTTGCGCGGACCCTTGCGGGTGCGGGCATTGGTCTTGGTACGTTGGCCGTTCACCGGCAGGCCGCGCCGATGACGGATGCCGCGATAGCAGCCCAGATCCATCAGGCGCTTGATGTTCATCGAAACCTCGCGGCGCAGGTCGCCCTCGACCTTGATCTTGCCGATCTCGGCGCGCAGGGCCTCGAGTTCGCCTTCCGTCAGTTCCTTGATCTTCACGGACGGATCGACGTTCGAGGCCGCGCAGATCGCGCGCGCGCGTGTCGGCCCGACGCCGTAGATCGCGCACAGCGCGACCGCCGCGTGCTTGTTCACCGGGATATTGATACCTGCAATTCGCGCCATTACCTCACTCCCTCGCCCGCCTGCCGAGCGACCACAGGCCAACCTGCGACCGCATGGCGAAAACGAGCAATTTTATGCCTGTTTGAGAGACAAATCAATATGCTGGAACGACGGCCGCAAGCGGCCCGTCAGCCCTGACGCTGCTTGTGGCGCGCGTCCCTGCATATGATCCGCACCACGCCGTTGCGCCGTATCACCTTGCAATTACGGCAGATTTTCTTCACAGAGGCCTGTACTTTCATTGCTTTCCCACCTTGTTGTTCAGCCGTTGCCGGCTCAGCGCAGCAGGCCGGACCGGCCGCCGCCCTTCAGATTCGACTTCTTCAGCAGACTGTCATACTGGTGCGAGGTCAGGTGCGCCTGGATATGCGCCATCACGTCCATCACCACGATCACGATGATCAGCAGGGACGTCCCGCCGAAATAGAACGGCACGTTCCAGTTGATGATCAGAAATTCGGGCAGCAGGCACACGGCGGTGATATACAGCGACCCCACCAGCGTCAGCCGGGTCATCACCCCGTCCACATAACGCGCCGTCTGGTCGCCCGGACGGATCCCCGGGATGAACGCGCCGGACTTCTTCAGGTTCTCCGCCGTGTCGTTCGGGTTGAACTGCAGGGCGGTATAAAAGAAACAGAAAAATATGATCGCGACGGCGAACAGCATCACGTAGATCGGCTGTCCCGGCGACAACGTGCCGGCGATGTTCTGCAACCAGCCCATGCCCTCGGTATTCCCGAACCAGCTCGCGATCGTGGCCGGGAACAGGATGATCGAGGACGCGAAAATGGGCGGAATCACGCCCGCCATGTTCAGTTTCAGCGGCAGGTGGCTCGACTGCCCCGCGATGATCTTGCGCCCCTGCTGCCGCTTCGCGTAATTGACCGGTATCCGGCGCTGGCCCCGTTCGACAAACACGACAAACGCGGTCACCGCAACCGCCATCGTCAGGAAGAACATCACCGTGAAGGCGTGCAGCTCGCCGGTGCGCGCCAGTTCCAGCGTGCCACCGATCGCCGACGGCAGTCCGACGACGATACCCGCGAAGATGATGATCGAGATACCGTTTCCGACGCCGCGCTCGGTGACCTGTTCGCCGAGCCACATCAGGAAGATCGTTCCGGTCACCAGCGTCGTCGTCGCGAGAATCCGGAAGGTCCAGCCCGGATCGATGACCACCGGGAACGCGCCGATGCGCTGGCTCTCGATCGCGATCGTGATTCCGAGCGCCTGAAAGGACGCGAGCCCGACGGTCAGGTAACGCGTGTACTGGGTGATCTTGCGGCGACCGGATTCGCCTTCCTTCTTCAGCTGCTCCAGCGTCGGAGAGACCGCCGTCAGCAACTGCATGATGATCGCGGCCGATATGTACGGCATCACCCCGAGCGCCAGCACCGAGAACCGCCCCAGCGCGCCGCCCGAGAACATGTCGAACATGTCGATAATCGTACCGCGCTGCTGGTCGAACAGCGACGCGAGCGCGACCGGGTCGACGCCCGGCACCGGCACGTAGGCGCCGATCCGGAACACCAGCAGGGCGCCGAGCACGAACAACAGGCGGCGCCTGAGCTCGGTAAGGCCTGTCAGGCCACCGATGGCGCCGCCCGCCGATGACCGGGTGGCAGCCACTTACTCCTCGATCTTGCCGCCGGCGGCCTCGATCGCTGCGCGCGCGCCCTTGGTAACGGCGATGCCGCGCAGCGAAACCGGACCACCGAGTTCCCCGGAGGCGATGACCTTGACACGCAAGATCGCATTGGAGATCACCCCGGCCTTGCGCAGGGCCTCGATGTCGATGACCTCGGCCTTCACCTTGCCGAGTTCGCCGAGGCGCACTTCCGAAAAGCGGCGCGCGCTGCGCGAGCTGAATCCGACCTTCGGCAGGCGACGCTGCAGCGGCATCTGGCCGCCCTCGAAACCGACCTTGTGATAGCCGCCGGCGCGGGCATGCTGGCCCTTGTGTCCCTTGCCGCTGGTCTTGCCGAGGCCGGAGCCGATGCCCCTGCCCAGGCGCTTGCGGGCGGTCTTCGCACCCGCGGCGGGCTTGAGGTCATTCAGGCGCATCATCCCAGCTCCTCGCACTTCACCATGTAGGATATCTTGTTGATCATGCCGCGCGTGCACGGCGTGTCCTCGACCGTCACGGCGTGATGCATGCGGCGCAGGCCGAGTCCCGTGGCGCAGGCGCGATGAGACGCCAGCCTGCCGTGCAGGCTGCGCACCAGGGTCACCTTCAGTCTCTTGCCTGTCTTCGCCTCGCTCACCCGATGATCTCCTCGACTTTCTTGCCGCGCTTGAGCGCGACGCTTTCGGGATTCTGCATTTCCGTCAGGCCCCGGATCGTCGCGCGCACCACATTGACCGGATTCGAGGTCGAACCGATGCACTTGGCGAGCACGTCATGCACGCCGAGGACCTCGAACACCGCGCGCATCGCGCCTCCGGCGATGATCCCGGTACCCGGCGACGCCGGCTGCATGAACACCTTCGCGGCCCCATGCGACGACATGATCGGATACTGCAGGGTCCCGCCGTTCAGGTTGATGCGGCGCATGTTGCGGCGCGCGTTTTCCATCGCCTTCTGGATCGCGGCCGGCACTTCACGAGCCTTGCCGCTGCCGAAGCCGACTTTGCCCTTGCCGTCGCCGACGACGGTCAGGGCCGAAAAGCCGAACTGCCGGCCGCCCTTGACCACTTTCGCCACGCGGCGCACGGCGATCAGTTTTTCCTGGAACTCGTCGCCGCTTTCAGATGCTTCAAATCTCGCCATGATATCGCCCTTGTCTAGAATTCCAGACCGTTTTCACGCGCCGCATCGGCCAGCGCCTTGACGCGTCCGTGGTACCTGAATCCGGCCCTGTCGAAGGACACCTTGTTCAGCCCGGCTGCCTTTGCGCGTTCGGCAATCAAGCGTCCGACCACGGTGGCCGCCGATACGTTGCCGGTGTATCCGGACAACGATGATTTCACGCCCGCATCCAGCGTCGATGCGCTGGCCAGCACCGTCGATCCGTCCGGGGCGATCACCTGGGCATAAATGTGCCTCGGGGTGCGATGCACGGTCAGACGATGACCGGCCAGCTCCCTGATCTTGGATCGCGTCCGGCGTGCGCGCCGCAGGCGTGATTGCTTCTTGTCCAGCTTCATGATCCGTTCCTATTTCTTCTTGGCTTCCTTCCGCACCACGTCCTCGTCGGAGTAGCGCACGCCCTTGCCCTTGTACGGCTCCGGTGGACGCCAGGCCCGGATCTCGGCCGCCACCTGCCCGACAACCTGCTTGTCGATACCGCGAACCACGATCTCGGTCTGGCTCGGCGTCTCGATGACAATGCCGTCGGGCACCGGGTAGTTGACGGGATGCGAGAAGCCGAGCGTCAGGTTCAGCGTCTTGCCCTGCATCTGTGCGCGATAGCCGACTCCGACCAGCGCCAGCTTCTTCTCAAAGCCGTGGCTGACGCCGATGATCATGTTGTTGATCAGCGCGCGGGTCGTACCGGACATTGCATGGGCCTGGATGCCTTCCTTCACCTGCCGGACCCTGATCTCGCCGCTATCCTGAGTGACTTCGACTGCGTCGTCGATGGCGCGGCGAAGCTCGCCTTTCGCGCCCTTGACGGCGATCGCGCCCCCGTCGATCGCGACGGTGACACCCTTTGGTACGGCAACCGGTTGATTAGCGATTCTGGACATGGCTCATCACGATACGTAACAGATGACTTCACCGCCGTGGCCCGCGCTGCGCGCGGCACGATCGGACATCAGCCCGGCGGATGTACTGACAATGGCGATACCCAGGCCGCCCATCACCTTCGGCAGATCGTCGCGGGACCGGTACGCGCGCAGGCCCGGACGGCTGAACCGGCGAATCTCGTTGATCACCGGTTTGCCCTCGAAATACTTGAGTCCGATAGTGAGCATGCTCTTGCCGTCCTCGTCCGCCACCGAGAAATCGGTGATATAGCCTTCCTGCTTCAGGACAGCGGCGATCGCGGCCTTGATCTTCGAGGAAGGCATCACCGCCGTGGCCTTTTCATTCTGCTGCGCGTTGCGGATGCGTGTCAGCATATCCGCGATGGGATCCGTCATGCTCATGATACTTTTACTTTCCTGTGCTCTTGCGCCACTGTGCTATGAAAGGCTGACCTTACCAGCTCGCCTTGACCAGTCCCGGGACGTCCCCGCGCATCGCCGCCTCACGCAGCTTGTTGCGCGCCAGTCCGAACTTGCGATAGTAACCGTGCGGCCGCCCGCTGATGCGGCAGCGGTTGCGAATCCGCGAAGGGCTGGCGTCGCGCGGCATCGCATGGAACTTGCGCCATGCGTCGGCCCGCTCCTCGTCCCCGAGGTCGGGGTTACGCAGCAGCACCTTGAGTTCGCGGCGCTTGGCGGCGAACTTCAACACGATGCGCTGACGCTTGAGATCCCGGTTGATCATCGATTTCTTTGCCATCTGCCTGCCTCAGGTTCTGAACGGGAAGTTGAAGGCGCCCAGCAACGCGCGGGCTTCCTCGTCAGTTCGGGCGCTGGTCGTTATCGTGATATCCATCCCGCGAATCGCGTCGATCTTGTCGTACTCGATCTCCGGGAAGATGATCTGCTCCCTGACGCCCATGGTGTAGTTGCCGCGACCGTCGAAGGATCTCGCGTTCAGGCCGCGGAAATCGCGGATGCGCGGGATCGATATGCTGACCAGGCGGTCGAAGAACTCGTACATGCGCGTGCGACGCAGCGTCACCTTGCAACCGATGGGCCAGTCCTCACGGATCTTGAATCCGGCGATCGACTTGCGCGCCATCGTAACCACGGGCTTCTGCCCGCTGATCTTCTGCATGTCGCCCATCGCGTGCTCGACCACCTTCTTGTCGGCAACAGCCTCGCCCACGCCCATGTTGAGCGTGATCTTGGTGATGCGAGGCACCTGCATGACGCTTCCGTACTTGAAGCGCTCCAGCAGCTGGGGCACCACGGTTTCCTTATAGTATTCCTCGAGCCTGGCCATAACCTTGATTCACCTTGCCGTCAGGCATCCACAACTTCATTGTTCGACTTGAAGTAACGCACCTTGCGACCATCCTCCAGCGTCCTGAATCCGACGCGGTCTGCGCGCTTGCTCACCGGGTTGAAGTGCATCACGTTGGAGGCGTCGATAGGCGCTTCCTTCTCGATGATGCCGCCGGCTACGCCGCGATTCGGATTCGGCTTGGTGTGTCGCTTTATCATGTTGATGTTCTGCACGATAAGTCGGCCGTCGGCCAGCACCTGGCTTACGGTGCCCCGCTTGCCCTTGTCCTTGCCGGCGATGACGATGACGTCGTCGTTTTTCCTGATCTTGCGCATAAAAACCTCGTTATTCCGCCGGCCTCAGAGCACTTCAGGGGCGAGCGAAATGATCTTCATGAATCGCTCCGTACGCAGCTCGCGCGTCACCGGCCCGAATATGCGAGTACCGATCGGCTGCTTCTGGTTGTTGAGCAGCACGGCCGCATTCGTGTCGAAACGGATCACCGAGCCGTCCGGACGACGAATACCCTTGCGTGTGCGCACGACCACTGCGTCGTAGACCTCGCCCTTTTTGACCTTGCCGCGCGGTATCGCGTCCTTGATACTGACCTTGATGATGTCGCCGATCCCGGCGTACCTGCGCTTGGATCCACCCAGCACCTTGATGCACATCAGTTCACGCGCACCGCTGTTGTCCGCCACGTAGAGCCTTGTCTGCATCTGAATCATTGCAATATCTCCATCGAAATCCGTTCAGAGTCTCAGACTTCCTCGCCGCGCTCGACGATCTTGACCAGTCGCCAGGCCTTGGTCTTCGAAATCGGGCGCGACTGCACGATCATCACCATGTCGCCCTCGCGACACTCGTTTTTCTCGTCATGCGCGTGCAGCTTGGTTGAGCGGCGCACGTACTTGCGATACAGGGGGTGAGGCACCCGGCGCTCGATCAGCACGGTGATGGTCTTGTCCATCTTGTTACTGACTACGCGGCCGGTCACGTTCCGGACTGTCTTATCGGCCTGCTCGGTCATGACGCCTCGCTCTTCCTCTGCTCGTTCAATACGGTGTAGATGCGCGCGATGTCGCGCCGCACTACTTTCATCCTGTGATTCTGGCTCAGCTGCCCCGACCCCTTCTGCATGCGCAGGTTGAACTGTTCGCGCAGCAAATCCAGCAGTTCCCGCTTCAGGTCCGGAGCGGTCTTGCTCCGCAGATCTTTCACAGTAGTCATAAAATTGTCCGCGCCACAAATGTCGTTCTGACCGGCAGCTTCGCGGCGGCCAGCTTGAATGCCTCGCGCGCCACCGATTCCGGCACGCCGGCCATTTCATAGAGCACCCGGCCGGGCTGCGTCAGTGCGACCCAGAACTCGACGTTGCCCTTTCCCTTGCCCATGCGAACCTCGACGGGCTTCTTGGTCACCGGCTTGTCCGGGAACACCCGGATCCAGACCTTGCCGCCGCGCTTCACATGGCGCGTCATCGCGCGCCGGGCGGCCTCGATCTGGCGCGCGGTAATGCGCCCGCGATCGATGGTCTTCAGTCCGTACTCGCCGAAGCTGACCTTCTCGCCGCTCGTGGCATTGCCGCGGTTGCGGCCCTTGTGCATCTTGCGATACTTGGTTTTCTTTGGTTGAAGCATTCCGCTACCCCGTTAACCTCAGACGGCCTCAGCCTTGCCTTCGCCGGCGCTGTCGGCGCCCTGCTGACCCTGCCGCTCGAATACCTCGCCCTTGAACACCCAGACCTTGACCCCGATCACGCCGGAAGGCGTGTTGGCCTCGGTGAAACCGTAATCGATGTCGGCGCGCAGGGTATGGAGCGGTACGCGCCCCTCCCTGTACCACTCGCTGCGCGCGATCTCGGCCCCGTTCAGGCGACCGGCAACGTTTACGCGAATACCCTGGGCGCCGAGGCGCATCGTGTTGGTCACGGCGCGCTTCATCGCGCGGCGATACATGATGCGGCGCTCAATCTGCTGTGCGATGCTCTCCGCGACCAGTTGCGCGTCGAGTTCCGGCTTGCGGATCTCCTCGATGTTGATCTTCACCGGTATCTTCATCATCGCGGCAACCTGCTCGCGAAGCTGCTCGATATCCTCACCCTTCTTGCCGATGACCATGCCCGGCCTGGCGGTGTGTATCGTGATATGCGCAGTACGGGCCGGCCGCTCGATCTGGATCCGGCTGACCGACGCCTGCGCGAGTTTCTTGCGCAGAAACTCCCGTACGCGAAGGTCCGTCAGCAGGTAGTCGGCGTAGTCCTTCGAATTGGCATACCACTTGGAAGTCCAGTCCTTGACGATGCCAAGCCGGATGCCCGTAGGATGTACTTTCTGGCCCATAGTGCTTCTTTCCCGTCTACTTGTCGCTGACCGCGATCGTGATGTGGCTGGTCCGCTTGAGGATGCGGTTCATACGGCCCCGTGCGCGCGGCATCGAGCGCTTGTGCGTCGGACCCTCGTCGACGTGGATCCTGGATACCTTCAGTTCGTCGATGTCCGCGCCGTCATTGTGCTCGGCATTGGCGATCGCTGATTCGAGCAGCTTCTTCAGCATTGCGGAAGCCTTCTTCGGGCTGAACGCGAGCAGGTTCAGCGCCCGGTCCACGGGAAGCCCGCGGATCTGGTCCGCCACCAGCCGGCACTTCTGTGCCGAAATCATCGCGAATTTGCGTCTGGCGTATGTTTCCATGATTCCTGTTTGTGCTCCGGCGTGCTACTTGGTCTTGCGGTCGGCGACGTGGCCCTTGAAGGTGCGCGTCGCGGCAAACTCGCCCAGTTTGTGTCCGACCATGTTCTCGGAAATCAGTACCGGCACGTGCTGGCGGCCGTTATGGACGGCGATGGTCAGGCCCACCATATCGGGCAGGATCATCGAACGTCTCGACCAGGTCTTGATCGGTCGCTTGCTGTTTTCGGCGACCGCCTGATCGACCTTCCTGATCAGATGATGGTCGACGAACGGTCCCTTTTTTACTGAACGTGGCATCTTCCCGGTAACCTCTGGCTCACTTGGCCTTGCGTTTACGTACGATCATCTTGCCGGTGCGCTTGTTGCTCCGCGTCTTGTAACCCTTGGTCGGCGTGCCCCAGGGCGATACCGGGTGACGTCCTCCGGAGGTGCGACCTTCGCCGCCGCCGTGCGGGTGGTCGACCGGGTTCATCGCGACGCCGCGCACCGTCGGC
>CAZJKV010000044.1:0-15469 GCA_964546765.1 uncultured Chromatiales bacterium
GTTCGCGGCCGGCGAAGTCGCCCAGCCCGGCGTCATCGCGCTCGATACGCAGTCCGGCACGCCCCGCGCCTGGGATCCGCAGCTCGACGGCGCCGTCCACGCGATCCTGCCGTCGTTCGATCGCTCGACGCTCTATCTCGGCGGAGCGTTCGGCACGGCCGGCGGCATTGCGCACGAGCGGCTCGCCGCGGTCCGTGTCGTCGACGCGAGCATCGTCGATGAGGCGTTCGGCGCCGTCCCGGCGGCGGTCTGCGCACTGCACCGCACCGAGGACGCCGGGGCCGCGGAATTCCGCCTGTACATCGGAGGCGGCCACTGCGCGGTGTCGGCGGAAGGACCCGCGGGTCTGCTGACGTCGTTCCCGATCAGTCCGCCGGAGGCGCAGCCGCCGCTGACGCGTGCAGACCCGCCGGGCGGGTTGTTCAACAGCGTGACCGTCGGCCTGGTCCGGCTCACCTGCGACGATTTCGACGGTTCGGGTTGCGCGCAGACACGTTACACGGTCGACGGCAGCGTGCCCGATGCCGGTTCGCCGCTCTACATCGATCCGATCGCGATGACGGACGGGTTGGAGCTGAGGTTTTTCTCCGTCGATCAGGTCGGCAATGTCGAGCCGCCCGGCGACCCGGAGATCTACGAGGTCGAGACCGTGGATCCGGTCACGATCGCGACGCCCGGCTCCCGGGTATTCGAGGACCAGACCTTGCGCGTGACGCTGAGCTGCAGCGACGACCGTTCCGGTTGCGCCGGGACCTGGTATACGACCGACGGTTCGATACCGACGACCGACTCGGCGCCCTATGTCGGCCCGATCGTGATCCGCGATACGACGGTGCTGCAGTTCTTCTCGCGGGACAACGCCGGCAACGTCGAGGGGGTGAGCCGGCAGGAATACGTGAGGACGCGCGGCGAGATCGGGGCACTGTCCGCCGGTGAGATCGCGCTGGCGCTGGCGCTGTTATGGGGCGGGCGCAGGCGGGGAAGGGCATGAACGGCCTGCCGGTCGCGCAGCGCACGGTGCGTGACCGCATCGTTCATTGCCTGTGCCTCGCGCTATGTCTTGTTTTCACCGGCAGCGCCCATGCCGCCGGCGCTCCGGCGCCGGAGCCGTTCTACACGGTCAACGGGACGGTGCACAGCGCCATCGTGTCCGGCGATCGCCTGTTCCTCGGCGGCGAGTTTGCCTCGGTCAACAATCCGGAAAGCGGCGTAACGACGACCCGCAACCTCGTTGCGATCAGCCTGACATCCAGGACGGTCCTGTGGGTCGGCGACGTCAATCTCGGCAGCGACACGCCGGGCGCGGTCCATGCGATGGCGTTGTCTGCGGGCGGCACGATCCTCTATATCGGCGGCGACTTCGATCGCGTGCGCGGCGCGGCGCGTCAAAACCTGGCGGCGATCAATGCCATCAACGGCAACCTCGCAGGCGGCTGGGCCAATGCCCCGCGGCCGGACGCGACGGTGCGCGCCCTGGCCATCACGCCCGACGGCCAGAACCTCTACGTCGGCGGAGACTTCCAGTCGATCGGCGCCGAGGGTCGCCGGCATATCGCCAGCGTGAGTCCCGCAAACGGTACCTTGCTGCCCTGGGATCCGGACACGGACGGCGCCGTACGCGCGCTCGCGGTAGACAGCACAAACGCGCGCCTGTTCGCCGGCGGGGAATTCACGACGATCGGCGGCGAGGTGCGTAACCGGCTTGCCGCGATCGGCATCACCACCGCACGACCGTTGTCATGGGATCCCGATATCACCGGAGCCGCGGTCCACGCGCTGTTGCTTGCGCAAGGACGCCTCTACGTCGGTGGCGAATTCTCGTTGCTCGCCGGCGCGCCGCGTTCGAATCTGGGTGCGTTCGAGGCGACGGGCAGCGATATTCTGCCCGGGGCCCTCGACGCAAATGTCACCGGTGGAGCGGTCCGCGCACTTACCCTCGATCCCGAAGGCCTTCGCCTTTATCCCGGCGGTGAATTCAGCGCGGTCGAGGGCGAGCCGCGCGATCGGCTCGCGGCGCTCAGGCTCGCGCCCGCGGGCGGGCTTGAGCGCGTCCTGGACTGGGATCCCGCACCGAACGCGACGGTGCATACGCTCACGATCGCGAGCCTCGCGGGCAATGAAGGGTTGTATGCCGGCGGTGCATTCGGAACCGTTGTCGGCGAGGCCGTCCCGGGCATCGCCATCCTGCCGATCACGCGGCCGGTGACGGTAGCAGACCCGCCGGGGGGCGGCCATCAGGTTCTGACAATGGTGACGCTGGTGTGCGAGGCGGGCCCGGGCGGCGTCTGTTTCAGGATCTGTCATACCGATACGCTCGACGAACCGCAGGTCGACGGGGACTGCAGCGAGACCGAAACGGTCGACATCCCGATAACGCAGGAGATCACGGCCCTGCGTTTCTTCTCGGAGGACGAGGCCGGCAATCGCGAGTCCCTGCGCACCGAACGCTACGCCATCGACAACCAGGCGCCGGTCACCGTCATCACGCCGCTGCCGTTACCGGATGACGAGTGGTACAGCGCCGCGACGCTGAGTCCGCTCGTCATGTTCTGTGAGGACGATAATATCGAGTTCGGCTGCGCGACCCATTACACCCTGAACGGTACGGAACCGACGACGGCCTCGACGCGCTACAACACACCGGTCTCGCTCGCGTCGCTGCTGCCGCCGCCGTCGATCCCGGCCAACGAAGTCGACCCGCTACAGCACTTGTCGGGGATATTCACGGTGCGCCTGTTCTCGATCGACGATGCCGGCAACGAGGAAGCAGTCCAGGACCTGGTCTACCGCGTCGACCTCGCCCCGCCGGTCGTCACGCCATCGTTCCCGAGCGGGACTTATGTCGCCCCGCTGAGCCTGGAACTGGAATGCGACGACGGCGCCGGCTCGGGCTGCATGGACCTGTACTACACCACCGACAACAGCACGCCATCGACATCGAGCACGCGCTACGACGGCGAACTAAACCTGACCGAGGCAACGATCCTGCGGGTCTTCGCGATAGATCGCGCGGGGAACACGACGACGCAGACCCTCGGGATCTACGCGCTCAGCGAACCGACGAGGGAGACGCGCGCCGGCGTTGGTATGTTCGATGCAGGGATTTTACCGCTTCTGCTGGCTATCGCACTGTGGCGGATCGAACGCAAAAGGGTGTGACCCCTTTAACAGGGTCTGATACCGAGGCGGGGTTCAGTGGCGGAAGTGGCGCATGCCGGTGAAGACCATCGCGATGCCATGCTCGTCGGCGGCGGCGATAACCTCCGGGTCGCGCATCGAGCCGCCGGGCTGGATCACTGCGGTGACGCCGGCCTCGGCTGCGTGGTCGATGCCGTCGCGGAACGGGAAGAATGCGTCCGACGCCATCACCGACCCCTTCACCTCGAGCCCCGCGTCGGCGGCCTTGATCGCCGCGATGCGCGCGCTGTAAACCCGGCTCATCTGGCCCGCGCCGACGCCGATCGTCATCCGGTCGCGACCAAAGACGATTGCGTTCGACTTGACGTATTTCGCAACCTGCCACGTGAACAGCAGGTCCTCGATCTCGCGCGCGTCGGGCGCGCGGGAGCTGACGACCCGGAGCGCGTCGCGGGAGATCATGCCGGTGTCACGATCCTGCACCAGTAGCCCGCTGTTGACGCGGCGGTAATCGAGGCCGGCCCGGGACCCATTGCCGGATCCGGCCGGCCAGGCGCCGCAGGCGAGCACACGGACGTTCGGTTTCGCCGCGAGCGCGGCGCAAGCCGCCTCGTCTGCAGACGGCGCGACGATGACCTCGACGAACTGGCGCGAAACAATCTCGCGCGCAGTCTCCTCGTCGAGCGGGCGGTTGAACGCGATGATGCCGCCGAAGGCCGAGGTCGGGTCGGTCGTGAAGGCGCGATCATAGTTCTCTAACAGCGTACCGCCGGCGGCGACGCCGCAGGGGTTCGCATGCTTGACGATGACGCAGGCCGGCTCGGCGAAGCCCTTGACGCATTCGAGCGCGGTGTCGGCGTCGGCGATGTTGTTGAACGACAGCGCCTTGCCCTGGATCATCTGCGCGGTCGCGACATTGCCCGCCGCCGCGTCATGGTCGCGGTAGAATGCGGCCTGCTGATGCGGGTTCTCGCCGTAGCGCAGTTCCGCTACCTTCAGCGCCTGGAAGTTGTGGGTACGCGGGAAGCGCAGGCGCCCGCCGCCCGGCGCGATCGCGCCGAGCCAGTCCGCGATCATGCCGTCGTAGCGCGCGGTGTGCTCGAAGGCCTTGACAGCGAGCGAGAAGCGCTGCGCATCGCCGACCGCGCCGCCCTGGGCCTGCATCTCTGCGAGCACCGCCGGGTAGTCGGCCGGTTCGACGATCACGGTCACCGCGGCATGGTTCTTCGCGGCGGCGCGCAGCATCGCCGGTCCGCCGATGTCGATGTTCTCGATCGCATCGTCGAAGCTGCAGTCCGGCTTCGCGACCGTCGCCGCGAACGGATACAGGTTTACCGCGACCAGGTCGATCGGCGCGATGCCGGTCTGCGCCATGACCTCGTCGTCGATGCCGCGCCGGCCGAGCAGGCCGCCGTGGATCATCGGGTGCAGGGTCTTTACGCGACCGTCCATCATCTCGGGAAAGCCGGTATGGTCGGACACCTCGATGACCGCAATGCCCTGATTCGCAAGCAGCCGCGCTGTACCGCCGGTCGACAGGATCTCGACGCCGAGTTGCTGCAGGCCGCGCGCGAAGTCGACGATGCCTTCCTTGTCCGAGACGCTGAGCAGCGCGCGCGCTACCGGCCGCATCGGGCGGGTCTCCTGCAATATGAGAGGATCATCTTCGGGAGGCTGCGATTATTTGTTCAGGTCGTGTTTTTCGAGCTTTTTGCGCAACGTGCTGCGGTTGATCCCGAGGATCTCGGCGGCCCGGCTCTGGTTGCCGCGCGTGAACTCCATGACCGACTTCAGCAGCGGAAACTCGACCTCGTTGATCACGAAGTCGTAGAGGTCCTGGCACGGCTTGTGGCCGTCGAGGTCGTGAAAGTAGCGCTCGAGCGCGATCCGGACACAGTCGGACAGCGGCTTCACGCGCCGTTCCTTAACGAGCGGGATCAGGGGCGCGGGTTGACCGGACGCGCTCATGCGGCAAGATCGACATCGGCCGCGAGGCGGTCGAAGAATTCGCGCACTGCGCCGAGCTGTCCCTCGACCGTCTCGGCCTGGTTGATGTGCTGGCGGAACGCGGCGCCGCCGGTCTGGCCCTTGCTGTACCAGCCTATGTGCTTGCGTGCGATGCGCACGCCGAGGTCCTCGCCGTAGAAGCCGTAGAGCTGCTCGAGGTGGCCGAGCATGACGTCGCGGATCCAGGTCACCGGCGGCTCCGGCAGGCGCTCGCCGGACTTCAGGTAGTGGTCGATCGCACGGAAGATCCACGGCCGGCCCTGCGCGGCGCGCCCGATCATGACACCGTCGGCGCCGGTATAGTCGAGGACCTGCTTCGCCTGTTCCGGGCTGCGGATGTCGCCGTTCGCGATGACCGGGATGCCGACCTCGGCCTTGATCGCGGCGATGGTGTCGTATTCGGCGTTGCCGGTGTAGCCGCAGGCGCGGGTGCGGCCATGCACCGCAAGGGCCTGGATCCCGGCCGCCTCGGCGATGCGCGCGATGTGGACGCCGTTGCGGTGGCCGGTGTCCCAGCCGGTGCGGATCTTCAGTGTGACCGGCACATCGACAGCAGCGACGACCGCCTCGAGGATGCGCACGACCAGCGGCTCCTCGCGCAACAGCGCCGAACCGGCCATGACGTTGCACACCTTCTTCGCGGGGCAGCCCATGTTGATGTCGATGATCTGGGCGCCGTTGGCGACGTTGTACCGCGCAGCCTCGGCCATCATCGAAGGGTCGGCGCCGGCGATCTGAACCGAGCGTGGGTCGGGCTCGCCGCGGTGGTCGGCGCGGCGGCGCGTCTTGGTGCTGCCCCACAGCAGCGAGTTGCAGGACACCATCTCGGAGACCGCGAGTCCGGCGCCGAGCCGCCTGCACAGCTGGCGGAACGGACGGTCGGTGACGCCGGCCATCGGCGCGAGCACCAGGTTGTTGGCAAGCTTGTAGGGGCCGATCCGCATCTGGATGTTCTGGGGCTTTCGGGCGAAAGCGGACCATGATAACCGCTCCCCGTCCGGCGATAAAGCCCTGAAAAAAGTCCCACCTCCGGCAGGCGCTTGGCAGGCTACATCAGCGCGAACGAAAAGTTGACCGCATCGGGACCCGGGTCGACGATATCGAGCCTGACCCGGATCGGTGTCTGGACCGGCATCCCGTCCGCGATCGACAGGTTGGGCGGCAGGTATTCCTGCGCAGTGAATCGCCGCTGCGCCAGCGGTCGGTTGCGCAGGTCGAAAAAGCCGAGCTCGATGACCGGCCAGGCCTGGACCCATGGCGCATGGTTCGCGATCGTGATATTGACGATCAGGGCGTCATCGATGTCGGGGTGGCGGCGGATGTCGCGTCCTGCGATCCGGATCAGTTCCGGCGCGTGCATCATCGGGAGATCGCAGCCGGCGTTCAGGCACAGCCATTCGAGCCAGGGCCGCAACTGGGGCTGGCGTGCGAGTTCGGCGCGTTCGACAAAGGCATACTGCGTGATCAGCGTCATGATCAGCAGCAGGCTGGTCAGTGCCCAGAACAGCGTGGAGACCGGGTTGCGGGTGCGCACGTGCGGCGCTGCGGCCTGGATATGGCGCGGGATGTCCGCAGGATCGTGGCGACTCACCGCCGGCGCCGCCTCAGGCCCGCCGGCCGGGGGGGCTGCCGCCGCGGGTTCGTCCGCGAACGCGTGGGGCGGGCTGAAAAGGTTGCCGCAATTCTTGCACACGACGATATCATCCACGCCGGCTGCGTCATCGGCCAGGGTCACCATGGACTTGCAGCGAGGACAGGTGATCAGCATGGAGGCATTATAGGGGATCGCCGTCAGCGCCGTACCGCATCAAGGCGCACCCATCCCGTTCGCTCGTCCTGCCCGGTCAGGGCGAGCCCTGCGTCCTCCAGCGCCGCCGTCACCGCGGCCGCCTGGTCTGCGAGGATGCCGGACACCGCAAGTCGCCCGCCGGGGAGGAGCAGCGTCGCGAACCGTGGCGCGAGTTCGATCAGCGGACGCGCAAGGATGTTCGCCAGCAAGCCGTCGGCGCTGAATGCCGGGAGCGCCTCGGGGCGGGCGACCGTGATCCTGTCATCGACACCGTTGATGCGGGCGTTTTCCGTCGTCGCATACAGCGCCTGCGGATCGATGTCGACCGCAAGCACCGCCGCGGCCCCGAGCCGCGCCGCGGCGATCGCGAGGATCCCGGAGCCGCAGCCGTAGTCGATGAACCGGTCGCCCGGCCGGACCTGCCGGTCCAGCCATTCGAGGCACAGCGCCGTCGTCGGATGGGCGCCGGTGCCGAACGCGAGCCCGGGATCGAGCGTCACGGTGACTGCGTCCGGGGCATCGACCTGCCGTCCGGCAGGACACACCCACAACCGTTCGCCGAAGCGCATCGGACGCAAGTCGTCGAGGCGCGCCCGTTCCCAGTCGCGCCCCTCGATGCGATCGATGTGCGCGACGGGCGGGGCGTCCAGGTTCAGCGCGGCCTGTACCTGGCGCAGCACGGTGTCGGCGTCGACGGCCGCGTCGAACAGCCCGACGGCCGAGGTATGGGGCCACAGCGGGGCCTCGCCGGGCGCGGGTTCCAGCACCGGGTCGTCGGCGGCGTCGACCAGCGTCACCGACAATGCGCCGGCGCCGGTCAGGGCGTCGGACAACGCCTCGGCCTGGCCCGGGGCGGCCTCGAGGCGAATCTCAATCCAGGTCTCGGCGGCTGGCTGCGGCATCGCGGCCCAGACTAGCAGACCGCCTGCAATCGGACCAGCGACCGGCGCGGGGCTTGAAAACGGGCGGTGCGAGGCTTAAGGTAGGTGCAACACTCGCGTCACGATCGCGATTTTGCGACAGGCATCCGGGTTCGCGGCAACGTGAACCGTCAGACTCGTTGACAGGCACAAGTTGCCTGGGGGCGTACATATGTCGAAGACCGTTCGTTCGATATTGTTTTTCGGGGCGCTCGCGACCGGCGTCACGGGCGCGCACGCATCCGGTAACGACTTTGTGCTCGACGACGGGATCACCCAGTCCGATTTCAACACCGTCGTCGACGAACTCGCCGCCATCTCCGCCTACGGCGCGATCGCCCCGGCCGAGCCCCTCGGCGCGACCGGCATCGACCTCGGCCTGTCGATCACGAGCCACAAGATCGATCGCAGCGCCTGGAACTTCGCGGTCCGGGACGGCAGCGCCCCGTCGCGGCTGACGATGTCGCGCCTTCATGCGCGCAAGGGCCTGCCCTACGGTGTCGACATCGGCGCCGCGTATTCGCGCTCGACCAGCGGGGATATCTCGGTATTCGGCGGCGAGGTACGCAAGGCCCTGCTCGAAGGTTCGACGGTGACGCCGGCGGTATCGGTGAGCGGCCACTACAGCCTGCTGATCGGCGTCGATGATCTCGATCTCTCCACCTACGGCATCGACCTCGGCATCAGCAAGGGCTTCGCGCTGTTCACGCCCTATGCCGGCATCGGGCAGATCTGGTACGACGGCAGCGAGAGCGTCGATACGATCACCCAACTCAGCGACCGTGACACCTCGCAGACCCGCAGCTACCTCGGCATGCGCGTCGGCCTGCTGCCCTTCCTCAGCGTCACCGCCCAGGCCGACTTCGCCGAGGTCAACAGCTACAGCCTCCGGCTCAACCTCGGTTTCTGAAACGACTTAAGGGGTCGGACCCCTTTGATCCGCGTGGTTTTTCGCTACGTCACATTGGTAGTACAATACCTCGCTATTGCCGCGACGAGGATTGCAGACCAGTGACATTGACGAGCGACAGGGTCATACCGATCTATCCCGAGAAGATCACGCCCGAGAACAAGTGCGGATACTGCACCAATTCGAAGTGCTGCACCTACCTGACCCAGCAGATAGAGACGCCGCGCTCCAAGCACGACTTCGATCATCTGCTGTGGCAGATTTCGCACCGGGACATCAACATTTACAAGGACGAGGACGGCTGGTACCTGCTGGTAAACAATCGTTGCCTGCACCTGCAGCCGAACGGCATGTGCGGGATCTACGAGACTCGCCCGCAGATCTGCCGTGACCATTCGAACGACGACTGCGAATTCGACGAGCCGGCCGAGGAGGGGTTCGAGCTGTTCTTCAACAGCTATGAATCGCTGCTGAAGTATTGCAAGCAGCGGTACAAGCGCTGGGGGCAGTAGTCGGCCGGGGGTGATCGATGCGGTGCGCCGTGCTCACCGCGTCCTACGGGGTTTGTGACGCTGCGGGTGGCGGGGGCGGGAGGATGTCGCGGAACGCGTGCAGGGCCGGGAAGTCCGCGCATGCCCGCGCGGCCTGGCGCGAGTCCGGCGCCGCGACGAACAACAGGTACGCGATGCCGCCGCGGCGCGCCGATTCGAGCACCGCGATATTGTCATCGATCAGCAGGGTGCGTGCGGGGTCGTAGGTCTCCAGCGCCTGCAGCCGTTCCCAGAACGACGTCTCCTCCTTCGGCAGCCCGACGCTGTGCGCGCTGATCACCGCGTCCAGCTGCGCGTCGATGCCGGTGCGCTCGATCTTCATCGCGAGGCTTTTGTGGTGGGCGTTCGTGACCAGCACCGCGCGACGGCCGCTCGCGCGTACCGCGCCCAGAAAATCCGGGACGTCGGGGCGGAGTGCTATCAGGTGCGCGACCTCCCGCTTGAGCTCGGTGACGTCGAGCTCGAGGGCCTCGCTCCAGTAGTCGACGCAATACCAGTTCATCGTGCCGCGTAACGCGTCGAAGCGCTGATAGAGGCGCGCCCGGGCCTCGGCCGGATCGAGGTCATGGATCTCGGCGTAACGCAGCGGCAGGTGTTCCTGCCAGAACACGTTGTCGAAATACAGATCCAGCAGCGTGCCGTCCATGTCGAGCAACACGGTGTCGATACCGGTCCAGTCGGGCATAGGGCCGGCCTGCGCGGTCGTGAGCGACGGGATTTTCACCGATTTCATCCGAAATTAACCGAATCCAACAGGGGCCGTTATAATCGTCAGTCTATCATGCGCCCCAAGCCCGAAATCATCGCCGCCGAAATCATCGCCCGGACCCGGATGTTCCGGATTGAACAGCTGCAGCTGCGGTTTTCGAACGGCGTCGAGGCCTGCTACGAGCGCCTGCGCAGCAGCTCGGCCGGCGCGGTGCTGGTGATCCCGATGCGCGATCCCGCGACCGTGCTGATGATCCGGGAATACGCCGCCGGCGTACACCGCTACGAACTCGCGCTGCCGAAGGGGAGGATCGAGGACGGCGAGGACCTGCTCGATGCCGCGAACCGCGAACTGATGGAGGAGGTCGGCTACGGCGCGCACCGCTTGCGCCGGATCGCCTCGTTGACGCTCGCCCCCGGTTATTCCGGCCATATCACCCACCTGGTCCTCGCCGAGGACCTGTACGAACGGCGCCTGCCGGGCGACGAGCCCGAGGAGATCGAGGTCGTGCCGTGGGCGCTCGACGACCTTCAGGGCCTGCTCGCCTGCGACGACTGCACCGAGGCGCGCAGCATCGCGGCCCTGTACATGGCCAGGGAGATCCTGGCGAACGAATCCGCGAATCACAGGGAGTAAGCATGGACAAGGACACGCCGGCCTCGGACGAGGCCCTGACGCAACTGCTGGCGCCGGTGATCACGCTCGCCCGCGAGGCTGGTGAGGCGATCGTCGAGATCTACAATTCGGATTTCAATGTCGAGCACAAGGAAGACCGGTCACCGCTCACCGAGGCCGACATGGCGGCGCACGATATCCTGGAGGAGGGGCTGCGCGCGCTGACGCCCGAATTGCCCGTGTTGTCCGAGGAGTCCGCCGCGATCCCGTTCGAGGAGCGGTCCGGCTGGCGCCGCTACTGGCTCGTCGATCCCCTCGATGGCACCCGCGAATTCGTCAAGCGCAACGGGGAATTCACGGTCAATGTCGCGCTGATCGACGATCACCGCCCGGTGCTCGGCGTCATCGTCGTCCCGGTCTCGGGGGTGTGCTACTACGCCTGTGAAGGGCATGGGGCATGGCGCCAGGAACCCGGCGAGGCGCCGGTCGCGATCCGGGTACGGCCGCTCGAGTCGTCCGGCCGCATCATCGTCGCCGGCAGCCGCTCACACGCCGGCGGACGGCTCGCGGGGTTTCTCGACAGGCTCGGCGCGCATGAACTGGTCAGCATGGGCAGCTCGCTGAAGTCATGTCTGGTTGCGGAAGGCCGTGCCGACGTCTATCCCAGGCTCGGGCCGACATCGGAATGGGATACCGCGGCGGCCCAGTGCGTCGTCGAGCAGGCCGGCGGCTGGATCACCGATACGGCGATGCGGCCCCTGCGCTACAACACCAAGGCCTCGCTGCTGAATCCGGATTTCTTTGTTTCGGGCACGCGCGATCGTGACTGGTCGCGGTATCTCGCCGCGCCCGGGGAGGACCATTGATACAGTGCTTGCCGGACGCCGGCGCCCGGGCGAGCGTCAGTTCGCGGGATCAGTAACCTCGATCAGCTCGACCGACGAGGCCGGGTCCGGAACCGGCCGGTTGTCATTGCGCAGCGCCGCGATTCGGGCCTTGATGGCGTGGTGGATCTGTCGCAGCGTTTCTTCGCGCGTCTCGCCGGCCGCGATGCAGCCCGGAAGATCGGGGACATAGGCGCCGAAGCTGTCCGGACCCTTTTCAATGATGACCAAATATTTCATGGTTTTTCCTGGCATGGCGATGTCGAAGCTATGGTTGTTCCGCATTTGAAATATTAAGCTGCCGCCCTCATCCGCTGCTTGTGTCGCTGCATTGGCGTGTCTGCATTGCTGTTGCATTGATAGATGTCATCTCCCGCCGACAGTCAAATCATATATGATCGTATCCTCAATGTACCACCCCAATTGGGGTAGTTTAATTCTCATGTAATAACGTAGTTGCGAGATCGGATATTTTTCTGAGATTTTAACTATCTTTTCTAGAATATTCGCTGCAATTTCGATCGGAGAACTTTGATTACCCAGGGAGTGAATCGATGGTTCATGATTCGGCAAGTCGAGATGCGTCAAATTTCGGACACGCACCACCGTGACATCGCCGTACATCATCCGGGTTTTATCCACGACGACAACTGCTTGCGATTGGCGGCGGGACGATTCAGGTGCATTTTCTACGAAACCCACGTATGCTTTCGTAATCCCCTGGTCAGGGGATTTGGGGAGAGGGGGCTGGTAACCCACCCTGACTTCCCCGGCGGCAACGTTCGGGGCAAGGACCAATAAGTATCAACTCAATAAATATCAACCAAGGTAAAGGTGACAAGATGATGATTAGAGTCATGTTGATTTCTGTTTTCTGTCTGTTCAGCACTGCCGCCCTGGCCGATGGCTGCAAGGTCACGATCGAAGGCAACGACGCGATGCAGTTCAACCTGAAGGAGATCAAGGTGGATGCGGGCTGCGCCGAGGTCGAAGTGACAGTGAAGCACGTCGGCGCGCTCCCGAAGGCGACCATGGGTCATGGCTTCGTACTGACCACGGCCGCTGACATGCAGGCGGTCGCGAACGCCGGCATGGGCGCCGGAATCGACAATAACCACGTTCCGCCGGGCGACGATCGCGTCATCGCGTCTACCAAGCTGGTTGGCGGTGGTGAGTCCACGACGGTCACGATCCCGGGCTCGAAGCTCGAGGCCGGTGGCGACTACATGTTCTTCTGCCCGTTCCCGGGCCACAACGCGATGATGAAGGGCAAGTTCATCGTCGGTTGATTTTTTTACAGAGATAGAGACGGGCCTAGACCCGGATTTCGCTGTGATATAAGACCCTCCGTCCGCTGGACGGAGGGTTTTTTTATGTGTGCGGTTCATGACTGCGATGGATCAGTCATCGCGTTGAAATATATGCGCGTATAAAATATGACTATGTAATTTATGCGTTTCTGTTTTTACGCCTGGTGTTCGCATTCGGCGACAGGTGCAATTTGCGTAAATCCCACATATCCTTGCTCAATCCCTCAATCAAGGGGATAAAGTAAGTCAGGTCGTTCGCCGCCGGCCAAGGCAGACTCGTTGGGCATCATGCGCATACCGGCGGACTCAGCTCCAACTCAATCAGCATAAAACTAAAAAGGTGACGCGATGATGATCAGGAAAATATTTATAGTCGGTGCGTTCTTACTGTTCAGTTCCGCCGTCCTTGCAGACGGCTGCAAGGTTGAGATCGAGGGCAACGATGCGATGCAGTTCAACCTGAAGGAGATCAAGGTTGCTGCCGGTTGCGCCGAGATCGAAGTGACGATCAAGCACGTCGGCGCGCTTCCGAAGGCGACCATGGGTCATGGCTTCGTCGTGACCACGGCTGCCGATATGCAGGCGGTCGCGAACGACGGTATGGCCGCCGGCATCGACAACAACCACGTCAAGCCGGGCGACGATCGCGTCATCGCGAACTCCAAGCTCGTCGGCGGCGGTGAATCCACGACGCTCAAGATCCCTGGCTCGAAGCTCGAAGCCGGCGGAGACTACATGTTCTTCTGCCCGTTCCCGGGCCACAACGCGATGATGAAAGGCAAGCTCATCGTCGGTTGAGCTTCATCCAGGGGTGAATCGGGTTCATCCCGGATTACCTGGCACGACAAGGCCCTCCGTCCCCTGGACGGAGGGCCTTTGTCTTTTCGGGGGTCAGCGGATGCCCGGCGCCTGCGACAGCGGCGGCTCTTCCATCAGCGCGATCTGCTCGCGCAGTTCCAGTACCCGTTCCTCCCAGTAGCGCTGTGTGTTGAACCACGGGAACGCGGCCGGGAAGGCCGGGTCGTCCCAGCGCCGCGCGATCCACGCCGAGTAGTGAATCAGCCGCAGCGTGCGCAGCGCCTCGACGAGGTGCAGTTCGCGCATGTCGAACTCGTGGAAGTCTTCGTAGCCCGACAGCACATCGGCGATCTGGCGCTCCATCGACGCGCGGTCGCCGGACAGCAGCATCCACAGGTCCTGCACCGCCGGTCCCATGCGGCTGTCGTCGAAGTCGACGAAGTGCGGGCCATCGTTCGCCCACAGGACGTTGCCGGCGTGGCAGTCGCCATGCAGGCGCAGCGTCGCATAGTCGCCGGCGCGCGCGAAGCAGTGCCCGACGCCTTCGAGGGCCTGGTCGACGACGCTGCGCCAAGCCGCGAGCAGGTCATTCGGGATGAAGCCGGAGGCAAGCAGCCAGTCGCGCGGCTCGCGGCCGAAGGGCTCGATGTCGATCGCCGGCCGCGCGCGGTACGGTGCGAGCGCGCCGAGCGCGTGGATGCGCGCGATGAAGCGTCCCATCCATTCGAGTATGTCGGGGTCGTCGAATTCCGGCGCGCGGCCGGGCTGGCGCGGATACAGCGAGAAGCGGAACCCGTCGAAGGGATGCAGTGTCCTGCCCGCGATGACGAGCGGCGTCACGACCGGCACCTCGCGGTCTGCGAGCAGCGCGGTGAACGCGTGTTCCTCGAGGATCGCCGCATCGGTCCACCGCCCCGGCCGGTAGAACTTCGCAATCAGCGGCGCTCCGTCCTCGATGCCGATATGGTAGACACGATTCTCGTAGCTGTTCAACGCGAACACCCGCCCGTCGCCCCGCCACCCGAGGCTCTCGATCGCATCGAGCACCCGGTCCGGCGTCAGCCCGGAATAGGGCGCTTCGCTTGCTGTCTTATTCGAAGTCATGTCGGATGGGGTCAGAGCATTCCGTTGGGGTCAGAGTAGACGGAGTCTACTCTGACCCCGATTGCCAGGCGACGCGGGGGACGGCGGCGAGCAGCTGGCGGGTGTAGGGGTGGGTCGGGCTGCCGCAGACCCGCGCGGTCGGGCCGTGCTCGACGATGCGGCCTTCATGCATGACCGCCATCGTGTCGGCGACGTATTCGACGACGCCGATGTTGTGAGTGATGAACAACAGCGTCAGTTGTTCGTCGGCGCGCAGTTTCAACAGCAGTTGCAGCACCTCGGCCTGGACCGAGACGTCGAGGGCGCTCGTGACCTCGTCGCAGACGATGAAGCGCGGGCGCAGCGCGAGCGCGCGCGCGATGCCGATACGCTGGCGCTGGCCGCCGGAGAATTCATGCGGGTAGCGCCACAGGCTGCCGGGCGGCATCTGCACGCGGTCGAGCACCGCGCGCGCGAGTTCGACGCGCTCCTCAAAGTTCGCGCCTATGCCGTGCACCGCCATCGGCTCGGTCAGCGTCGTCGCGACAGTCAGGCGCGGGTTCAGCGACGACACCGGGTCCTGGAACACGACTTGCAACAGGCGCCGGTACGGCAGCAGCGCGCGCCGGTCGAGCCCGGTGATGTCCTTGCCGTCGAAGTGGATCGCGCCCGCGGTCGGCTCGATCAGGCGCAGCAGCGCGCGCCCGAGCGTCGTCTTGCCGCAGCCGGACTCGCCGACCAGCGCCATGATCTGG
>CAZJKV010000045.1:0-15097 GCA_964546765.1 uncultured Chromatiales bacterium
GGCGGAAGCCCAGCTCGTCGCGCACCCGCTCCCGCGCCGCGCGATCGGTGTGAATATGCAGTTCGCCAGTGGCGGTCATACGTTCTCCGTGCTGGCTTTACGGTAGCAGCCTTTCGACGGCCGGGGAAGCAATGCGAGGTTGCCTCGTGGCGCAGGCAGGGTCGATAATGAAAACCGGATCACAGAAAAGAACGTAAAGGGGGAGAAATGGCCTGGATGCAATGGGCACTACCCGTACTGATACTGGCGATCGCAGCCGTGGCGATCGGATTTCTCATCGGCCGTATGAGCAGCGACGCGGTCAAGCGTTCGACCCAACTCGATGAGGAGTTGCGCGAGGCCCGCGAAGAGCTTGACCGCTATCGCAACCGCGTCGTCGAGCACTTTTCTACGACCGCCGACCTGGTCAACCGGATGACTGCCGACTACCGCGCGGTCTACGAGCACCTTGCGCAAGGCGCCCATCAGTTGGCTGGCAGCCAGGTGCCGCGTCTCGAGGCGATCGCCTCGTCCCGCGGGCGCCCGGTGGTGGAACCGCCTGCCGGCGGCATCGCTGAAGGACTGCACGAATCCGAAGACGGGACGCCGGAGGATGAACCGCGCCGCAAGGGCGCGAACGGTAACGGCAACACGCCGGAGCATCGGGAAGAAGGCCGCAAGGGCGAGGGCTGGTACGACGATGTCGCGCCGGGCACCGAGGTGCCCGATTATGCGCGGGATGAACGTTACCGCTGATCCGGCCCCGCGGGTCCACCCGCCACGCGCGCGCGGCGTTCGAGGACCTGGAAGCTGTAATCGTAAGCGTTTTTTTCATCGGCCGCGTGGTCGGAGCGCGCGGTCAGGATCCAGTTCGAGGCATCATATTCCGGAAAGAAGGCGTCTCCCTCGAATTCCGTGTCAATGAGGGTCAAGTAGATGCGTGTCGCGCGTGGCAGCGTCTGGCCGTATATCGACGCCCCGCCGATCACCATCAGCTCCGCGCTGCCGCGAAACGCCTCGAAGGCCATATCGAGGTCGGTGAAGACCTGGCAACCTTCGGCATGGTAGCCGAAACGCCGGGTCACGATGACGTTGGTGCGGCCCGGCAACGGTTTGCCGATCGACTCGAAGGTCTTGCGTCCCATCAGCACCGGCTTGCCGATGGTCAGCGAGCGAAAGTGGCGCAGGTCCGCGGGCAGCCGCCACGGCAGCGAACCGGCAAGGCCGATGACCCGGTTGCGCCCCATCGCCGCGATCAGCGCGATGGTCATGTCATACCGCGACCGGTGCCCGGATCGCCGGGTGCGGTTCATAACCGGACAGCGTGAAGTCCTCGTATACGAAGTCGAACAACGTATCGCGCGCCGGATTGAGGTGCATGCACGGCTGCGCACGCGGCGTCCGTGCCAGCTGGAGTTCGGCCTGTTCCAGGTGGTTCAGATACAGATGGGCGTCGCCGAAGGTGTGCACGAACTCGCCGGGCTCGAGCCCGGTCACCCGGGCGATCATCATCGTCAGCAACGCATAGGACGCAATGTTGAACGGCACCCCGAGGAAGATGTCGGCGCTGCGCTGATAGAGCTGGCAGGACAGCCGGCCATTTGCGACATAGAACTGGAACAACGCATGACAGGGCGGCAGGGCCATGCGCTCGATATCGGCGACGTTCCAGGCGCTGACGATCAGCCGGCGGGAATCCGGGTTGCGCCGGATGTCTTCGACCACCCGGCTGATCTGGTCGATCGTCCCGCCGTCGCGCGCGGGCCAGGCCCGCCACTGGTGTCCGTAGACCGGGCCGAGTTCGCCGTTGTGGTCCGCCCATTCGTCCCAGATCGTGACACCATGGTCATTCAATCGGGCGATATTGGTATCGCCGGCGAGAAACCACAGCAGCTCGTGGATGATGCTGCGCAGGTGAACCTTCTTGGTCGTGACCAGCGGGAAGCCATCGGACAGGTCGAAGCGCATCTGGTAGCCGAACACGCTGAGCGTCCCGGTGCCGGTGCGATCTTCCTTGTGCACGCCATGTTCCCTGACGTGCCGCAGCAACTCGAGATATTGTTTCATCGCTTGTGCTTTGTCAGTTTATCCTTTTCATGCCTGTCCGGATCCGCCGGCGCGGCGCTGATGGTACGGGCGGCGCGCGCCGCCCATACCATCAGCGCCGCGCCGGCGACGATCATCGGCAGCGACAGGACCTGTCCCATCGTCATCCAGTCCCCGGCGATGAAGCCGAGATGGGCATCGGGCATGCGCGTGAATTCGACCGTGAAGCGGAACACACCGTAGCACAGGAGGAACAGGCCGGAAACCGACATCATCGGGCGCGGCTTGCGTGAATAAAACCACAGGATCGCAAACAGCACCAGTCCTTCGAGGAACGCTTCGTAGAGCTGGGACGGATGCCGGGCCAGCCCGCCGGCGCGCGGGTCCGCGAATACCATCGCCCACGGCAGTTCACTGACCCGGCCCCACAGTTCGCCGTTGATGAAGTTGCCGATACGACCGGCGCCAAGGCCGATCGGGATCAGCGGCGCAACGAAGTCGCCGACCTCGAAGAAGCGTTTGCCGTGGCGGCGCGCGAACAGCGCGATCGCGACCAGCACGCCGATCAGGCCGCCATGGAACGACATGCCGCCTTCCCACAGCTTCAATACGTTCAGCGGGGCGTCCAGGTAGCTCTGCAGGTCGTAGAACAGGATATAGCCGAGACGGCCGCCGAGCACGACACCAAGCGCGCCATAGAAGACCATGTCCCCGATTTGTCCCGGATCCCAGCCGGGGGTCTCGCGCGCGCGCAGCCGGCCCAGCCACCAGGCCGCGCCGAAGCCGATCAGGTACATCAGGCCGTACCAGTGGACGTCGAACGGGCCAAGGCTCAGCGCAACGGGATCGATCTGGGGGTGTTTCATGCGCCTCGCGGTCTGGCGGGTTTATTTTCAGGCGTAATCCTAGCATAATGGCGGGTCGTTTGGTCGCGACACCCCGGACGCCGCCGGTCGCCAGCCTTTCCGGCCATGACCGCGATGGTTTCGTATTTATTATATTAATCAATAGATTGACAGAGCCCTGTGGCTGCCGGCTGGACGCCGCGGGGTGGATATAACTCAAGAGGAAGACACGATGCCGATTGGCGATACGATCATGCAATTCATTACCGAGGAGCAGCGCCGCGCCAAGGGCTCAGGCGACTTCACGGCGATCCTGAACGATACGCTGACCGCCTGCAAGGCGATCTCGAATGCCGTCAACAAGGGGGCGCTGATCGGCGTGCTCGGCAGCGCCGACCAGGAGAACGTCCAGGGTGAGACCCAGAAAAAGCTCGATGTGATCTCGAACGACCTGATGATCAAGGCCAACGAGTGGGGCGGGCATCTTGCCGCAATGGCCTCGGAGGAGATGGAGGACATCTACCCGATCCCCGACGGCTATCCGCGCGGCCGGTATCTGCTGGTCTTCGATCCGCTCGACGGCTCGTCGAACATCGACGTCAACATCTCGGTCGGCACGATCTTCTCGATCCTGCGCTGTCCCGATGGCGTAAAGGAGCCGTCTGCGAAGGACTTCCTGCAGCCGGGTACGCGCCAGATCTGCGCCGGATATGCGCTATACGGTCCGTCGACGATGCTGGTCATGACAACCGGACAGGGTGTCAACGGCTTCACGCTGGATCGCAACATCGGTGAATTCGTACTGACGCACCCCGGGATGCGCGTCCCCGAGACTACGACCGAGTTCGCGATCAACACATCGAATGCGCGCCACTGGGAGCCGCCGGTCACGCGCTACGTCGAGGAGTGCCTGGCCGGCAAGACCGGTGCGCGCAAGCAGGATTTCAACATGCGCTGGGTTGCATCTATGGTGGCCGAAGTGCATCGCATCCTGACCCGCGGCGGCATCTTCCTGTATCCGAAGGACAGCAAGGATCCCGGGAAGGAAGGCCGCTTGCGCCTCATGTACGAGGCCAACCCGATGTCCCTGATCGTCGAGCAGGCCGGCGGGCTGGCGACAACCGGCCGGGAGCGCATCCTGGAGGTCGCGCCACATGATCTGCACCAGCGTGTCCCGGTGATCCTCGGATCGAAGAACGAGGTCGAACGCCTCATCGGCTATCACAGGGACGCCGGCTGAGCGGGACGTCCTCAGCCTGCCCCCGCGCCCTGCGCGGGGGCAGGACACGCCGCCAATCCCCGATAATATGTGTCTGTATCCACCGGTCTGTCCAGCGGCTATAGTATTTCCGTGCATGGCCCGCGAGGCATCCCGGGGTGCTCACGGCAACAGCGCTGACACACGGGTGCAGGAAACATGACAGGAAAAATGACACCGCTGCATGACGAGCATGTCCGGCTCGGCGCCAAGCTCGTCGACTTTGCCGGCTGGGACATGCCGCTGCACTATGGTTCGCAGCTCGACGAGCACCGGCGGGTGCGCGAGGATGCGGGTATGTTCGACGTGTCGCACATGACCGTGACCGACGTGCAGGGCGATGGCGCCCTGAATTTTCTCCACCACATGTTCTCGAACGATGCCGGCCGGCTGGGCCCGGGCCAGGCCTTGTATACCTGCATGCTGAATCCGCAGGGCGGCGTCATCGATGACCTGATCGTCTATCGTCTTGAGGATGCGGGCCGCTATCGCCTGATCACCAACGCCGCGACACGCGACAAGGACCTGGCCTGGCTCGGCCGTCATGCCGGAGATTTCCCGGTCACGCTGACGACGCGCGCAGACACCGCGCTGATCGCAGTGCAGGGTCCGCGCGCGCGCGACAAGGTGCACGGCGTGCTCGACGGCGAGTTGCGCGCCGCCGCCGCGGCGCTCGAAAACTTTCACGCGGTTGCGGGCGACGCCCTGTTCGTCGCCCGCACCGGCTATACCGGCGAAGACGGCTACGAAATCCTGTTGCCGGCCACGCAGGCAACGGCGTTCTGGAGAGCGCTACTCGATGCCGGCGTTGCCCCGGTCGGCCTCGGGGCGCGCGACACCCTGCGGCTCGAGGCCGGCATGGCGCTGTATGGCCAGGACATGGACGAAGAGACGACGCCGCTCGAGACTGGTCTCGCCTGGACCGTCGCCTGGCGTCCCGGGGATCGTGACTTCATCGGGCGCAAGGCGCTCGAGGCAATGAAGGCCGCGGATGGCGTCGACCGTAAATCGGTCGGACTGGTGCTGCGCGACAAGGGCGTGCTGCGCGCGCATCAGAAGGTGTTCGTCGGCGAGCGCGAGGTCGGCGAAATCACCAGCGGGAGTTTCTCCCCGGTGCTCGAGTGCGCGATCGCGCTGGCACGGGTGGAACGCGATGTCGAAGGCGCGTGCACGGTCGATGTGCGCGGGCGCAGGCTCGGGGCGATCGTCGTGAAACCGCCGTTCGTCAGACACGGCAAGGTATGCGTACAATTATCCTGAATGATTGATTGAGAGGCCGGCACATGAGTGACATTCCTTCCGATTTGAAATATACCGCGACGCACGAATGGGTCGAAGACGCAGGCGACGGCACCGTGAAGATCGGGATCACCGATCATGCCCAGGATCTGCTCGGGGACATGGTCTATATCGAACTCCCGGAGATCGGTCGCGTGGTCCAGGGCGGCGAGGAGTGCGCCGTCGTCGAGTCTGTCAAGGCGGCATCGGACGTCTACAGCCCGGTCAGCGGCGAGATCATCGAGGTGAACGAAGCGCTCGGCGACGGGCCGGACCTGGTCAACAAGGATCCCTATGGCGAAGGGTGGCTGTTTCGCGTCCAGCTCGCCGACAACGGCGAGGTTGGCGAGCTGCTCGACGCCGAGGCGTATGCCGAGGCGATCACCGGGGACGATGCCTGATCCATGCCATTCATTCCGCATACGGAACATGAGATTGCGGAGATGCTCGACACCATCGGCGTCGACACCATCGAGGCCCTGTTCGATGAAATACCCGCCGGGCTGCGCACTCGCGGTATAGACGCGGTTCCGTCCGGCCTGTCGGAGATGGAGGTTGCTCGCCTGATGCATGAGCGCGCCGCCGCTTGCTCGACGCCGCTGTGCTTCATCGGCGCCGGCGCCTATGAGCACCATATTCCGGCGGCGGTCTGGGAAGTGACGACGCGTGGCGAGTTCTATTCGGCCTATACGCCCTACCAGGCCGAGGCGAGCCAGGGCAGCCTGCAGCTGGTCTACGAATACCAGTCGATGATGGCGCAGCTGACCGGCCTCGACGTGTCGAACGCGTCACTGTACGACGGGGCGTCGGCGCTGGCCGAGGCGGTGCTGATGGCGGTGCGGGCGAATCGTGTGTCGAAGTCGAGGCGGGTGCTGGTGCCGCGCACGGTGCACCCCGTCTATCGCAAGGTCGCGGAGGCGATCGTCGGCAACCAGGGCATCACGCTCGAGTCCATCGACTACGATCCAGTGACCGGGGCAGTCGACCCGGACCTTCTGCCCGGAGTGCCGGGCGATGTCGCCGGTCTGGTGGTGCAGTCGCCGAACTACTTCGGTGTCATCGAGGACGTCGACCGGCTGACCGACTGGGCCCACGGGGAAAAGATGCTGGTGATCGGCGTCGCGAATCCGACCTCGCTCGCCTTACTGAAACCGCCTGGTCAGTGGGGCGGGAAGGGCGCCGACATCGCCTGCGGCGAAGGCCAGCCGCTTGGTATCCCGCTGGCGTCGGGCGGTCCCTATTTCGGCTACATGTGCTGCCGGCAGGAGCATGTGCGTCAGATGCCGGGTCGCATCGTCGGCCGCACGGTCGATCTCGACGGAAGGCAGGGATTCACGCTGACGCTGCAGGCGCGCGAGCAGCATATCCGCCGCTCCAAGGCGACCTCGAACATCTGCACCAACCAGGGCCTGATGGTGACGGCGGCGACGCAGTACCTTGCGATCCTGGGCGCGGACGGCCTGTACCGGGTTGCCGCGAGTTCGCATCACAATACGCGAATGCTGCTTGATCGCCTTGCGGCGATCAACGGCGTTACGCCGGTGTTCACGCGACCGTTTTTTCACGAGGCGGTTGTGCGCATTGACGGCAGGCCGATCAGCGGCCTGCTGGAACGCATCGCCGATGCTGGCATCCTTGGCGGTCATGCACTGAAGGATGATTTCCCGGAGCTCGGGGATTGCCTGCTGGTGTGCGCGACCGAGACCCGCACGGCGGAAGACATCGAGCGTTATGCGAGCACGCTCGAGGGCCTGCTGCTCGGCTGAACCTAACGACTGGAGGACACGACGATGGCGACAGTCACTTTGAAGGGCGCGACAGTGAACACGATTGGCGAGTTGCCGGCGAACGGCGCCACGGCTCCTGATTTCGAGCTGGTAGACACCGCGCTGCGCGACCGCACGCTCGGGGAATTCACCGGCATGAAGAAGCTGATCTATATTGTCCCGAGCATCGACACCTCGGTCTGCGCGGCGACGACGCGACGCTTCAACGAACTTGCAACCGGCAAGGACGCGGTGTTGCTGATGGTCTCTGCGGACCTGCCGTTCGCGCAGAAACGTTTCTGCGAGGCCGAGGACCTCAAGAGCGTCACGATGCTGTCGACGATGCGCTCACAACGCTTTGCCGAGGACTATGGCGTGCTGATCACCAGCGGACCGCTGGCCGGCATCATGACGCGCGCGGTCGTCGTGCTCGACGGGAACAACCGCGTCATGCATTCCGAGCTGGTGTCCGAGATATCGCAGCACCCGGATTACGACGCGGCCATCGCGGCGCTGGGCTGATTGCCACTCACTGATACGGAGTCACGATGACCGATCTGATTTTCGAGCGCTCCGCGACGGGCAGGATCGCGGGTGGTCAGGCGCCGCGCGCCGAAAAGGTGCCCGATATCCCGGCGGCCATGTTGCGCGGAAAGGCGCCGCGGCTGCCCGAGGTGTCGGAACTGCAGGTGGTGCGTCATTACACCCGGCTGTCACAGAAAAATTTCTCGATCGATACCCATTTCTACCCGCTCGGCTCGTGCACGATGAAGTACAACCCGCGCGCTTGCAATACGCTCGCGAGCCTGCCGGGACTGATCAATCGTCACCCGCTGGCGCCGGCGCGCCTGAGCCAGGGCTTTCTCGCCTGCCTGTTCGAGCTGCAGGAGATGCTGAAGACGGTGACCGGCATGAAGGCGGTCTCGCTGACTCCGATGGCCGGTGCCCAGGGCGAATTCACCGGTGTCGCGATGATCCGCGCCTATCACGACGCGCGCGGAGATGACGCGCGCACCGAGATACTGGTACCGGACGCGGCGCATGGCACCAACCCGGCGACCGCGGTGATGTGCGGCTACAAGTCCCGCGAGATCCCGACCGGACCGGACGGCGACATCGATTTTGAGGCCCTGAAAAAGGCGATCGGTCCGCACACGGCAGGACTGATGCTGACCAACCCGTCGACGCTCGGCGTGTTCGATCGACGCATCAAGGAGATGGCCGCAATCGTACACGAGGCCGGCGGTCTCCTCTATTACGATGGCGCGAATCTCAATGCAATCCTCGGCAAGGTGCTGCCGGGCGACATGGGTTTCGATGTCGTGCACCTGAATCTGCACAAGACCTTCTCGACGCCGCACGGCGGCGGCGGCCCCGGCGCCGGTCCGGTCGGCGTCGGTGAAAAACTGAGGCCGTTTCTGCCGGTGCCGATGGTTGAATTGCGTGACGGGCAGTATCACTGGGTCACGGAAAAGGACCGGCCGCAAAGTATCGGCCGCCTGTCGGCCTTCGCCGGCAATGCCGGTATCCTGATGCGTGCCTATATCTATGCGCGGCTGCTCGGTCGCGAGGGCATGGAGCGGGTTGCGGAGTTCTCGACGCTGAACGCGAATTATCTCGCGGTGCGGCTGAAGGCGCTAGGCTTCGAACTCGCATTTCCGAACCGGCGCGCAACCCACGAGTTCATCGTGACGCTCAAGCGCGAGGAGAAAACCCTCGGCGTATCGGCGATGGATTTCGCGAAACGACTGCTCGACTACGGATATCACGCGCCGACTACATATTTTCCACTGCTCGTGCCCGAGTGTTTTCTGATCGAACCGACCGAGACCGAGGACAAGGCGACGCTCGACGGTTTTGTCGAGGCGATGGGCAAGATTCGCGCGGAGGCCGAAAGCGACGCCGCCCTGGTCAAGGGCGCGCCCCACACCCTGCCGGTGCGCCGGCTCGACGATGTCCGCGCCGCGCGCGAACTCGATCTCGCCTGGTGGGAATAAGGAGGAAGTCATGACTGCACTGATCTGCGGATCGATTGCCTTCGATTCGATCATGTTGTTTCCGGACCGCTTCAAGAAGCATATCCTGCCGGACAAGATCCACATGCTGAATGTCTCGTTCATGGTGCCGGAGATGCGCCGCGAGTTCGGCGGCTGCGCCGGCAACATCGCATTCAACCTGAAGCTGCTCGGCGGCGACGGCGTGCCGATGGCGGCGGTCGGCAAGGACTTCGCGCCCTATGCGGAATGGATGGACAGACACGGCATCAGCCGCGAACTGATCCGCGTGTTCGACGAAACCTTCACCGCGCAGGCGTATATCACGACCGATCTCGACGACAACCAGATCACTGCCTTTCACCCCGGCGCGATGGGCCTGTCGCACGAGAACTCGGTGCCGCTCGACCGCGGCATCTCGATCGGTATCGTCTCTCCGGACGGGCGCGACGGCATGCTGCAGCATGCGGCGCAGTTCCATGAGGCCGGCATCCCGTTCATCTTCGATCCCGGCCAGGGCCTGCCGATGTTCAACGGCGACGACCTGAAGGCCTTCCTCGACCAGGCGACCTGGCTCGCCGTCAACGACTACGAGGCGCAGTTGGTGCAGGAGCGCACCGGGTTGTCGCCGCACGAAATGGCGGAACGCGTCGAGGCGGTGTTCGTGACGCGCGGCGCCAAGGGGTCGCAGATCTATACCGCGAAGAAACAGATAAACATCCCGCCGGCCATGCCCTCGGCGATCGTCGATCCGACCGGCTGCGGCGACGCCTACCGCGCCGGCCTGCTGTACGGCCTGATGAACGACCTCGATCTCGAGGTCACAGGGTGCATCGCCTCGCTGATGGGGGCGATCAAGATCGAGCATCACGGTACGCAGAATCACCACTTCACGCCGGACGGCTTCCGCGCCCGCTACAAGGAGGCGTTCGGGGAAGGCATCTAGCGGGAACGCTCCTTGCATGGATCACTGGGGTCAGACTCGTTTGATAACTGCCGCGATCGCCTGAAGCCGGTGCGCCTCCCGTTTCGGGACTGTCGGCCGCAGGGATGCGGCCGTCAAGCGTACAGGGATGTATTCACAGCGTGTCCCGAAACGGGAGGCGCACCGGCTTCCACCACCGGACACCGGCAATCAAACATGTCTGACCCCAGTGATCCTGCCGGTTAGAATGGGCGGGCGATTTCGTGACCATGAACGGGGTGCCGCTTGGCCAGGTTGCTCAAGATCTCGCTGCTGTCGATTCCGCTGCTGCTCCTGCTGATGCTGCTGCTGGTGTCGTCGTGGTTCTATACCTATCACAGCCTGACCCGCGAGGCCCTGGTTGCGGAGATCAGCTTCGAGCCGGCCGGTGACAAGCGCTATCTTGCGAAGCTGGTGACCGGGGATCATTGCCGGGTGGAGTTCTACGAGATCCATGGTGATCAGTGGCGGATCGAGTCGCAGTTTATCAAGTGGAAGTACTGGGCGAACCTGCTCGGACTCGACGGGATGTACCGGCTCGACCGTTTCGAGGGGCGCTATCTGGATGTCGCCGAGCAGAACCAGCGTCAAAAGGTCGCATACGCATTGGCGCAGGATTCTGCACTTGACATGGTTGCCGTGGCGGAGGCGCTCGGCAGTTTCAACTTTCTGTTCGATGCGAGCTACGGCAGTTCGACCTATCACATGATCGATACCAGACAGCAATATCGCGTCTACCGGACGCAGACCGGATTGATCACGCGACTGGCGGCGAAGCCGCGGACAGCAGATAACGGCGCCGTACTGTCGATCGAGATTACCCGCGCGTGCGCCGAGGAGTCGGGCCTGTGGCGCCGCGCCGCGTCAGGTCTGAATGCGCTGTTGACCGGCTGGCACTGAAGTACGGGCATGCCGGCGCCGCGTCGGACCCCCGGTTCAGTCGCGCAGGCGAATCACCGCATGCACCGTGACGCCGATGCGACTGGTGCCCGGCTCGCTCGCGACCGCGCTGTCCTCGGGCATGCCCATGGTCCGCACCAGCGCGATCGGCGGCGGCCGGGCGCTATCGTCTTGAATCTGTAGCTGTACGATGTCATAACCGTGCGCCCCAAGGCGTTCCGCGATCGCCCCGGCACGCTCCCGGAAGTGATCCAGGGCCTCATGGGTCAGCCCTTCCTCGATCCCGCGCCGCCGTTCGCCCGAGATGGTGAAGTCCATGCTGCGCACCTGGAGCCGCGCCTGAAGCTTACCGATGAGCGCGTTCAGGTGTTCGACCTGTGCGGCCTCGAGCACCAGCTCCTGGGCCGCACGCCAGTTCGTGATGCGTCGCTGGGTGTAGACCGGCCAGGTCCGGTAGTCGCCGCTGCGTGCCTGGACACCCTCGGCGACACGGGCCTGTTCCAGCGCCCAGCGCATCGTCTCGTTGATCACCGCGGCCAGACGCGCGGGATCCCCGTGTTCACTCTCCGCCGCCAGTGTCGCCCGGGCCAGGTCGTTGCCGGCCTCGCGCTCTGCGCGCACCTGGAATTCGACCCGATTCAGCGGTTCCCGGTCGGCGGAATCAGCAGCCAGGGCGGTGCCGACCGGTAACAGGGCCAATGTCAGCAGTATCGGCAAGAGTCTTTTCATGTCATTCCTCATCAACAGGTTCATGTGACCAGGTCGCCACGAAGCGCTAGCCGCAAGGCGTCGAGCGACGCGACCGGCGTCTGGCAGGCTGTCCCGTCACAGACATAGGCAAGCGCCCCCGCAGCCGGTGCCCGCCGCTCCATCAGCAGTTCGGGCAACCCGCCTTCGCCGGTGGGGATCGCGACAGCGAGCCGGTTCGGGGCGTAATCCTCGAGACAAGCCGCCAGCCACGGCCGCAATGACGCCTCGTCACCGCGCAACACGACGACTTGCGGCGGCCACAGGGTTTCCTCGAGCGCGTCCAGCAGGGTGTTGTGCGCGTAGGGCAGTTCCGCAATGTGCGGCCATGCGGCCGTGAGCGCGCGACCGGCGGCGTCGAGGTATCGCGTCTCGCCGAGCAGGTGCCCGAGCCGCGCGAGCGCACGGGACGCGACGCCGTTTCCGGATGGCAGCGCGTCGTCGCCGAACGACTTTGGCCGGTATATCAGCGTCTCGTGATCGTGCGCGGTGAAGAAGAAGCCGCCCTGCTGCGGATCCTCGAAGTGTGCGAGCAGCGTATCGGCGAGTTGGTGCGCGAAGGCGAGATCATCACCGCGCCAGCGGGTCTGCAGGGCTTCGAGCAGGGCGTCGAGCAGATATGCATAGTCATCGAGATAGGCTGGCAACCGCGCCCTGCCATCCCTCCAGGTCGCGAGCAGCCGTCCGTCATGCCAGAGTCGTGCGCGGATGAAGTCGATCGCGCGGTCCGCGGAGGCGCGCAGCGCCTCCTGTCCGGGTGCGCGCGCGGCGATCATCATGCCGCGGATCATCAGCGCGTTCCATGCAGTCAGGACCTTGTCGTCCAGGCCCGGTCGTACCCGTTCAGCACGCGCCGCAAGGAGTCGCGCACGCGCCCTGTCGATACGCCTGTTGGCTTCGTCCGGGCCGATGCCGGATTCCCGGGCGATCGCGTCCAGATCCGCGGTTACATGCAGGTGCCAGCGTCCCTCGAAATTCGCCTCACCGTCGAGCCCGAAGCGGCGCGCGAAGATCGGATAATCCCCGGGTTCAAGCAGCGCGCGCACCTCCCCGGGCGTCCATGTATAGAACAGGCCCTCCTCGCCTTCACTGTCGGCGTCGAGCGCGGAATAATAGCCGCCTTCCGGTGACTGCATCTCGCGCATGACCCAGCCGGCGATACCGCGCGCGACGGCGTCGAACAGCGGGTTTGGGCTCAACCGGTAGGCGTCGGCGTAGAGCGGCAGCAACAGCGCGTTGTCATAGAGCATCTTCTCGAAGTGCGGGATCATCCACTGCGCGTCGACGGAATAGCGGCAGAAGCCGCCGCCAAGATGGTCATGAATGCCGCCCTGCGCCATCTTCTCTAGCGAGAATACCGCCATGTACAGGGCCTTTTCATCGCCGCCGTCCCCGCGCCGCAGGGACATCGCATGGTGGCGCAACAGGCGGGTGAGATTCGGCGGATGGGGAAACTTCGGCGCGCCGCTGAAACCGCCCTGTTGCGGATCGAAGCCATGCTCGAGCTGGTGGCGTGCCATGTCGAGCACCGAGGGTTCGGGGGTGCCGGCGGCGGGTGTCTGCCGTTCGAGCGTTGCGAACATGCGCATCAGTTCCGAATTCTGTCCCTCGAGGGCGTCGCGCTGTTCCCGATAAAAGTCGGAGACGCGCTGCAACACCTCGCTGAACGCCGGCATGCCGTAGCGCGGCTCGCGCGGGAAATAGGTCCCGCCGAAGAACGGCACGCGCGTGTCCGCGGTCAGGAACATCGTAAGTGGCCACCCTCCGGTACGCCGAGACAGCATCTGCAGCGCGAGCTGGTGGATACGGTCGAGATCGGGCCGCTCCTCCCGGTCGACCTTGATATTGACGAACAGACGGTTCATCAGCGCCGCAGTCGGCGCGTGTTCGAATGACTCGTGGGCCATGACATGACACCAGTGGCAGGCCGAATAGCCGATCGAGAGCAGTATCGGCTTGTCCTCGCGCGCGGCCGTTTCCAGCGCCTCCGGTCCCCAGGGGTACCAGTCGACGGGATTGTCTGCATGCTGCAGCAGATACGGACTGGTCTCTCCGGCGAGGCGGTTGCGTGGAACGGGAGTCGTCATGGCGTCGTCATCGTCATTCAGGCAGCGCAGGTGCTGATATCAACGTAACACGCGACCCGGGCGGCTGTCTCGATCCGGCGCGATAGGTGTTTGAGCGGCATTGCGCTAATATGCGGGCAGGGATGCGGACCGGGCAATCGATGAATATCTACAGACAGGACAGGGAGTCGAAAACGCCGCCGCTGACGCTCGTTCACGGGACAGGTGCTGCGGAGCCCGCGCGCGATGGCGGGGGGGAGGGCGCTGCCGCGCCCGTACCGGTCGTGCGCGCGCTGCCTCAAGACCGGGTCATCATCACCGAGTCGCTGCAGAACACGCTCGATGCCGCTGCCGCCGCGGCTCGTGACGGTATCGCCGTCGTGCTGATAGAAGGGGAACCGGGCGCAGGCAAGACGACCTTCTTGCGTCGACTTGTCAGGAAGCTCGAGGCGGAGGCCGGTATCTGTTACATCGAAACGCTTCTCGCCCTTGGTGAACGGCATGTGCTCGGGCGGGTGGCCGAGGTCTTCGATTGTCCACCGCCCGGCGGCGCCGTGGGCGAGCTTGCGGCCCAGCTCGCACGCCGGAGTGCGGAGCGCGGCCCGCTCTTGGTCATCGTCGACAATGCAGACCGCCTGTCGCGGTTTGCGCTACGCGCCTTGTTCGAGCTGAATCGCAAGGTCACGCAGGGCGGTGGCCGTCTCGGCCTGATCCTCAGCGCGACACCGGACGCCCTTGCCGCGACCCTCGCCCTGCCCTCGTTTTCGATGTATGAAAACGATTATTTTCACCGGATTACGCTGCCGCGCCTCAGCGAGGAGGATACCGGGGAATGGTTGCGCCACCTCGTCGAGGCGGCAGGCCTGAAGGAGACGGACGACTTTGACGATGCACGGGTCAGGCGCATCCACAAGCTCGCGCACGGCCTGCCGCGCCAGACCCTGCGGACCGCCGAAGACCTGCTGAATGGAAGAAAGCCGCGACCGTGGCGCAGCCGCAGCGATATGTTGGCCATGCGCCGGCGCAATGTACGATTTATGACCGCCGGCGCCGCCCTGGTCCTGCTCGCGGGCGTCACCTGGTTCGCCGCGGCGTTATTTACCGGTCCCCCGCGCTTCGACCTCTCGTTCGACCCGATACCCGGCGGTGAGACATCGATGGCCGGCATACCATGGCCGCCGGCGCTTGCCGAGGCGGTCGATCCGCCGCGTGCCGAGTCGCCGGCCGGTGAGGCGCAGCCCCCGGCGGTGGAGC
>CAZJKV010000046.1:0-14879 GCA_964546765.1 uncultured Chromatiales bacterium
AGCGCCGTGGTTCAGCAGCTCAACAAGATGCTGGTCTCCGGCCGCATGTCGGTGCGCGGCTGGAATCGGCCGCGCTGCATCACGTCGACCGGTAGCGACGACAGGCGTTCGCTCGCCGGGGCGACATCGACCGTGGCGGGAGCGTCAGGGTCGCTCGCGCCCGCCGTCTGCGGGCGGGGCTGCGCGCCGGCGCCGAGCAGCGCGTCCAGACCACGCCCCAAACCCCTTCGTTTTACGCTCATCCCGTAGATACCCGTATCCGTTTCAGACGGTGGTCGGCGCAGCCGCCCTGACTTCCCGCCTCAGCATCTCGCCCGCCAGCGCGAGATAGGCGCGCGCGCCCTGCGATGTCTTATCATACATGATCGCTGGCAGGCCATGGCTCGGCGCCTCTGCGAGACGGACGTTGCGCGGGATGATCGTATTGAACACCTGCTCGCCGAAGTGCTCGGTCAACTGGGCGGACACGTCGGTCGCGAGATTGTTACGCGGGTCGTACATCGTGCGCAGCAAGCCCTCGATGCGAAGGTCGAAATTCAGCGTGGTGCGGATCTTCTCGACGGTGTCGAGCAGCGCGGTCAGCCCCTCGAGCGCGTAGTACTCGCACTGCATCGGGATGATGACGCCCTGCGCCGCGACCAGTGCGTTCAGGGTCAGCATGTTCAGCGCCGGCGGACAGTCGATGATGATGTAATCGTACTGGTTCACTACCGGCGCGAGCGCGAGCTTGAGGCGCTGCTCGCTCTCGGCATGGGTCATCAGCTCGACCTCGGCGGCGGTCATGTCGGCGTTGGCCGGGACCAGCGCGTAACCCGCGGCGACGTTCGCGATCGTCACGTCCCCGATCGCGCGCTCGCCGAGCAGGACCTCGCAGCCGGTCACCTCGAGCTGTCCCTTGTCGACGCCGCTGCCCATCGTTGCGTTGCCCTGCGGGTCGAGGTCGACCAGCAGCACGCGGCGACGCGTCGCCGCGAGGCAGGCGGACAGGTTGACGCTGGTCGTGGTCTTGCCGACGCCGCCCTTCTGATTGGCTACTGCGATGATCCTTGCCATAGATTCGAACGCCCTGCGGACCGCCGCGAGTTGATTGTCAGTGTGTGCCTCCATCCCGTTCCCGGCGCGCGAGCCGCACGAGAAAGCGCTCGGCATCGAGCCCGGGTACCGCGAGCCGCTCGACCGCGAGCAGCCGGCACTCGTCCGGCATGCGTTCGAGCTCCGCGGCCGGATAGCGTCCCTTCATCGCGAGCATGACCCCGTCGGGCCGGCACAGCCGCGCGGTGACCGCCACGAAGTCCTCGATCGCCCCGAAGGCGCGCGAGACCACGGTATCGAACGGCGCCTCCGGGCGGTAGTGTTCGGCCCGCGCCTGGATGACCGTCACATTGCCGAGGCCGAGTTCGCTGACGGCCTGACGCTGAAACCGGGACTTCTTGCCGCTGCTGTCCAGCAACACGACGTCGCAGCCGGGCACGACGAGCGCGAGCGGTATGCCCGGCAGACCGGGCCCGCTCCCGACATCGAGGACGCGCGGCCCCTTAATGTAAGGGACGATGCTCAGGCTGTCGAGCAAAAGACGGATAACCATCTGGTCCGGATCGCGGACCGCGGTCAGGTTGTAGGCCTGGTTCCATTTGTAGAGCAGGGCGAGGTAATCGAGCAGGCGCTTGTTTGCGCCGGACGGGAACGCAACCCCCAGCGCCGCCGCGCCGGCCGCCAGACGCGCCTCGCAGCGGAGGCGTGTCCCGGTATCTTCGAACGGGCTATCCGGCTTCTGTCTGCTCAAGCGTTCTTCGGGTCGATTCGTATCGGTTTCGTACGCCAGATTTCCGCCGCATATTCCCGGATCGTGCGGTCGCTCGAGAACTTGCCCATGCGGGCGACATTCAGGATCGCCGTCTCCGACCAGGCCTCGGGATCACGGTAAAGTTGGTCGACGCGCTGCTGGCACTCAATATAAGGAGCGTAGTCCGCGAGCACCAGGTATTTGTCACCACCGTGAGTCAGGGCGTCGACCAGCGGCCGGTAGCGGGCATTGTCCCGGGGCGAGAAGGCGCCCTCCGCGATCATGTCAAGCGACTGTTTTAGCTCATTATTATTCTTATAATAGTCCCACGGGGAGTAGCCCTGTCGGCGCAATGCGGCGACCTGTTCCGTTGTATGGCCGAAGATGAAGAAGTTTTCCGCTCCGACCTCTTCGCGAATCTCGATGTTCGCGCCGTCCAGCGTGCCGATCGTCAGCGCGCCATTCAGGGCAAGTTTCATGTTCCCGGTGCCGGAGGCCTCCATGCCGGCGGTCGAGATCTGCTCGGACAGGTCGGCGGCCGGGATGATGTCGCTCGCGGTCGAGACATCGTAGTTCGGGATGAACACCACCTTCAGGAGGTCTCCGATCGCCGGATCGCGGTTGATCACTTCTGCTACGTCATTGATAAGGTTGATAATAAGTTTCGCCATGTAGTAGCCGGGCGCGGCCTTGCCGGCGAAGATGACCACCCGCGGGACATGGTCCCCGGCGCCCTTGCCCGAACGCAGGCGGTTGTAGACGGTGATGACGTGGAGCAGGTTCAGGAGCTGGCGCTTGTATTCGTGCATGCGCTTGACCTGGACGTCGAACATCGCCTCTGGACTGATACCGGTGCCGAGGTGGTGGCGGATCAGCCGGGCGAGGCGCGCCTTGTTGCCGTGCTTGACCTCGCGAAACGCCGCGCGGAAACCGGGGTCCGCGGACAGCGGCTCCAGCGCGCGCAGGCGATCGAGGTCCCGGGTCCAGTCCAGGCCGATGCGGTCGCTGATCAGCGCGGACAGGCCGGGATTCACGTGGTGCAGCCAGCGCCGGGGCGTCACCCCGTTTGTCTTGTTCAGGAACTTGCCCGGGTAGTAGCGGTCGAAATCAGTGAAAATCGTGCGCTTCATCAGATCGGTGTGCAGCTGCGCCACGCCATTGACCTTGTGGCTGCCGATGATCGCGAGATGGGCCATGCGGATCGCGGGCTCCCCTCCTTCCCCAATGATGGACATGCGCCGCAGCAGCTCGGTGTCGCCCGGATGGCGGTGGCCGACCTCGTCCAGGAACTTGTGGTTGATCTCGTAGATGATCTGCAGGTGACGCGGCAGGATCTTGCCGAACAGCGCGACCGGCCAGCTCTCGAGCGCCTCCGGCATCAGCGTGTGATTGGTATAGGAAAAGGTGCCGGTCACGATCTTCCAGGCGCGTGCCCATTCTATATTATGGAGATCGAGCAGTATGCGCATCAGCTCCGGAATCGCGATCGCGGGATGGGTGTCGTTGAGCTGTATCGCGACCTTGTCCGGCAGTGTATCGAGACTGTCGTGATATTTCGTGTAGCGGTACAGGATGTCCTGCAGCGAGGCGCAGACGAAGAAATACTGCTGTTTGAGCCGCAATTCCTTGCCCATCCAGGTCGTGTCGTCGGGGTAGAGCACGCGCGAGATGTTCTCGGACTCGACCTCGGCCTCGACTGCCTTGATGTAGTTGCCCTCGTTGAAATAGCCGAGATCGAAATCGCGCGACGAACTCGCCGACCACAAACGCATGTTGTTGACGGTGGTAGTGTGGAATCCCGGTATCGGTGTGTCATAGGCAACCGCGATGACCTCGTCGCCATCGACCCACTGATGGCGCAGTCGTCCCTGCTCGTCACTCGACACCTGGACATGACCGTGGAAGCGCACCGGATAGATCACCTCGGGACGCTGGAACTCCCACGGGTTACCGTAGCGCAACCAGTTGTCGGGGTGCTCGACCTGGCGGCCGTTCTCGATCTTCTGGCGGAACATCCCGTATTCGTAGCGAATGCCGTAGCCGTAACCGGGGATACCGAGCGTCGCCATAGAGTCGAGGAAGCAGGCCGCGAGGCGGCCGAGTCCGCCGTTGCCGAGCGCGGCCTCGGACTCCATCTCGCAGATCTCCTCGAGGCTGAGCCCGAACTCCCGCAGGGCTTTCTCGACGGGTTCGAGCATGCCGATATTCAGCAGACTGTTGTTCAGCGTCCGTCCGATCAGGAATTCCAGCGACAGGTAATAGACCCGCTTGGCGTCCTCGATGTAATAGGTCCGCATGGTCTGCATCCAGCGCTCAATGAGACGGTCGCGGATCAGGTAGGCAACGACATGGAACCAGTCGCGGTTCGTCGCGGTGTAACGATCCTTGCCGACGCGGTACTCGAGGATACTGGCCATGGCGTCCCGGACCGCCTGTACTTCGGCGTCGCGGCTGTCATACTGGTTGTTCGGAATGTGATCCAGTTCTGGTGGCATAATGGATACAGGGCCTCTGGTGATTACGGGCGGGCAGGGATTGTCCGATAATAAGCTTGAGTATATTATCAGCCTCCACCCCTACAATAAGGCGTTCGTGCGTCAATATGTCCTTTAGCTACGATAAGTTAGACGCCATTCCCCGACATATCGCACGACCCTGCGGCAGCCCGGCCGGGGGCCGGTACGGGCGCTTGTGGCTGCCCGTCTGCATGCTGGCCGGACTCCTGCTGCTGACCCCGGCCGCAAGCGCGGATACCGTGACCCTGAACCTCAAGGAGGCCGATATCTCCGCCGTCATCAATACGGTATCGGAAGTTACAGGGAAAAACTTCATCGTCGACCCCCGGGTGCGCGGCAAGATCACGATTATCTCGTCAAAGCCGATGAGCAAGGACGAGGTCTACCAGGTCTTCCTGTCGGTATTGGACGTGCACGGCTTCTCTGCGGTCGAGAGCGGCAATGTCATCAAAATCATCCCGGACGCGAACGCCAAGCAGCTCGCGGTGCCGGTTGTCGACGACGGCCGGCTCACCGGAGACGAGGTCGTGACGCGGGTCATCGAATTGCGCAACATTTCGGCCTCGCAACTGGTGCCGATCCTGCGCCCCCTGGTCCCGCAACAGGGACATCTCGCCGCCTACGTCCCCGGCAACATCCTGATCATCTCCGACCGCGCTTCGAACGTGGCCCGGATGATCAACATCATCCGGCGCATCGACATCCAGACCAGCGACGACATCGAGGTGATCACGCTGCGCCACGCCTCGGCCACGGAGATCGTGCGCATCCTGAACGCGATGGAGCAGCAGCGCAAGGCGGCGCGCGGCGCGGGCGCCACCGGCGACTCCGAAGACTCATCGCTGCTGATCGCCGATGAACGGACCAACAGCATACTGATCGGCGGCGGCGCTTCCGGGCGCCTGCGCCTGCGCACGATCATCTCGCATCTCGACACCCCGCTCGAGACCGAGGGCAACACCACGGTCTATTATTTACGCTATGCCCAAGCCAAGGACATGGTCGCCGTGCTGACCGGCGTCAGCGGCAGCATCGAGCAGCAGCAGCAGACCGAGGCGGCGGCGCCGGCGCGCGCAATGCCGGTCAACATCCAGGCCGACGACAACACCAACGCGCTGGTGATTACCGCGCCGCCGGACGTCCTGCGCGCGCTCGAGGCCGTGATCAAGCAGCTCGACATACGCCGCGCGCAGGTCATGGTCGAGGGCGTCATCGCCGAGGTGTCGTCGAGCTTCAACGCTGAACTCGGCGTGCAGTGGATCGCCGACGGCACACCCGGCGGCGACGGACCGGTCGGCCTCAGCAATTTCACGACCGGCACCGGCGGCAGCATCAGCGAAATCGCGGGCGCGGTGCTGACCAACCAGATCCCGAGCATTGGCAGCGGCCTGACGCTCGGCATCGGGCGTTTCGATTCCAACAACATCAATTTCGCCGCGATACTGCGCGCGCTGAAGAGCGACGGCTCGACCAACATCCTGTCCACGCCGACGCTGGTCACCCTCGACAACGAAGAGGCTGAAATCATCGTCGGCGAGGAAGTGCCGTTCGTCACCGGCTCGTTCACGACCGCAGGCACCGTGACCTCGGCAGCCAACCCGTTCCAGACCATCCAGCGCCAGAACGTCGGCCTGACGCTGAAGGTCCGACCGCAGATCAACGAGGGCAATGCAGTCAAACTCGATATCGAACAGAAGATCGACAGCCTGAGCGCACGTTCGGACGCGGTGGACCTGATCACCAACACTCGCTCGATCCGCACCAGCATCATCGTCGACGACGGGCAGATTGTCGTGCTCGGCGGGCTGATCCGCGACGACCTGCAGGAGACCGAGCAGAAGGTCCCGCTGCTCGGCGACATCCCGCTGCTCGGCTGGCTGTTCCGCTCCAAGGCGACGACCAAGGCCAAGACCAACCTGATGGTGTTCCTCAAGCCGACGATCCTGCGCGAGGACGGCCTGCTCCAGCACCTCACCAGCGGCAAGTACGACTATATCCGCTCGCTGCAGATCGACATGCGCGACAAGGGCCTGCTGATGCTGCCGCGCGACGAGGCCCCGGTGATGCCGGTGTTCAACGAAATGCTGGCCCTGCCGCCGACCTTCGAACAGACCGGCGCGCCCTGAACCGATGATCGACTCCGAAGCGCTCAAAAAGGAACTCGCCCCCGCGGCACAGCAGGTTGTCGACGAGCAATTGCAGGACGACACGGAGACGCCGGAACGCCCTCCCGGCGAGCGCCGCATGCTGCCGTTCACGTTCGCCAAGCGCCACGGCGTCCTCGTCACCGGCATCGGCGATAACGGGCGGGCGATCACCCTGTGCAAGTCAGGCGTCCCGGTCCAGGTGCTGAGCGAGGTGCGTCGCTACATCGGCGCGCCGCTCGATCTGACCACCCTGCCGCCGGACCGCTTCGACGCGACGCTGCAATCGGCGTACGAATCGAACACCGCCCAGACGATGCAGATGATGGGGGACATGGGCGAGGAGATGGACCTGTCGCAGATCGCCCAGCAACTGCCGGAACCGGAAGACCTGCTCGAGAGCGAGGATGACGCGCCGATCATCCGCCTGATCAACGCGCTGCTGACCGAGGCGGTCAAGATCAACGCCTCGGACATCCACATCGAACCCTACGAGAACCGCCTGGTCGTGCGCTTCCGTGTCGACGGCGTGCTGCGCGAGGTACTGGAGCCGTCGCGTGTCCTCGCGCCGATCCTGGTCTCGCGTGTCAAGGTCATGGCGAAGCTCGACATTGCCGAGAAGCGCTTGCCGCAGGACGGCCGCATCTCGCTGCGCATCGCGGGCCGCGCGGTCGATGTCCGCGTCTCGACCCTGCCCTGCGGCCACGGCGAGCGCGTCGTCATGCGCCTCCTCGACAAGCAGGCGGGCAGGCTCGACCTCGAGCACCTCGGGATGGCAAGCGGCAACCTCGAGCAGATCGAGCGCATCATACACCGGCCGCACGGCATCATCCTGGTGACCGGGCCGACCGGCTCGGGCAAGACCACCTCGCTGTACGCAATGCTGACACGCCTCAACGACATGCGCTCCAACATCATGACCGTCGAGGATCCCATCGAATACTATCTCGACGGCATCAGCCAGACCCAGGTGCAGACCCGGATCGAGATGACCTTCGCGCGCGGGCTGCGCGCGATCCTGCGCCAGGATCCGGACATCGTCATGGTCGGCGAGATACGCGACCTCGAGACCGCGGAGATCGCGGTACAGGCCAGCCTGACCGGACACCTTGTGCTGTCGACGCTGCACACCAACAGCGCGATCGGCGCAGTGATGCGCCTGCGCGACATGGGTATCGAGCCGTTCCTGCTGTCGTCGAGCCTGATCGGCGTGCTGGCGCAACGCCTCGTGCGCCTGCTGTGCAGGCACTGCAAGCACCCCTATACCGCGTCGCAGTCCGAATGCGAGGACCTCGGGGTCTCCGCAGAGCAGCCGCCTACGCTGTATGCGGCCGAAGGCTGCAGGCATTGCAACCAGATCGGCTACCTCGGGCGCACGGCGATCTTCGAGGTCATAGAGATCAATGAAAGGATGCGCAGGATGATCCACGACTGCGTATCGGAACAGGAGCTGGTGGAATACGCGCACAGTCTGAACGCAAGCATCTATGAAGACGGTATCAGGCGCGTGCTCAACGGTGACACCACGCATGAGGAAGTGCTGCGCGTCACGCATGAATCCGACTAGGCCGCGCGACCATGGGCGCATATGAGTACACTGCACTCGACGCCGGGGGCCGCGAACGCAAGGGCGTGCTCGAAGGGGACACCGCGCGCCAGATCCGCCAGCTGCTGCGCGAAAAGGGCTGGGCTCCGGTCGCGGTCTCCGAGGTCACCGAGCAGAGTCAGAACAGGAGGCAGCGCTGGACGCTGTTCCAGCGCGGCGCCAGCGCCGCCGACATCGCGCTGATCACGCGCCAGTTCGCGACCCTGGTGCGATCCGGCCTGACGATCGAGGAGTCGCTGCGCGCGGTCTCCGAGCAGTGCGAGAAGTCCCGCCTCAAGAGCATGCTGCTCGCGGTGCGGTCGCGGATCATGGAGGGCCAGCCGCTGGCCACCGCGCTGGCGGCGTTTCCGCGCGCCTTTCCCGACCTCTATCGTGCGACGGTCTCGGCAGGTGAACAGTCCGGCCACCTGGACACCGTGCTCGACCGGCTTGCGGACTACACCGAGGGCCGCCAGGCCGTACGCCAGAAGGTCATGCTGTCCCTGATCTATCCGGTGCTGGTGATGGTCGTCGCGATACTCGTCGTCGGACTGCTGCTGGCCTACGTCGTGCCGCAGGTCGTGTCGGTGTTCCAGGACACGGGAGAGGCGCTGCCCGTGCTCACCCGCGGACTGATCGCCGCAAGCGATTTTACGCGTGAATGGGGCTTGATCATGATGGTCCTGATCGTGATCGCGGTCGCCGTCTGGCGTCTGCTGCTGCGCCGCGAGGGACCGCGCCGCGCCTGGCACCGCTTCCAGCTGCGCATCCCACTGGTGTCGCGCCTGATCCGCGGCATGAACGCCGCGCGCTTTGCGCGCACGCTGAGCATCCTCGCGGAAAGCGGCGTACCGGTGCTCGACGCGCTCAGAATCTCCGCCGAAGTCGTGACCAACCTGCCGATGCAGGCGGCGGTCGAGAATGCCGCGCGCCAGGTACGCGAAGGCGCGAGCCTGAACCAGTCACTGAATCGCAGCGGCTATTTCCCGCCGATGACTATACACCTGATCGCCAGCGGCGAATCGAGCGGCCGGCTCGAGGTCATGCTGGAACGTGCAGCGATCAGCCAGGAGCGCGAACTCGAGTCGGTGATACAGACCATCGTCGGATTGTTCGGCCCTTTTCTGATCCTGGTGATGGGCGGGATCGTGCTGCTGATTGTGCTCGCGATCCTGCTGCCGATATTCAATCTCAATCAACTGGTCATCTGACCCTGCAAGGACGAATGCAATGATGTACTCAATGATGCAGAAGCAAGGCCTCCACCGTCGCGGCCGCCGAGCCCGCGGCTTCACTCTGGTCGAGATCCTCGTCGTCGTGGTCATACTCGGCATCCTCGCGGCCGTGATCGTGCCGAACCTGATGGAGCGGCCGGGACAGGCCCGAGTCACCAAGGCAAAGTCAGATATTCGCGCGATCGAGAGCGCGCTCAATATGTACCGGCTCGATCACCACGTCTATCCGACGACCGACCAGGGCCTCGAGGCGCTGGTCGACGATTACCTGCCGCGCACGCCGATGGATCCGTGGAATCGGCCCTACCAGTATCTACACCCGGGGGCCCACGGACAGTTCGATGTCTTCACGCTCGGCCGCAACGGCCAGCCGGGCGGCGAAGGCGAAGACGCCGAGATCGGCAACTGGAACCTCGATTAAAGGGGTTTTCCCTTTATCGCGATTTGCATGGACAACCGGGTCGGTGACGCGCAAAACAGGCTGGCGCGCCGGTGCTCGCGCGGATTCACCCTGCTCGAGATCCTGGTCGTCGTGCTGATCATCAGCATCGTCGCCGGACTCGCGACCCTCGCGATCCGGGAAAATCCGGAACGGCGCCTCGAGACGGAGGTGCAGCGCATCGCGGCCCTGCTTCGCCTCGCGTCCCAGGAGGCGGTGCTGCAGTCGCGGGAGACAGCAATCGAGTTCGAGTCGAACGGCTACCGTTTCCTGGTGCTGGAGAACGGTGAATGGCTGCAGGCCGACGACAACGTGTTCCGGCCGCGCACCCTGCCCGACGATATGGAGTTCGAGATCGTGATCGAAGGCGAACGACTCGACTTCGGCGCGCAACGCCGGCGCGATCCGCGCGTCTATCTACTGTCCGGCGGCGAGATGACTCCTTTCGAGCTCGATCTCCGCTTCGAGGACCGCAGTGCAGTGTACCGGATGCGTGGCGACATCGGCGGCAGGCTCACGCATGGCGACTGAGTGCCGGGTCCGTAACGGCTTTACCCTGATCGAGATACTGGTCGCGCTCGCGATCGTCGCTATTGCGCTGACCGCCATCGTCACGGAGACCGGACAGCACGTCAACAGCACCATCCACATGCGCGACCGGACACTGGCCCACTTCGTCGCAATGAATCGCGTAACGGAACTGCTCACCACCGCGCAATGGCCGGCGGTCGGCGTCTCGAACGGCGTCGACGAGATGGCCGGACGCGACTGGTTCTGGAACGCAACCGTCTCCGCAACGCCCGATGACGACATTCGCCGTCTCGACATCGAGGTGCGCGTCGATCGCAACCGCGACAACCCGAACGCGAGCCTTATCGCGTACCTGCCAAGGCCCGCGCCATGAAGACATCGGGCGGGGAATCCGGGTTCACGTTGATCGAGCTGCTGGTCGCGCTGACGATCTTCGCGGTGCTGTCGGTCATGGCCTATGGCGGACTGAACATCGTGCTCAAGGCGCGCGAGCGCGTTGATGCGCGCACGGAACTGCTGGCCGAGCTGCAGTTGGGCTTTACGCTGATAGGACGTGACATCGAGCAGGCGACCAATCGCCCGGTCAGGGACGAATTCGGAGACCCGATGGAGGCGATGGCGGGCAACGGCGGTCGGCTGGAATTCACCCGTGCCGGCTGGCGCAATCCGGCGGGCCTGCCGCGTAGCGAACTGCAGCGGGTCAGCTATTTTGTCGAAGACGACACGCTGAAACGGATCAGCTGGCAGACCCTGGATCGCACCCAGGCGACCGGGACCAGCGAAATCACGCTGCTCGGCGACGTCACCGGATTCGAGTTTCGCTTCCTGAAACAGGACGGGGAATGGCTGGCGTTCTGGCCGCCCGCCGGTGACGGGCAGCATGCGGTCGATGCCCTGCCGCGTGTTGTCGAGATCACGCTCGAAACCGGCGACTGGGGCAGCATCACGCGCCGCTTTCGCACGCCGGGGGTGCCCGGCGTGGGGGTGGTGATCGTCGATCCCGCCGCTGCACCGCAGCAACCCGAAGCGACGACGCCATGATGCCGGCTGCGCGCAGGACACAGTCCGGGGTTGCGTTGATCACCGCGATGCTGATCACCGTGCTCGCGACGATCGTCGCGGTGTCGATGGCCTCGAAGCAGCACCTCGACATTCGCCGCACCACGAATGTCGTCGAGTTCGACCAGGCCTATCTGTTCGCTCTCGGCGTCGAGACCTGGGCGCGCGCGATCCTTGAACGCGACCGGCGCGACAATGCGGTCGATCACCCCGGCGAACCGTGGTCTACGATTCTGCCGCCGATCGACGTCGAGGGCGCGCTGGTGTCCGGCTGGATAGAGGATCTCCAGGGTCGCTTCAATTTGAACAACCTCATCGACGCCGATGGCGCCCCGCGCGACGCCGAAGTCGTCCGCTTTCGCAGGCTGCTCGGGGTGCTGTCTCTGGACGAGCGACTCACCGACGCCGTCCTCGACTGGATCGATCCGGACGCGGATCAGCGCTTTCCGGACGGCGCCGAGGACGACACCTATATGGCGATGAATCCGCCCTACAGGGCGGCAAACTCGCCCATGACGCATCCGAGTGAGTTATTATTGGTCAACGGTTTCACGCCGGAGATCTTCGAAATCATCCGGCCCCATATCCATACGCTGCCGGGGATGACGACGATCAATATCAATACCGCGACGGCACAGGTGCTGATGTCGGTGGTCGAGGAGTTGACCGAGTCCGAGGCCGAGCAGCTGATTGAAGATCGCGGCGAAGAGGGCTACCAGGCCGTTCAGGACTTCATGGCCCATCCCGTGATGGCTGAGCGCCAGCTCAATATCGCCGGCATCGGGGTCGCCAGCAACTATTTCATGATCAACGGCAATGTCCGCTTCGGCAGAAACCAGGTCAACCTTCACAGCCTGGTGGTGCGCGGTGACGATGCGCGGGTCGCCCTCGTGATGCGCTCCCAGGGAACCTATTGAGATGCGCGATACGATCTACATACGCTTCGACCGGAACTGGGCCGACGAGCTCCTGTGGCTGCGTGTCGGCGCGGAGGGGCCGGACGCGCCGGAAACCGGCAGCGCGGACTCGCTCGCGCAATACCAGGGCTATCGCCGGGTGTTGCTCGCGCCGGCGGAATCCCTACTCCTCGCACAAGTAAACATCCCGGCCCGTAATCGCCAGCGTGTGTTACAGGCTCTGCCCTTCATGCTCGAAGACCGCCTGGTGCAGGATGTCGAGCAGCTTCACTTCGCCATCGGCGCGCGTGGCGCCGACGGCGCTCTCAATGTGGCGGTCGTCGAGCGCGCGCACATGGACCAGTGGCTCGAACGCCTGCGTTCGGCCGGCGTCGACCCCGACCTTGTCATTCCCGAGACCCTGGCGATTCCGTTCGAGCACGATGCCTGGACACTGCTGGTCGACGGGTCCGTCACGATCGTGCGCACCGGGCCGCAGGCCGGTTTCGCGGTCGACAGCGATAATGTCGCGGCGCTCCTCGCGCATGCGCTGGAAGAAGCGGGCGACGCGCGGCCGCAACGCCTCATCATCTACGTCGAGGGCGACGCCGGCGATCCGGATGTGACTGCAGGCATCGATATCGAGACGGAGCACCGGGTCATCGACGGTGATTCGCTGATGTTGATGGCGCGTAATGTCAACGAAGCCGCCTCGATAGATCTGCTGCAGGGCGATTACAACCGGCGCGAACAGTTCGGGCGACTCTATCGCCCATGGTTAGCGAGCGCTGCCGCACTCGCGGTACTGCTGGTGCTCTATACCGGCCTGCTGATCCATGACCATGCCACCCTGAGTCGCGAGGGCGACGGCCTGCAGCAGACCATCGAACAGACCTTCCGCGAGGCGTTTCCCGATGCGGCCCGCATCGTCAATCCGCGGGTCCAGATGGAACGCGGTCTCGAATCGCTGCGCGGCGGCGGCGGCGATGCCGGCGGGTTTCTCGACATGGTGCGCGCGACCGCACCGGCATTGAAGGAGATCGACGGTATCGCGCTGCAGCGACTCAACTACCGCGATGGCAGGCTCGACCTCGCGCTGTCGATCGGCAACCTGCAGTTGCTCGACCGGCTCAAGCAGCGTCTCGGCGACGATTCCGGTTTCGAGGTCGAAATCCAGTCCGCGACCACGGCCGGCGACCGGGTCGAGGCACGCCTGCAATTGAGGGCCACGCCATGAAAGAGCTGCTCGCGGGACTCGGCGCCCGTGACCGATTCCTGCTCGCGCTGGGCGCCGTGCTCGTCACAGTCGCCCTGCTCTACGGTGTGGTCTGGAAACCGCTAGGCGAGCGCGTCGCCGCGTTGCGCGTCACGGTCGCCGAACAGGCCGCGACGCATCAGTGGATGCAGGAGGCCGCGCGCGAAATCCGGCAATTGCGCAACCGGCAGGGTCCCGCGCGCGCCGGCCAGACATCGCTGCTGTCCCTCAGCGACCGGACCGCGCGCCAGCACGGCCTCGGGCCCGCGATCAGGCGCGTCGAACCCGAAGGTGCCGACAAGGTACGGATCCAGCTCGAGCAGGCGGCCTTCGACGACATCACCGCCTGGCTCGAAAACCTGGTCGCCCGCGAGGGCGTCCGGATCGAGATCATCACCGTCGATGCGCGCGATCAGCCTGGCCTCGTCAACGCGCGCCTGACCCTGCACAGCCCGACGCCATGAAACTCCGCGCCGGATATGCCGCACTACTGATCGGCGCCTACCTGGCCTTCGTGATCGCGCAACTGCCGGCCGCACGGGTCGTGCACTGGTTGCAGGCCAACAATGCCCTGCCTGTCGCGCTATATCAGGTCGACGGCACCTTGTGGCGCGGCCAGGCCCGGACCGCGGTGATCGCAGGCCAGCCCGCCGGCCCGCTGGACTGGACCTTCCGTCCTGCCGCGCTGCTGACCGGTCGCGTTGAATTCACGCTGGTGCTGTCCATAAACAGCGGCCGCCTCGACACGATCGCCGGGCGTTCACTCGGCGGCACAAACTATCTGCGCGACGCCCGTCTCGCGATGTCGCTGAACGACGCCACGATGCTCGCCGGCCAGCCGGACATGGGCCTCACCGGTCGCGTCAACGCAAACCTGCAGCGCGCGAGCCTCGGCGAGGCCGGCATCACGGCGCTCGAGGGCCGGGTCGAGATTACCGGCGCCGGCGCAGGTCCGCCGGTCAATGTGACGCTCGGCGGCTTCACGATCGATATAGAGACCAGCGACGACGTAATAAGGGGGACCATCAAGGATAACGACGGACCGCTGCGGACCGACGGCGTCGTCGTGCTGAACCCGGACGGCAGCTACCGCCTGAACGCAGGCTTGAGCGCGCGCGACCCCGCGAATACGCAACTGACTCAGGCGCTCGCGCTGATCGGTACGCCGGGGGCGGGTGGCAGGGTGATGGTGACGCAGCAGGGGAGTATCGCGATACCGCGCTAGCGCTTCATCGAGTCGAAGAATTCGGCGTTGTTCTTGGTGACCTTCAACTTGTCGATCAGGAATTCTATCGCGGCGAGTTCGTCCATCGGGTGCAGCAGCTTGCGCAGGATCCACATCTTCTGCAGCTCGTCAGGATCGGTCAGCAGTTCCTCGCGGCGCGTTCCGGAGCGATTCAGGTTGATCGCCGGGTAGATGCGCTTCTCGGCGATGC